>JAKEFG010000019.1 GCA_022616195.1 Candidatus Wolfebacteria bacterium | reverse complement strand
GCTCAATTCCTCACGCTCGCGGTTCGTGAGGCGCCGATATGTTGAATGTTGCATACGAATGGATTATGCCATTCGTTGCGTTAAATGTCTGACGCCAAGTAGTAATAAATAGTCTGATGCTAGATTAGTACAATATTAGAAAAAGTCAATATTTAGTCCTCAATTTACTAGTTGGTTGGTGGAGCGGGTGCTACTGGTCTTGGTTTCTCATACCGCGCCATGACCTCCGCTTCCACCTCGGCGCGGTCGCGGCCGTACTGTTGGTACGAAAATGCCTTGAGCTCCTCCGCAACCGCGGGGTCGCCTTTCTCTGGCGGGAGTGTTTCAATATTGAAGGGCTTCTCGGGACGCCCGTGAATCAAAAGCCGCAGGTAGGCGTTCCGGTTGTCTATGTTCATAATATCCTGCGCTGAAAACACCGGCTCAAACTGGCTTTTGAGCGTCTCGGCGTCCTCGGCGCTCGTGCGGAACGCGCACATGGAGCCGACGTTGCCGAAGACCGAATCCTTAATTTTCTCGTCAAGCTGTTTGATGAACTGGTGCGCAATGTTTAAGGACAGCCCGTACTTGCGCGCTTCCGAAAGGATGGAGGAGATGGAGTCGGTCGTGATGTTCTGAAACTCGTCAATGTAGAGGTAGAAGGGCGGGAGCGAGTCGCGCGGCGCGTCCACGCGCGAGAGCGCGGCCATGAGGATTTTTCCGACCAGGATAAGACCGATGAGATTCGCATTGATGTCGCCCAGGCGCCCTTTGGAAAGATTCACCAGTAAGATTTTCTTCTCGTCCATCACGCGGCGGAACTGGAACGACGAGTGCTCCTGCGCAATTACCGGGCGCATGATGTCGTTCGTGAGAAAGACATCAAACTTGCTCGTAACGTAGGGCACGATGTTCTGCAAGGACGCCTCGCCCCCCGCCTTCTCCGCAACCTCGCGCCAGAACTGGACGACAATTGGATTCTTGGAGCGGGAGAGCTTGAGCTCGCGGTACGATTTCTCCGCGAGCACCCGCGAGAGATCAACAAGCGTGTTCCCTGACCCCGGGTCTTCCATCACCAAGAGCGCGGCGTTCCGGAAGTACTGCTCAAACATCGGCCCGCCCGCCACCTTCATGTCAAAGAGCTTGTTGAATATCGCGAGGAGCTCATTCACCACAAACGTCTTCTGTTCGGGATAGCTCGCGTCGTACTCAAGCATGTTGAGTGCCATCGGGCGCGCGGTGTAGGCGGGGTCAAAGTAAATCACGTCGTCAAAACGCTCCCGCGGAACGTTCGCGAGCACGTCCCCGATGTCAGTCCCGTGTGGGTCAATCATACAGACACCCTCGCCGTTCTTGATGTCCTGCACGATCATGTTCTTGAGGAGGGTCGTCTTGCCGGTACCCGTCTGCCCGATGCAGTAGAAGTGTCGTAGACGATCGTCAGGTGCGAACCGAATTTCCTTCGTTGTCTCGCGGTAGTGGTTGACGCCGAGGACGATTCCATCGATCGGGACCGTGAGCGGCGCAGGCGCGCTTCCCGCCTTGCTTCGTTTGAGCTGGGTTGCCGCGCGAAGTTCTGACGCCGGGAAGTGCACCATGGTCGTGAGTTCCGCGGCGTTGAGGGTCATACGCTCGTCACCGCTCCAGAGCCGGAAGGTAAACGCGCGTACGAGCTTATCCTTGGCGCGGCCTGACAGAGCGGTGAATCCGAGACGGTTACCGCTTCCCTCCTCAAACTGATTGAAAGATGATTCAATTTCATGCCGTATCATCTCTGCGCGAGCGCGGTCGGAGGCAGAGGCGACGACGCGGAGATTTACCGCGAATAGTGGCGTGGCGAGCTTGTTCTTGAGATGTTCAAGCACAACCGCGTCCGGCACTTTCTCACGCTCTTTCTTTTCTTTGTCCCCGTCTTTTTTTGTGGCATCGCTTGAACTGAAAAGCTCCCACGCGGTCTTGGCAAAGTCCATCGCCAAACTTTCTTCTTTGAGCGCGTCCTTGAGCGGCTCGCCTTTCTGCACTTTGCCCTGCACTTTCTTGAAACGCTCACCAACCGACTCGTCCGCCGGGCGCACCACAAGCTGAACTGCGGCACCCTCGCCGGAGTGCGCGAATTTGGAGAACGCGTTCAGGATGACATTGAGCGGGTCCACATCAAATGTCTGATAAAGCCGGAGCGGGAGTATCTCGGGCGCTTTGAGCTCCGCGTATGACGCCGAGACCTCGCCCACCTCATTGAAAATGTTGTAGTCGGCATTGTGTTCCGTCACCCGCGCATCAGGGAACACGCCAAGAATATGTTTTTCAAAAAGCGTCGCGTGCTCTTTCGGTACGGCAACATAAAAGATAACCTCTTCGCCTTCGGCGGGTTGTGCTATTTCCACGGTGAAGTGGTTCCGCTCTTGTGCATCGCCCGCAACCGAGCGCATGCCGGCGTAGAACTGCTCCATCGCCGAGATAAGCGGCTTGAGTTCCCGCTTGAGTTCTTCCGCATCAAGGTGCGGCAGAGATACTTCGTAGAGCGCCATCGCGAGCCCCTTGTAGAGGGGCTCGCGCTCCTTGATACCGGGTGTCGAATACCCCTCTTTGATGTACTCGGCGAGAAAGCGGTGAAAGTCGTCCTGTAAATGCGGACTGTCCAGTTTTGCAACGACCGTGAGTGCGTTCTTGACACCGCGCTCCTGCAAGACGCCGAGGAATTCCGCCATCCGGACATCGTGGGGCTCGGGCGGCAAGTTGAGCACGATTGCCTCCGCTTCGTGCTCGGGAATGCGGAGCGTCTTGTGAAGTGCCGCCTCTGCGGGAACCTTTGTGTACTCTTTGACCACCGTGTGCGCTGGCTCCTCGCCGGAAGGCGCCTGCTCACCCGATTCAATTTTCTTCTCCAAATGTTTCAGGCGCTCGCGCAGAAACGCGAGCTCGTCGGTATGAGACAAAAACGGCTGTTCGGGCGTGAGATTGAGTTCTTCCATCACTTGCCAGTGTAGCAAGGGGGCTGGGGTAGCTCAATACAACAACTCTGTTAGTTCCACGGATCAGACACACCGTTTATATTAGGAAACAGGCCAAGATCCCGTATCGTCCTCTCCTGGTCAGCAAGCATGGCAAACGCTGCCGCTGGTCCTTTGAGATAATATGTCCTCTCAATTCTTTGAATGGCTTCTATTCGTTCTGCCTGTCCTCCTTCAGTGAAATACCTCTTGAAATTTTTATCTTCCGGAAGTCGACGAATAAAATCAAGAGGATGCTCCATCGGACGATCACCGTAGAGTGCACGCCACTCTGCCTGCTCCTGCTGCTTACGCGCAGAGATTATTTTCCCTTCAAGCGTATCCTCCCGTTCCTCAATGCCCCTAAAAAATTCCTCCGTTCGTCGACTATAGTCCGCAGTTTGAGGAAATTCAGCGTCAAGAGCTTCAAACTTTTTTACCCGAAGCGCCTCGTACTCATCTCTCTCCTCATCAGTTAGTCTATTGTCATCAACATATTCTTCACCGTCCCCATACTTCCTCACCGCGTCTGGAAATCTTTGGACCATCTCTTTACGCCACGCAGTAAAACTACTCTGCCGTGCTTCTATCTCGGTCTGCAATCCTGAAACTTCTCCCTGTAATTCAAGCGCTTCTACTTGGGCAGGGTGCTGTTCTTCGGCAGACAGTTCAGATACCCACGGATACACTTCCATCCCCCCCATTCCAGGAGCTATATATTCACGACGAAATGAGCCTCTAGCCCATTGGAGGTTTTTAAGTGCTGCCGTTGACTCCTCTACTACCTCACGCCAACCCTTGTAGTCTTCAGGGGACGGTTCCTGCCTTTCAACCTCCTCGGCAACTCTCTGCGCCGCAGGTTGTTGCGGCGGCTGACCTGCGGTCGCGCCCACTGACATTTCTTCTGGTGATGCCATGGTTTTATGTACCTAATTATTGTGGGTAATCTCAAAAACAATCGTACCATACGCTCATCGGCGCGTAAAATGCAAGACCCCTCTGTGAATAGGAGGCGTGGGGGAGTTGAGTCGGCTATCCACATACCCCTCTTTTGTTCAGGAGCGCATTCAGAGAGAATCGGGGAGTCGTATTACACACCAAATATATAACCTATGAAAAAGCAGAAAATACACGAGCTCATCCAGCACGCGGTTGACGAAGACCCCGACCTCACCGGCATGCTCGTCTACAACCTTCCCAAAAAAGAAGTCGTCGCGAGCACATTCCCCACTGAATACTCTCAAAAGGCAATTGAAATCCAGCAGATATTTTATGATACCGAGCAGGAAGCGGGAAAAATCGTGGAGTCCGCGACAGGCACAAACTGGGTGCTCAAGTCACTTTCCAGAAAAGTCATCTACGACGTACGCATCACAAAGGACATCTACCTTTTCGGCGAGACGAGAATCACCGAAGCGCCGACCGCCGCTCTAGAAGACGCGCTGGAGCTTGCGCTGATGATAGGAAGATTATTGGAAAACTAAAGATACTTGCTAACCTGCTCCCGCACACGTTCTGCGACAATGAGCATCGCGGTTTTATTATTGAGAAAGGTTGATTCTTTGGAGTGCGGTAGCAAGTCATCAGTCCACAGGGAGCGTACGTCTGTCTCGGCAAGAATCTTTTGCCCGCCGACGATGTGTGCCACTACTACCTGTTCCTCCGTCCACCTGCCGTCACTCATATCCCACTCTCTGATAATTCGCCGTTCTGTCGGTGTGATGTTCCATGCTATACCCTCCACCTCATATCCGCGACGCCGCCTGATGACATATCGCTGAAAACGTCTCGGTTTCCAGTAATCAATGAGTTTTGCTTGTACTACGGGCGGAATCGCATGCCACGGTTCTATGTATAAACGATAATGTCGGAGCTTTGCAGAGACACCTTTGGGTGTACGCCCCAAAAGCGCCCGCATCATCGCGGGCGACACATGCACCCCATAGCCGAAGTAATAAATGTTATTCTTTTCTCTCTCCAAAATCCTTGCTTATGCGTCCCATCCCAATTTTCTCAATTTTTCTTTGTTGATTCGTATTGAACTCTCCACTTCTTCGCGCGGTATCGGCTCATTGGTACCATGCCGTTTTATTTCCTCACCCGCGTCAATGCGCCGGAGAAGCGTCTCGGCTTTTGCCAAATCCGCTTCAACTTTCTGTATCTCTTGTATTCTCTCTATGCCCGTTTTCACGTCACTCTGAAACCGGGTGATTTCTGCGTCATCGCGCTCTGCCTTCCTAACCGCTTCATCGCGCTCACGTTCCTCAAGTCTGCCCTTGAGAAGCTCCAGACCCCTCCTGTCGCGTCCAGAAATGCCGCCGAGCTGCTCGGGGCCTTCGCTATGGGAGCGCGGCGCTTCTTCTGCCTTCTCTTCTTCCGGTTCTCCCTCCGGCATTTGTCTCAATGCTTCAGCCATACTTCCACCCTACTTGTCTAAGCTTCTTGTGTCAAGATTTCCGGGTTGCCATCAGTCACCACCACTGTGTGTTCAAACTGCGCGGCGCGCGTGCCATCTTTGGTGACATAGGTAAATCCGTCGGATGCGAGCACGATATCGCCTTTGCCGGCAATGATAATGGGTTCAATGGCAAGCACCATTCCTTCCTCAAACCTCACCCCTGTGCCCGGCTTGCCGAAGTTCGGGATAAACGGTTCCTCATGCACTGAGCGCCCGACGCCGTGCCCGCCGAGCTCGTGGGGCGTGGAGAACCCGTGGCGCTTTGCCGTCGCTTCCACAACCGCGCCGATATCGCCCGTCGTGCATTTGATACGCGCCGCGGCAATCGCCACCGTGAGCGCCTCGCGCGCGGCGCTGATAAGCCGCGCCGTCTCAACATCAACCTTTCCCACAGGAACCGTTATCGCCATGTCGGTGATAAGCCCGTTGTGGACAAGTCCCATATCCAGCGTCACCACATCGCCCTCGCGGAGCACTTTGGGGTGTTCGTTCGGAACGCCGTGCACCACTTCCTCGTTCACTGACATACAGATTGCCGCAGGATAGGGTCGCGAGGCACCGCCCGGCGTGTAGCCGAGGAATGCCGGTTCGCCGCCATACCGATGGGCGAGCTCGAGCGCCTCGCCGTTCAGTGTGTCCGTTGAAACCCCGGGCACGATGTGCATCGAGAGTTCGTGAAGTATCGTGGCGAGCCGCTTCCCGCCTTCGCGGAGTATTTTCAGCTCCTTCTCAGTCGCTTTCATAGGGTAGAGGGTACAGGGTTTAGGGTTTAGAGGAAAGTTTTTTGATAAGCACAAAAAGCATCTTTTGTACCTCCTCTATAAGACGCTCTGCATGTGTACAGCCAAGGTCAGGATACTGTTTTCTCATAATGGTAATCTGTGTCTCAAGCTCCGCCGCAGATGCGTCCGCAATACTTAGAAACTGCAGATACTCGCCAAGCCCGCGCCGTTTGTACCCCTCGGCAATGTTTGATGGTATAGACACCGAACTCCGCCTCATTTGAGACATGAGGTTGTACATTTCTTCTTTTGGTAGTGCTTTAGTGAGCGTGTAGACTTCCTCAACCAGCTCAATAGCGCGCTGCCACACCGTCAGGTCTTTGTATGATTTGAGCATCGCTCTACCCCTCTACCCTAAACCCTAGACCCTTGAGAATGTCCTCGTGGACATTCGGTATTGTCTGTTCGCCGTTTATCTCGTGGAAGTGCCCGCGTTCGTACTTTTTAAAATACTCAAGAGCAGGCACGGTGTTCTCGGCAAACCATGCGAGTCGGCGCTTGATTTCCGCTTCGTGGTCGTCACCGCGTCCGCGCCCCAGAAGCCGCTCGCGCGCCCACATGTCGCTCACGTTGATGTAGATGATGTTGACGTGCTCCACGCCGTAAAATTCCATCGCTGAGTCCAAGATGGACGCTTCAATCTGACGGCGCGCGAGTCCGTCAAAGATGACATGTTCCTCGCCGCTGTAGTGGTCCACGAGAAAGCTCGTCCATGCCCAGACGGGGAGAAAGACGGGGGCGAGGTCGCCGGTCTCCATTGCTTTTGCAAGCACATGCCCAGTATGCGTGTCGCGCGAGGCAAGTTCGCGGAACGCCCCGCCGGTTTCAAGATAGAGCACCTTCCTTCCGTCGTGCTTCTCCAGATACTCCTTGAGAAGCTCCGCTTGGGTTCCCTTGCCAGAACCCGACTTCCCCATGAATACGAATACTTTTGGCTGCATAGTTGGATTTTAGTTAGAGCCTAGCCCCGCCCCGCTTTTGCAAAAGTATAACAGGTTTCGTGGTTTGCTGAATAAAAATGAGTGCCACAGCGGAGCGATGCTTCGCGCAAGAGGAATGTGCTATTCGCACCCGCATCGCTCCTATCGGCGGCGGCAAAAGCGGGGCGGGGTTGTAGCAAAACATGGTCGGCTCGCGCACTCGCCTTCCTGTTTTGCTCAATATTCACGCATCGTTGTCTGCGCGTCTATCTTCTTCACGAGGTCAATGACCACGGAGACCACGATGAGGAGCGCCGTGCCGCCGATGGTGAAAGCGGCAATGCCGGTAACCGCCTGAATGGCAAGCGGGAGGACCGCAATAACGCCGAGGAACACCGCACCAACGAGCGTGAGCCGTGTCAGCACCTTGGAGAGATAGTCCGTGGTAGAGCCGCCCGGGCGAACGCCGGGAACGAATGCCCCGCCCTTCTGCAGATTCTTGGCAATGGTGGACGGGTCAAAGGTAATCGCCGTGTAGAAGTAGGTGAAGAGGAACACCAGGATAAAGTAGAGAAGTGCGTACACCCACGGATTGTTGAGAATATTCAGAATGAAGCCCGACACCGTGGCGATGACGGCGCTCCCGCTCCCGGCGAGAAAATTCACTATCATTTGCGGGAAAAGCAAAATGGAGAGTGCGAAGATAATCGGGATGACGCCCGCCTGGTTAACCCGCAAGGGAAGGTATGTGGACACGCCGCCGTAGACCTTCATGCCGCGGACCCGCTTGGCGTAGGTGATGGGTATGGGGCGCTCCGCCTCCGTCACGATGACCACGCCCAAGGTAATCACCACCGCGGCAAGGAGAAATGCAATGTACGTGGGAAGCTGGTCGGGGGTAAACGTGAACGTGAGCTGGCGCACCGTGGTCGGAATGCTTGCGACAATGCCCGCGAAGATAATGAGCGAGACGCCGTTCCCGATGCCGTACTCGCTGATGAGCTCCCCTATCCACGTCAGGAGCAAGGAGCCAGCAGTAATGACCGCGAGGTTCGTCACGAGGTCAAGCCCCGCGAGACCCTCAATGACGCCGTGCCGTTGGAGGAGAATCAGAAAGCCGAATCCTTGAATCACCGCCAGGGGAACGGTGAGCAAGCGCGAGTACTGGGCAAACTTCCGGCGACCCGCTTCGCCCTCCTCCTGGTACATCGCCTTGAGCTGCGGCGACATAATGGTCAAAAGCTGCATGATGATGCTTGCAGTAATGTAGGGACCGACACCGAGCATCACGATGGAGAGCGAAGAGAGTCCGCCACCCGAGAAAATATTGAGAAGTCCCAAGAATTGGTTATTGGCAAAGAGCTCACCGAGCGCCACCACGTCAATGCCGGGAATCGGGATATTAGCGAGTATGCGGAACACGATAAGCGCCACAAGCACAAAGAGAATTCTGTTGCGCAAACTTGTGTCGTTTATGATGAGTTTAAGTTTTTGCAGCATGACTACTATGAAACAACAGTTGTTCCCGCCTTCGTGAGTTTCTCAAGCGCAGATGCCGAGACCTTGCACCCGGAAACCTTGCACCGTTTGGTAAAATCGCCAACGCTGAGAATCTTAACGCGAGGTATGCCGCCGCGTCCACGGCGCACAAGTCCTTTCTCAAGAAGCGAGCGGGGTGTTATCTCGTCACCTTCCGCAAATACGCCCTCGAGATCGCGGAGGTTCACCACCTGCGGCGGGAGCGCTCGCGGGTTTACCGTTCGTCCGCGGTTTTTACCATAGCCGCGGCGCTTGGGAAGTTTTTTGATGATATCGCGCATTTCCGGGCGCATCTTGTGCCCGGCGCGCGCTTTCTGCCCCTTGTGCCCGCGCCCCGAGGTCTTCCCGCGCTTCCCGCCGCGCCCCACGCGCTTCTTTCTCCGCAACGGCGTTTTTCGTTGTAATTCGTGAAGCTGCATGCCAATGTTACTTAGCGAACGCTGGTGAGCCTGTCTGCCCCCCGGCATGGCGGACCGGATCGCGCCCTCGCTCTCGCGGCGCGTGTGCCACCGGTGCGTCTTTCGCGCCCGGAAGTTTCTTAAGCGCAAGGATGGCAGCGCGCGCGATGTTTACCTTGTTTTTGGTGCGTGAAAGAATTTTAGCACCAACCGCCTTAATACCGGCAAGCTCAAGCACGATGCGCACGGCACTTCCGGCCGTGAGACCACCTTTGCCAGGAGCGGGAAAAATTTTAAGTTGGACGCTCGCATATTTTGCACCGACCTCGTGCGGAATTGAGTCAGTATCGGTGCGAGGAATCTGTATCATATGTCGTTTCGCGTCACGCATCGCCTTTTCAATCGCGAGCGCGGTATCGCCGGCCTTGCCAATGCCCACGCCAACGGACCCTTTGCGGTTCCCCGCGACCAAGGTCACGCTGAAGCTGAAACGCCGCCCGCCGGCAACAACGCGTGTGACACGCCGCACATCAATGACTTTGTGCTCAAATTCGGGACGTGTTCGTTCGCGCGGCGTGCGACGTCGTGTGTTGCGCCGCATACGGCCACGCCCCTGTGCCGTGCTCCCTGGCGTTTTCGGCGTTTCTTTCCCTGTGTCTTTTTGTACCGTCTCCTCTGCCATATGTATTACAAGGTGAGTCCTTCTCCGCGAGCTCCCTCAGCAACTGCTTTCACCCGCCCCGCATAGAGAAACCCACCGCGGTCAAAAACAGCCTCTGTAATTTTCTTTTCCAATGCCCTCTTTGCAAGTACCGCACCAACTTCCTTCGCCCGCTCAAGTTCCGTCTTTCCGGATGCCCCGCGGGAATTCGCGGCAATCAGAGTTTTCTCCGCCACATCATCAATAAGTTGGGCATAGGTGTATTTATTGGAGCGAAAGACAGCGAGACGCGGGCGGGATGCGGTACCTTTCACTGTCGAACGTACCCGCTTGTGGCGTCGTACCCGTCGTGCCGTCTTTAGTTGTGTTCTACTTTGCATAGTATGTAGTACGGCTACGCTGCACTGCTCACCGCTTTCTTGCCTGCTTTGCGGCGAATAACTTCATTCTCGTAACGGATACCCTTGCCTTTGAACGGTTCCGGTTTCTTCTGTGCACGAATCTTTGCCGTGAAGTGTCCGACAAGTTCTTTATCAATGCCGGTTATCGTAATACGCTCTTTCTCAACAGCAACGGCGATACCCTCCGGAATGGTAAGTTTTACGGGGTGTGAGAAACCGAGCGAGAGCACGAGTTCACTTCCGTGTACCACCGCTTTGAAACCAACACCTTCAATAATGAGTACTTTCTCGTATGGCGCGTTGACACCGCTAAGCATGTTCGCAATGTGTGACGCGTACGTGCCCCACAAAGCATTAGCGAATTTGGTTTTCTTCGTCGGCGTAAGAGTCACCACATCGCCCCCGACAGATACCGCAACATCAGGACGAAGAGTACGAGCGAGCTCGCCCTTTGGACCATTCACTATAACGCGATTTTCTTCAACACGAACGGTTGTGCCGGAAGGTATTGCGAGTTCTTGTTTACCAATTCGTGACATAGAGATATTTACCACAGTTCAAACAACACCTCGCCGCCGACACCGCTCTTCCGCGCATCCGCTCCAGAGGCCACCCCTTTTGGCGTAGACAACACAACAAGACCATGTCCCTGACGGACAGGTCTGATATCACGCACTCCCCAGTACACTCGACGCGATGGCTTAGAAACACGCCGCACGTTCGTAATGCGCGGCTCGTCATCGTCATAGCGAAGCGCAACCTCAATCGTCTTCTTCCCCCTCTTACCGCGCTTGGATACTTCATCAACATATCCTTCCCGCTTGAGCAACTGCGCAACGGCAAACGTCACGTTGGAATACGGAATACCAACCGATGCTTTGCCCACAGCACCGGCATTTTTAAGTTGTACAATGAAATCTGCAATCGGGTCAGTTACCATGATGATTTTCGCACCCCAGGGATTTTCCCCTCGTTAGCGAGCTCGCGGAAGCAGATGCGACAAAGATTAAAATCTCGCATGAACCCGCGCTTCCGTCCGCAACGAAAACAACGTCGCACCACGCGAGACTGGAACTTCGGCTCCTTTTGAGACCGTGCAATGACTGATTTCTTTGCCATTTTTGCTTGCGAACTGGTGAACAACTGCAAAAATGAGCATCCAGCTCCATTTTTACTGGTGAGTCCAAAGTGCTCGGTGGCTTGAATCAACACCACACCGAAATGACACGACCCAACAGGTAAAAATGGGGCTGTGGTGCCATTCCACAGCGTAATAATGCCCCAACGGGGTGCGTCCATACTAGCAAGCTGAGAGATAAAAGTAAAGAGCTACTTTCCGCCTTTTGTGTCAGTGGCTCGAAACGGCACACCAACTGTTTCAAGAAATGCGAGTGCCTCCTCCCGGTCTCTCGCGCTCGTTACAATGGTTACCGAGAGGCCAAAAATATCCTTGAGCTCTTCATCCGAGGTCTCGGGAAAAATAGTGTGCTCTTTGACACCGATGGTGAGATTCCCCATCTCGTCCAGCGCCGAGGGCTTGACGCCCTGGAAGTCGCGCGAGCGCGGCAATGCCACATGCAAAAATCTGTCCAAAAAATCATACATACGAGCGCCGCGAAGCGTGACCTGGTAGCCGATGATCTGCCCTATGCGGGTCTTGAAGCTTGCGATGGACTTCTTGGCCGGACGCGGCGCCGGTTTCTGTCCCGTGATTTTTGCAAGGCGGTCCTCAATGATCTCCACCTTGTTCTTGTCGGGGAGCGACCCCGTGCCGACAGCCACCACCACTTTCTCCAAAGCGGGAGCCGCCATCGGACTTGTATATGCAAACTGTTCCTTAAGTGTCTCAAAAGCTTTCTGTTGTTGTTTTTTGGTGTGTCCCATGGTTGATTTTTCTTAGTGAGTGTACACGAACTTAGAAACAATCACCACCCAGCCCTTATTTTCTGAATTGAATAAAACAACTTGAAAAATAAGGGCTGGATCCTGAAAACCCTAGTCGCTCGCTCTGCTCACTCCTTGACTTTTCGGACGTTGGAAACATGTATCGGCATCGGTTTCTCGATAATCTGCCCCTTTTCGTTGCTCTTGCGCGCTCGCTTGTGCTTCTTCGAAAGATTGAGTCCTTCAACGATAACCTGCTCGCGCTTCGGCATCGCGCGGATGATCTTTCCCGTCTTTCCGCGGTCTTTTCCAGTCAGTATCTTCACTTTGTCTCCCTTTTTGACGTGCATACACTTGTGTCTAAACGACTTCTGGAGCGAGCGAGACGATTTTCTGGTAGCCGCGTTCGCCGAGCTCACGCGGAATCGGCCCGAAAATACGATTTGCCTTCGGCTCAAGTTTACCCTTTTCCAGTATCACCGCCGCGTTCTCATCAAAGCGAATATATGAGCCGTCCTTGCGGCGGAACGGCTGCGTCTGCCGGACAATTACCGCGTGGAGTACTTCCTTTTTCTTGACCTGTTTACGCGGTTCGGCAACCTGCACTGAGAGCACTACCGTGTCCCCGATGCGCGCATAGCGCCGTTTTGAACTCCCGAGAATCTTGAATACTCTTCCGATTTTTGCGCCGGAGTTGTCGCTGATCTTCAGAATGGTCTGTGGCTGTATCACGTTAGTTTATTAGTTTATTGGTTCCGCTCACTATGCTCGCTGTTAGTTTTGAGAAAACGAATGTACCCACTGACGGCTTTGAGTAGTTCTGTGTATCTGTCAATAACATCTTTATTGTCGTGAAATCCTTTTTGTAAGGCCATCATCAATCCGTTCTTTGTTTCCTGTGCCTCGCCTTTAACAATATCCCCCCAAATATACACCCTCTCTTTAAGCGATCGTTTTTCGTACGATTCGGCGATATTATTTGTAACCGATGCTGAAGAACGACGCAACTGGTCTATACTTCTGTATTTTTCGTCCCCGGGAAATGATTTTGTTGATTTATATACTTCCAGTTCAAGTGCACTCGCCATTTGGTAAATCTTCAGATTCTCAAGCTCCGATGCCATAAACTAATAAACTAAAACAAAGTGTAACTAAGGAACTATTCGAAAACTTTTGGTTTTCGAGAGCGGGCGGCACGACTCTATAGTAACCGTGTCCCCAATCTTGTAGCTTCCGTTTGGGTTGTCAACCGCGTAGCGCTTTTGGCGCTTCGTATACTTGCCGTAGGTGGGATGCTTTACATAGTCCTCCACCAGCACAACAATGGTGCCCTGCATCTTATCGGACACAACTGTCCCGCGAAGTGTCTTCGTCACCTTCCCTGTATTCGGCTGTAGATTTTTTTCTACCATATATTACTTTGTGCCCCCAACACGATGGCGAGCGTTGAGTTCGGTGAACAGGCGAGCGATATCGCGGCGTAGATTGTGCCCTTCCTTAACATTTCGGGTGCGGCTCCCTGCAGAACCGAACCGAAACTGCTGTAGCGCTTTCTGTCTGTCGCGTAGCTCTTTCTTCAGGTCACCGTCCGTCTTTTTGTGTAAATCGTCCTTTGCCATAGTTAGCCTTCGCGCGCTACAACTTTTGTCTTGACCGGAAGCTTTGCTCCTGCCTTGCGAAGTGACTCACGCGCTACATCCTCTGGAACACCGTCAACCTCAAAGAGAACGCGTCCCGGCTTCACTTCTACAAGGAAGCCCTGCGGTTCACCTTTCCCCTTGCCCATGCCGACCTCGCCGCCTTTGGCAGTATACGGACGATCAGGGAAAATACGTACCCACAGAGAACCGCTTTTCCCAAGCGCACGCCGTATGACCCGGCGCGACGCCTCAATCTGGTTGGATGTGATGCGCCCGACACTCGTTGCCTTTACGCCGAATGAACCAAAAGAGACCTCCGTGCCGCGCGATGCCAGCGCTTTGCGCCTCGGATTTCTCCGCATCGTCTGCCACTTTCTGTGTTTTACTTTCTTGGGAAAGAGCATGGTTGTATGTTATTTGGTTGGCATGTCTTCAAAAACCTCACCTTTGTAAATCCACACCTTGATACCAAGCTCGTCCTGCGGAATGAGCGCGCGCGCTTTGGCAAAATCAATATCAGCACGGAAAGTTTGGAGTGGGATGCGCCCTTTCTTTATCTCCTCGTGACGGGCCATGTCCGCTCCGCCGAGGCGGCCGGCAAGCGCAATACGCACGCCGAGCACATCGCGATTGGCCATAACCTTGTCCGCAGTCTGCTTCAAAATTCTCCGGAACGGCATACGTTTTTCAAGTCCTTCAGCAACCATATGTGCGACAATTGCGGCGTTTGACTCGGGCGAGCGGACCTCGCTTATCTCAATTTTTACGTCGCCCGGCACTGCTAGCGAGTGCTTTTTCACAAACTTCATGATATCCGCCTTGAGCTTTTCGCTACCCTCGCCGCCGCGCCCGATAATGAGCCCGGGGCGCGATGTTGCCACCAAAATTTTCAGGGATTTTTCATTGCGTTCCATTTCAATAGAGCTGACATAGAATCCCTTAAGGCGTTTCTCCAGGAATTCGCGCAGAAGTACATCACTACGCAGAAATTCCTGGTAGGTACCACGCTTGGCAAACCAACGACTCCGCCAGTCGCGGAGAATTCCCAACCGATGTGCAAATGGATGAACAGTATGTGTCATAATGCTACTCCTTCTTTTTGTCTGCCTTCCGTTCCCCAAGTGCAAGCGACACACGGCTTGTGCGCTTGCGAATGATATGTGCCGAGCCACGGGAAACCGGTCGTACACGCTTGAGTGTCACGCCCTCATCAACACGTGCGTCCGTGATGACAAGCTCGCGTGATGCACCGCCCGCGTTTGCAACCGCACTCTTAATCAGTTTTGCAAGTTGCCCAGTCGCGCGTTTTGGAGTGTGCTCAAGAATGCGAAGTACTTCGGCAACGGATTTGCCTTTAATAAGATCCGTCACGAGACGAACCTTACGCGGCGATTGTCTGTAGTTGGAAAGCGTTGCCTTCATGGTTATGATTTTGCATCGGCGGATACCTTCGCCGCTTTTGCAGCCGCAACCTCGCTATCGCGCTGTTTTTGCTCAAGCTCTTTCTGCATCTTACCGCCGTGTCGACGAAAGGTCTTTGTGGGTGCGAATTCGCCAAGACGGTGCCCGACCATCTCCTCGGTTACGAACACCTCGAGATGCTGTCGTCCGTTGTGAACGCCGAAGGTAAATCCGACCATCTCGGGACTGACCTGGCTGCGGCGTGCCCACGTCTTGACAACCCCGGCTTGGTCGGGCTTCTTTCCCTCAATCTTCTTCAAAAGCTTGGGGTCTACATATGGACCTTTTTTAAGTGAGCGCGTCATGTGACAAAACAAATAGCTCGTGAAGAGCGTGGTAGCATGCTACCAAATTACCCCAAAAAGTCAACGTATGTGGGCTACCGACGTCTCTTGCCGACCTTGCGGCGAGACACGATGAGCTTGTTGGAGTATTTCTTGGAACGTCGGGTCTTCTGACCTTTACCCGACGGCTTACCCCACATAGTCCGCGCGCGGCGATGTCCGCGACCCGAACGCCCTTCGCCGCCGCCGTGGGGGTGATCAACAGGATTCATTGCTGAACCACGGACCGTGGGGCGTCTTCCAAGATAACGCGCCCGTCCTGCCTTACCCAGGTTAACGAGCTTATACTCCGGGTTTGACACTTCACCCACGGTTGCCCACGCTGTCGCAATGATTTTGCGTATCTCTGTGGAGGGCATCTTCAGCTGCACGTAGCCGGCATCCTGCGCGATGATTTCAGCATAGCTCCCGGCCGAACGAACGATTTTTGCCGGACCATTGGTAGCAAGCGCAATGTTGTAAACAAAGGTTCCTACAGGGATATCCCCAAGCGGAAGGCGATTCCCCGGCAACACCTTTGCTTTCTCCGAAACAACGAGGGTGTCACCGACGCGTGCACTTTTAGGTGCAAGCACATACCGTCGCTCGCCATCAGCGTAGACGACAAGAGCGATGAATCCTGAGCGGTTTGGATCGTACTCAAGTGTCTCAACCTTCATCGGAATATTTTTCTTAGAATACATGAAATCAATGTCGCGGTAGCGACGTTTGTGTCCGCCTCCTTTATGTCTCATTGTGATGCGCCCACGAGCATTGCGACCCGTGCCGCGCTTGAACCCCCTAGTGAGCTTCTTGTGCGAACGACGGGTCGAGAGTTTTCCACGATACGAGATGGTCGACATACCACGCCGTCCAGGGGTTGTTGGTTTGTGTTTCTTGAGTGCCATAGATTATACGATTTCAATAGTATCGCCCTTTTTGAGGTACACATACGCCTTTTTGCCGCCGGTCTTGACGCCTCCTTCCCCACGTCGGCCACGAACTTTTTTTGCTGGTACGGGAACAATGTGTACCTTGTCGGGCACGATGCCGTAGAGTTCTTTAATACCGAGTGCCACCTGCTGTTTTGTCACCCGAGGTAATATATCAAACACATACACATTACTCTTCTGAGAGAGATCTGTTGCTTTCTCGGTCACTCGTGGACGTACAATAATCCGCGAAACACTTCCGAATGCAATCGGTGTCGGTATCTGTGATGCGGGTACTGTGCTCCTTTCAATCTCGTTTTCAGAACGCAGAACTTTTGGAGCGGCGACATCCCCGGGACGGCGTAACTGCTTTTTGCCCTCTTTCGCCTCAAGGATGGCCGGTTTCTTTTTTTTAAAACTGAAAAGCTTCATACGTTATGTAAGACGTTTTTCAAGAGTTTTCACGCTCTGCTCGGGATCCGTAATAATGACATACTTATAGGTAAGAAGGTCCACCGGACTGAGATTGCGCACCTCTTCCACGCCGACATTGCCAAAGTTGCGAAAGCTCCTCTTGGTGTCACGACTATCCTCACCAAGTGCCAAGAGCACAGCGTTCCGTCTCTTAGTACGAAGACCCTCAAACCCTTTGATATCAGAAAGTGTAGTGAGGAGCGCCTTCGCCACACGCGTTTTGGGCCCCTTAAACAAAACCTTATCAATAAAGAGAATCTCCCCATCGGTGAGTTTCCGCGAGAGAACAGTATAGAGTGCTTTGGCACGCATCTTTTTGTTTATCTTCTTTATGTAGCTCTTTTCCTTTGTCGGTCCATGCGTTACACCGCCGCCTTTCCAAATAGGCGAGCGCCGTGAACCATGCCGCGCACGTCCGGTACCTTTCTGGCGCCACGGCTTACGTCCGCCGCCGCGGACATCCCCACGACCTTTCGTATGTGCAATCGGTGTGCGCTTGTTTGACTCTTCACTCACCACCACCTGGTGCACTAAATCAGCGTTCCACGATACACCGAATACCCGCTCGGGAAGTTTCACCTTTCTTGTTTCTTCGCCTCTTGTATTGTATACGTGTACCTCCATCCCGTTAGAAATGTTGTCCTTTGCGGGTATTTTCTTTTTTGTCGCTGTAGTGGTCATATCTCCCATTGTTTTTCTTCTATTCGTTAGTTGGTTTCTAACGAGATCCATGTTTGTATTACCCACGCACCTCAATAAGCGTACCGCGCCGTCCAGGAAGTGCCCCCGAGACGAGCATGGTGCCGCTCTCCGGGTCTATCTGAAGCACGGTGAGATTGCGAATCGTTACTCGGTTGCCGCCCATCCTGCCGGCCATGCGCGTACCCTTGAAGACACGCTGGACGCCGCCAATGCCGATTGACCCGGGTTCGCGCTCGGAGTGCTTCTGACCGTGCGTCCGCGGCCCGCCCTTGAACCCATGCCGTTTCACCACGCCCTGGAACCCTTTTCCTTTTGAGATCGCCGAAACTGACACGATGTCACCCGGCGCAAACGCAGAGATGTCCACGACATCTCCCGCCTTGAGAGCGGCCGTATCGTCCACTGAAAATTCTTTGAGGGCCTGAAATGCTTTTTCTACACGTTGTGCTTTGTTGACCCGCGACTCCTTTCCCGACGAGACATCAGCCTGTCGGGACCCCGACCCTTCTTTTGTTTTAAGGCGTCGGGGCTGTGTCCCCACCTGCACCGCCGCATAACCATCGTGTTCTTTTGTCTTCACCTGCGCCACAATCATTTGAGGAACTGTAAGAATAGTTGCAGCACGAGCACGCCCGTCCTGGTCAAAAACTTGTGTCATATGCTGTTTTACACCGAGCGCAAACTTCATGTGTGTTGTGTAAGGTAATGACGAACGCTGCGGCACTGGACTCATCCAGCGCCGCAGCGCGGTTTCGTCCAGTGGTCCCGCTACAGGCGGGACATGGCTTCTCTGTATTGCACGGCAACTATACTACACGAACCATTCCAAAAGACAAGGGCTAGAGCATCTTAACTTCAATATTTACCCCGGACGGCAAGGAGAGGTTGGTCAGTGCGTCAATGAGTTTTGGAGACGGCTCAATGATTTCAATAAGCCGTTTGTGTACTCGCATCTCAAACTGCTCTCGCGCGTCTTTGTAGACAAACGTTGAACGGTTAACTGTGTAGCGAGAGGTTTCCGTTGGAAGAGGTACAGGACCCACTACTTTTGCGTTGTAGCGGAGCGTAGTGTCCATTATCTGTCGTACCGACGCATCAAGAATTTTGTTCTCATAGGCACGAACCCGTATCCGCAGGCGCTGCGGTATCTCCACAGCGCCCGATTTTCCCGACGCCCGCGTTGAGCGGGGTCGGGACCCCGACTGTTGCGGAGCAACACGTCGGGGTTGCGGCACCTCAGGTGTTGTCTCTCTCTTCTTGCTTGCCCGAGTCTTGAGAGCCGTCTTGGTCGCCTTTTTAGCTGTCTTGGTGCTTGTCTTTGCCATTGTCTCACTACTACCCGTTCCTCTCGAAACAGGTCGGGAAGAACTGCTTTGCCTCACCCGTGCTTATGCGTTTATCTTTGTCACCACACCGGCGCCAACCGTCTTGCCACCTTCGCGAATTGCGAAGCGCTGCTTTTCTTCAAGCGCAACCGGTCCAACAAGTTTCACCTTGAAGGTAATCGTATCGCCCGGCATGACCATCTCGGTCCCTTCCGGTAGCGTCACTTCGCCGGTCACGTCGGTCGTTCGGATGTAGAACTGTGGCTTGTAGCCGGTGAAGAACGGCGTGTGTCGTCCGCCCTCGTCCTTGGTCAAAATGTACACCTCCGCCTCAAAATCAGTGTGCGGCGTTACCGAGCCGGGTGCCGCGAGTACCTGGCCGCGGGTGATATCTTCTTTCTTGGTGCCGCGTAGGAGAATACCAGCGTTGTCACCCGCCATACCGGAGTCAAGCGACTTGTTGAACATTTCAATACCCGTAACCGTCGTCTTTGTAGTCGGGTGGATGCCGACAATCTCAATCTCGCCACCGACTTTCACTTGACCACGCTCAATACGACCGGTAACTACCGTACCACGTCCCTCAATGGAGAAAATGTCCTCAACGGGCATTAGGAACGGCTTGTCGGTCTCGCGAACCGGCTCGGGGATGTATTCATCAAGCGCACTCACGAGCTCAAGTACCTTCTGTGCCCACTCGTCATCCGCGCTCGTTGCTTCAAGTGCCTTGAGGCCCGAACCGCGGATAACCGGTGCATTCTTGCCGTCAAATTCATACTTATCAAGAAGTTCACGCACCTCCTCCTCAACGAGGTCAATGAGTTCCGGGTCATCAACCATGTCTACCTTGTTGAGAAATACAATAATCTTCGGTACGCCAACCTGCTTTGCAAGAAGAATGTGTTCGCGTGTCTGGGGCATTACACCATCAGTTGCTGCAACTACCAAGACCGCACCATCCATCTGGGCCGCTCCGGTAATCATGTTCTTGATGTAGTCGGCGTGTCCTGGCGCGTCAATGTGTGCGTAATGGCGCTTGGGCGTCCAGTACTCCGAATGGTGAAGTGCAATAGTGATGCCGCGCGCCTTCTCTTCTGGGGCATTATCAATACCATCAATGCCCTCAACACGCGCGCCGTATCCCTTGTCCTTGTTCATATCAAGAACCTTGAGGATACCCGCGGTCAGGGTCGTCTTGCCGTGGTCAACGTGACCAATGGTCCCAACGTTGACGTGCGGCTTTGAACGATCAAATGCGTCTGCCATGAATAAGTAATGGGGAAATTAGTGTTTAGTAATGATAAGTACAAGTTCCTCGCCCACAATTGGCGGAGCTCCAGTATAGCACATCGTAAAAAAATGCAAAGATTGCCATGAGCATGGTGTTAGTAACCTGTGGGCAGACAGTTTCGCCGGACGCTCTGTACAGAGCGTCCGGCTTGAGAGAACTGGTTTCACCGTCACGGAGAAGCATGAACAGCGTGTGCCTCCTTCTCGCGCCAGTAGGGGTAGACGATTTCCTCGAAGAACACATTGGAGAGACGGATCATGAGAAAACCGTCCACTGTGCAGGATTCAAGCCACTCCTTCGCGAAAAAGAAAACGGGGGCGAGGATTGCGAGGTCGCCGTCCGGAGTTGATTTGCAAAGCCGTCCTGCAGCACGGACCCGCTCGGCGATGTCGGAGAGATAGAGCTGGTTCATAGGCGCGCTAGGGTTCATTCCCTCCTGGAAAGCCGCCCGGAGCCACGGGAACCAGATTGAACCATCCGCGGCTTCAAGGACACACTCGCGGGTCCGGTGCTCTTCCTCCCAGCGCCCTTCCGCCTGCTGACGCTGGAGTTCACGCTCACCTGCCCTGCGATCCGCAGGAATGCGAACCATCACGAGGACGACGGCGACGAGCATGGCGACCGCACCCGCGACCCTCCATCCCCAACTCATCCAAGATTGCAGGCAGACGGCGAGACCCACGATAAACAAAAAGATAGCACCGGGGTAAGGGTAGAAAGGTTGGGCCTCCGGATCCCAGAACATTTCCTCGAACTCCGAGACTTCCTTGCTAATGTTCACGCTCTATCTCCTTTCCAAGGAACATGATTTGGTGTGGTGAACGAAGCTCGATTCTGCCGAAGAGCATACCCCCGTCGGTGTCGAAAAGCAAGCCAGCACCGTTTTGCCTAGTAGGCAAAACGGTGCTGGTGTTTTTGGTTCCTCCTACTGACTACCCACTACTCACTGGTCTTCCTATTTCTCCGAGATCTCCCGTCGCATCTTATCCAAGAAACTTGAGGCAGCGGCTTGACCGCCGAGACCGAAGGCAAGACCAAACGCGAGCGCAAGCGCCACAATGATGCCAGTGAAGAGCGTCTGAATGAATGTTGCGGCAACGCCGAGCTGGAAGAGCGCGGCGAGTGCGGCAAAGATCCATATCGCCCACTTCGTGAGCGCACCGAGAAAGCTCGCGGAATGCAGGTGCGCCGCCTTTGCACTTCCGACAACAATGTTTTGCATCACCTCGGCAATCACCACCGCGACCAACAGAATCAGGACCGCGACAATGACCTGCGGGAGATACAAGAGCACCACATCCCTCAAGAACGCGTTCACCTGGCTTAGACCAAGCACATCAAGCGAGGCGATCAAAAACACAACAATGATGAACCACTTCACCAATCCCCCCAGAAACCTCCCTGAATTCAAGCTGAAGCCACCTCGAGAGAGCACTGCTTCAAGACCAGCACTGCGGAGCGCGGAGTCCAGTTTGACCGCTTTGATAATCTGGTCAACCACGCGCCCCAAGAGAGCTCCAATAATCCAACCGACAATAAAAATGACGATTGCGATGATGAGCTCGGGAATGAACCCGATCACTCCTCCCCAGAGGTCTTGAAACGAGCGTGCCAGCACTTCACTTGTTGCTGAATACGGCATGAATTGTATGAATAGTTGTTGCTAAGCGAATAAAAAGACAAAAAACGACCTTTGTCTTGAGCGTTTTTTCGCGCCACTATCAATAATCATAGCACCCGCGGGTGGGGAATACCTGTGGAGATATTGTGGATAAGTGCCTAGAAACAAGGTCTTTTTTGTCTCTCAAAATGGCTCAAGCACTACTTGACGAAAAACTCTTCCTAAAACTGTTCTTTACTACCAAGTGTGGGTAGTCAAAGACATCCCGCAGAAGACGGTCGCGGACACCCATACGGTACTCAAACTCGTCGGGCGGAAAAATCGCGTAGCGAACCTCCGTGCCAATTGCCGATTCAATCGCTTTGATTGCCGAGGCAAGTGCAGGGTATCGTATGCGCTCGCCGACGAGAAGCAGGTCAATCTGCTGGTCTTCCTGCATAAATACTCCTGAGACGACGATGAGCTTGAGCCGACCCACCTGCGAGAGACGTTGCTCCAGCTCACCCTTGTTCATAAGATCGGTATTGACCAAGAGCGTCTTAAGCGACGAAAGATACGGAAATGACTCATCAAGCGCCCATCCTTTCACCCGCCTACTTCGCTCAGCTCGCTTCCGCCCGACTGTCTTCATAACTTTCTTGGAGAACATCGCCTGTTTCAAAAATCCGACGTCCGTGAGCAATTTTGTTTCGTAGAGGATCGACTTTTTGCCCGATTTTGTTTTTCGCGCCAAGTCATCAGCGTCATACGCTTCCGTCGGGTGAAACAGAAACAGTCGCATGATTTTCACTAATGTCCCCGAGCTGAAGAGCTTTGCGAGTGTTTCCATTGTCTCCAGTATAACGCCTTCATATAATTTTCACAAAAGAAACACTTCACACCTCAACGGTGTTAGGAGTATTTTGGATTATCCCCTGAAGAAAGTTTATTTAAGAGTCACCTGAGCACCTGCTTCTTCAAGTTTTGCCTTCAGAGCGTCGGCATCTTCTTTCTTGAGACCTTCTTTTACCATCGCTGGAGCACTTTCAACCAAGTCCTTCGCTTCTTTCAAGCCGAGTCCCGCCGCTTCCTTCACCACCTTGATTACGGCGATTTTGTTCGCACCCGCACCGGTGAGTTCCACGTTGAAAGTGCTTTTCTCTTCTCCACCAGAGGCGGACCCGCCTTGGGCGGGCGCGGCTACGGCTTGTGCAGAGACGCCGAACTTTTTTTCAAACACTTTCACAAGCTCGTTGAGCTCAAGCACGCTCATATTCTCAACCTCCTCAACAAGCTTCTTGAACTTTGTCGGAACTTCAACCTCTTCTTTTTCCTCCGTCCCGACGCTCCCGGGTCGGGACTCCGACTTGCCCTCCGGCGACGTCGGAGCAGGCACCGCTGCTGTTTTGATTTCTTCTTTTTTATCTGTATCGTTCATACTTTTGGTTTCAAGTTAATTTCCTTTTTATTAATTTTTGCTTCTTGCTATTTCGTTAAGTGCTACTGCAAGTCCTTGTATCGGACTATTAATCACGTTTACGAACATACCACGGAGCACTTGGAGCGAAGGGATCTGGGCGATTGCAAGCATCGCTTCCTTGTCCAGATAACGTCCCTCAAAAATGCCTCCTAGAATGGAAACCTTGTCCTCGTAGCGTTTCTGGAACGCATACACCTCGCGCGCCGGGGCAGTTTCCGCGCCGTATGCAATGGCGAGCTCGCCAGGGAGAGCTGGTACGTCACCTTCCGCTTTCACCCCACCGAGTGCAAGTTTGATAAGGGTTTTCTTGGCAACCATGTAACCAACACCTTCCTGCTTCAGTGCACTCCGCATGAGAGCAGTTCCAGATACACCGAGGCCATGGAAATTTACAAATGTTACTGATTCTGCCTTGCTGAGAATATCCTTGAGCTTTGCTACTACTTCCTGTTTCTTTTGTTTTGTTACCGCCATGCCGAAAAGTAAGGAGGGTTAATGACTATAATTTTCGAGCACCCAGCACCTTCTTGTCCTACAAGAGACCATTTGTGAGTCGTCGCTTTACGTATGTTCGTGCGTTACCGTAGTGTTTCAGTTTCTGCTCGCGGTTTCGCGCGTCTCTTTCAGAACGATATGACTCGCAGTAGACCAGTGTCCACGGACGTTGCTCAGCAGTTGAGGTGTTCTTACCCTCATTATGCTCCTTGACTCTCTGCTCAATATCACCAGTAAATCCAAAGTAGAGTTCTTTTGTCTGATTACTCTGAATTACGTAGACATGATACAAACCTGTCATAAAACAAGAAGGTGCTGGGTTAAGTTAAATATAGTCGCTTCGCTTCTTATTTAACTAAAAAACCGGCTATGACGAAGCCGTGCGGGATGACCCTCTCGACCTCAATAGGACCTCCGCGGTTTTCTCCCGCTGCCTATATATCTTCGGCTTCACCCCCATACTACACCTCTCCGTCAAAAGTGCAAGTCCCCGGCCACAACAAGTCATGAACCAGAACTATTCCAATGTTCTTAAGAACATTGGAATAGCCCAACGGGAGAAAATGAGTACAGAAGAACAGTAAGTGCTGGCAAATCCATTCTAAAATTCTATAGAATTTTAGAATGGATTTTGTGGTGGTGGTTTTAGAGGAGCTCTGGGGTAGTTTTTGCAAGTAGGGCGGTGTATACTCCATGCGGAAAACACTCTCCGCACTGCGGAGTTTCGCATAGAGTTCTTCGTCAACCAGAGACAACCTAAACCAACTGACTCGGAAAGGAGTCCGCAGTGAAAATCCAGACGATTCTGTTCGTCCTCGTCACCGCTCTCGTTACCGCCACAGTCACCAACGCTCAAACTCTTGCCTACATCAGCAATAGGAGCGAGGATACTGTTTCGGTCATAGACACAGAGACCAACACCGTCATCAAAACCATAGTGGTGGGAGATGAACCAATTGGAGTGGCAATTTCTCCCGACAACAGAAGTGTGTACGTTGCAAACTTCCACGAAAACACCCTCTCTGTGATTGACACCACTACAAATACTGCCCTCGACACCCTCCCAGCCGGCTCCGCACCAATCGGAATAGCAGTACACCCAAGTAACGGCAGAGCCTATATCACGAACCTGTTGTCAAACAGGGTATCCGTTCTAGACCTCAACACCGGAAGCATCATCACTACCATTGCAGTCCAACCCAGGCCAGTCGGAATCGCGATGCGCCCAAACGGTAACCAGGTATATATCACCAACGAGTTTACTGACTTGCTTACCGTCATAGATACCGCCACCAACACCATTACAACCACCATTCCAGTTGGGCCTAGCCCATACTGGATCGCCATTCACCCGGATGGGAACACCGCATACGTCCCAAGCGCAGCCGGTGGTGGACTTTCCGTTGTTAACCTCACCAACAACACGGTAATCCAGACAGTTCCTGGGGGAGGAACAACAGGTGTTGCTGTAGCTCCACTGGGCGATAGGGTGTATGCGACAGATTTTAGCGGATTCGTCCGCGTCGTAGACACCCAAACACTCCAAGTTGTTGATACAATACCAGTCGGGGCAGGACCTTTGGGCGTTGACACCGACCCTAGTGGTAACCTCTTGTACGTCGCAAACCAGAACTCCAACAATGTCTCGATTATTGACACAATCACCAGTAGCGTCACCGCAACAATCCCTGTTGGACAACTTCCACAGGCATTGGGAGAATTCGTTGTACCCGCCTTTCATCTCAACTTCCCCGTCCCTAACCTCACACCGACAACGGCTGAGCTCGTCTCCGTGTTCGACCACACGATGACCACACGGTACTGTCCAGAAACTTTCAACGGAGCGGCTATCATCCCCTTCACCGGGGAAGAGGGTGTGCTACTTGATTCCAACGAGCCGCCGGTAACTGGAGGCTCTGCCTGCGGAAACCCGCCTCTCTTCAGCTACAGGAAAACTGACGGCACCGACTTTCTCCCAGAATTGAACTACACTGGCACTACCACAACGGGAGCCGGCACTTGCAACTACGATGGGCATCCCGGCTGGGACATCCGCGCCACAATCGGGACACCGATCATCGCAGCAACTGACGGCAACGTAACATTGGCTGACCCGGTGGGTGACCCCTCTAACGGCAAGCGTGTCACCTTGGATCACGGTGCCGGGTACGAGACGCTGTACCTCCACCTTGACCGCGTGTGCGTGGTCGAGGGAGCGACCGTACAGCGGGGACAGCTCATCGGGCGATCTGGGAACACCGGTGGCGTCGCACCACATCTCCACTTCGAGGTGCGAAAGGATAGCACATCGGTGGACCCCTACGGGTGGAACGGGGTGGGTGATGACCCATACACTACACTCACCGGAGCCGAGAACTTCAACCTTTGGCGTTCCGACAACCCGTTCATTTTCACCGACGGGTTTGAATGCGGCGACCTACTTACGTGGTCAAACGCCACACCCTAGGTTGTCTTGTTTGACAAACCCCCTGCCGCGCACGCGCGACAGGGGGTGTTGATTTCTCAATATGTGTGATTTTTTAGAACTCCTCGAATTGCGGGTTTTGCTCATTATCATCGGAAGGGCTTATGCAACCAGTGTCACCCCCCGCAAAATCTGTGAGTCCGTCGCCATCATTGTCCAGTCCATCAGAGCACTGAGTGACTATTGGATCAGTTTCGTCATCGTCATCTTCGTTAACACAACCCGGGTCACCTCCAGAGAAATCTATAATCTTGTCACCGTCGTTGTCCACGCTGTCGCTACACTGCGGTACTGTGTTAACTTCACTCGTGTCGTCAGGACCGATGCATCCCGGGTCGGGCACCGTGGCTCCGCTGTTACCATCCCAGTCAATGAGCGCATCCTTGTCGTTGTCTTTGTCGTCCGAACACTGGGCAATGAGTTCCACGACGCAGGTGGCGTCACCGTTGTCGTCGCTTACGGTAAAGTTCTTCGTGCCGACCGTGGAGCAGGATGCTTCGTAGGTCGCGCCCGAGCCGCCTGTTTGATTGCATCCCGAAGGTGAGCTCCAATTGTAGGTGCCGGTGCCTCCTGTGGCGGTAAATGTCATGGTTTCGTACGTCGAAACCGCGCTGTCAGGCCCGTCACAGGAGAGCCCCGGTCCCGGCATTCCTTCCAGAGTATACGTTACAAAGAACGTGATAGAGTCGCCGGCCATGAGCGTTTGCGAGCTTGCCGGTGCAATTGTCGGCGGGTACTCATAGTCTGCCACTTCAGCAAGGTTTACCAGCGAGTATGAGCCCGGGGCTTGGTTCTCATATGTCATATTACTCACCGGCGTTCCCTGCATCTGCTGGCCCTTGGGACCGGTGAGCACCCACGTGGTCGGAACATTGGACTGCACGTTCACGCTACCTGTCGTCGGCGCGGTCGCGTTGAAAGTTGCCGTGCAGTTCCGCGCTGATGACATCAGTACCTGCCCGTCAGAGCAATCTGTGTCACCACTCCAGCCGACGAACGTTGAACCGGCGCCCTCGCTCGGGGTGAGGTACACCGTTGCGCCCTGGTCGTAGTATTCACTGCAATCACCTCCGGTGGCCGTACAGTTAATGCCTGTTGGATTACTCGTGACCGTGCCCGAGCCAGAGCCGTTCACGCTTACGGTGAGTTGGTGTTGGGGCAATGGATTGGTGTTGAATGTCGCGGTGCAGGTTTTGTTCCCGGTCATCAGCGTCGCGGTGTATGTATCGGTGCCCGAGCACGCGCCGCCCCATCCGGCAAACATTGACCCGGGGTCGGCGGTCGCGGTAAGCGACACGTTAGTGTTTTGGTAGTACGAGCCGGAGCAATCAAGACCGCAGTCAATGCCGACGGGGTAGCTCACGACTTTCCCGCTACCGGTCCCCTGTTTTTGTACGAAGAGCTGATAGATTGCGGATGTCCACGAGGCGGAGCATATCGCCGACTGACCGTCGCTCGTGACTGTGATTGACGAGGAGCCGGGGTTGAATTTAGACGTTGAGAACGTCGCGCCGGTGCCCGTTGACGGCAGAGCGCCGTTGGTAGCAGCCCATGAATAGAGTCCGTTGCCGCCCGAGGCGGTCAATGTCGCGGAGCTGTTGATGGGAACCGACTGCGATGATGGGGAGCACGATACCGGGTTGTTCGGCGGTACGGCGTTGAATGTTGCGGTAACGCTCTTGTTTGCATTCATCGTGACGGTACACCCCCCCGTGCCGCTACACGCGCCGCTCCAGCCGACGAAGACAGAGCCGGGGTCGGCTGTCGCGGTGAGCGGCACTTGTGTACCCTCGGCATAATTGTCATCACAGTCGCTGCCACAGCTGATACCCGGACCGGTCACCGTACCTGTGCCAGTGCCGTTTTTGGTAACCGTAAGAATATACTCTGGTGGCGCGGGATTAGGGTTTACAGTTATAGAACAACTTCTGTTGATTGACTGGCTTCCAGACGTAATGGTTACCGTCGCACTTTTTGTCCCTTCTGCTGAATACACCTTGTTGACGCTCTGCGATGTCCCCGAGAGTCCGTCAGTACCGCTCCATGAATACGTGTACGAGCCGGTGCCGCCCGACGCGGACGCTGCCCAAGTAACTGCCTGGTTCACTGCTGCCGGATTAGGCGAACCAACACACGAACCAACAAGAGCTGGTGGTGGGGGTGGGGGCGGCGGGCTTGCGCGGTTTATCGTCACGTCCGCCGTTCGCGTGGCACATATTTGAGGTGTCGTACACATCGTGACCGAGAGCGCGTATGTATTGTTCGGAAGACCTGAGACATCCAATACTTTTGTCGTAGAAAACGCGCCCCTTGACCCAGGGCTATCACATACAGCTCCTACTTCTCCAGGATCCGTTTCTGTGATCTCGCTCTCGTTCACCACAGCGGACACGCTCCCGATACCCATCAGACCGTCGTCCATCAAATACGGACCGGTGATATAGGGACCCCCCGGACCGTTGGGACACGTTGCCTGAAAAAACTGATAGAAGCCAGATCCTCCAGCCGCTGTTACCGTCAAGTTGTTTTGCCCACCATCAAGCGAGAACGACGGTGTTGGAAAAAGGGGTGGAAAGTATGACCCACCTGCTTCCGCTGTGTGTACGAATCCGAAGGAGCCGAACACGAGCACAAGGGTTCCGAGGAAAAACGAAAATTTTTTCTTGGTCATACTTAAATAATGTAGTAGTTAGTAGATAGTATGTAGTATATGGCAGACAACAATAATACAAAAAACCTATAGCACTTTCATCCTAGCACCGTCAAAACACACGGCAATGGGGCGGTGTTGATAAGGTAAAACAATAAAAATAGTCAGGAACTCAGAAAATTTGACACAATCATAGATACGTTTTATAGAATTTGACGGCTTGCATTTTATGTTGAGGGGGGGGGGTACGATGTCCTCGGAAAACACCCTGTTCGTTCAACCCCTAATATAACAACCGCGGCTTCATGAAAGGACACTAGAATGACAAATCAGAACACCTGCGCCGACCCGCGCTCCGTGAAACCCGACGAGGAAGGGCCGGACACGGACGACTCAACGCAATCTGATGTCCTTGTGCCAGGACCGATTCACTGCGTGGCACATTAAACAGCGTTGCGCAGAACCCGACGAAAGGAGGTGATAAGCATGGATTGGTTCTCTTCCGAGAGCACCGGTTACGAAAACGTCGACCTCGATGCGGCAGTGGAGCAGGGGAACACCCCCTCCGAGGACTCCGGCGATCACGGGGACTAGCAGACCTTGCTGGTCTCAAAGCGGGTCTGTGCTTCCGAAGCACAGACCCGCCTCTTTATTTTTGATAGGATGTACGTAACTGGCTATGGACTTCAAAATTTTTACGCTACAGAACGGCCTTCGCGTTGTGCACGTTCCCCGCATGGGCACGGGAACGGTTGCGTTGAGTATGTGCGGCGACGTGGGAAGTATTCACGAAAAAGAAAACGAGACGGGCGCGGCGCATTTTCTTGAGCACGTTGTCTTGGAAGGTACGCAAAAGTTTCCTTCTCCCGAGAAAAGCACCAACCGTATTGCGGAAGTCGGCGGTCGGCGGGGCGCCACTACTGACAATACAACGACAGAATACAGAACAAGCGTACTGAAAGAAGATAGTGAGCGCGGACTTGAATTTCTCTCGCAGGTACTTATCCACCCGCTTATTCCCCAAGAGAGCGTAGAGAGAAATAAAAAAATCATTCTCCAAGAGATTCGGCAGGTGTTGGCAAACCCGAGACGAAAGTCGATGGAAACGCTCGTGGAACTTCTGTATCAAAATCATCGGCTTGGCGTGAGTGTCGCGGGTACGCCGGAACATATTGAGAAAATGGACCGCGGAATTATTGTGGAGTTTTGGAAAAAGCATTACCGGCCGGAACGATTTGTGCTGTCGGTATGCGGGGACATTGATGAAACAAAGCTACTCAAGCTCACCCAAAAATACTTCGGTGACTGGAAGAACGGGGCAAAAGAACCCGGTGCTGTTGTGTCTCCCGGCAGACAAGATGGCACGAGCGTCGCTACGAAATTGGGAGGAGAACCGGGTCAGACGGTGCTCGCCGTCGGCCACTACGGCTACACCGCCGACGACCAGAAAAAATACGCCGCGTTTTTGCTTTCCAAAATCCTTGGCGAGGGAGAAATGTCGCGTTTGTTTATGTCAATGCGTATAGGCACAGCACACGCGTACTATACCTCAGCGGCGTCGCGTTCCTCAAAGTATCACGGGATGTTTTTCATAACCACCGCTGTTGCGGCTGAACGCACAGACGAGGTTCTACACAGCATTGGGCGGGAACTTCACCGAGCGGCATCTGAAGCGCCATCGGCAAGTGAGATTTCAAGAGTAAAAAAACGTCTTGCGGCAATGGATTTGTTTAACATGGAAAGCACCGTAAACACGGCATTCTACTACTCAAAGCTGTTTACCGAACAACCGAACAGCGGGGGGTATACGGAAGAGTTGGTGAAGTTCCAGACCGTGTCCGCCAAAGACATTCAGAACGTCGCCAAAGAGATTTTTTCGCAGAAACCCAAAGTGGCGGTCGTAGGACAGTCGCTCACACGAAACGACATTGACATACGTTCTTTGGAGCTTTAGCCGTAGAGTGGCACAAAAGAAACCGGGCAATGGGGCGGTGTTGATAAATAGGCATTGAGGTATATACTCCAAATAGGTTTATGTTGAGGCACTTCCGCCTCGACAGCATAGTACCTAGACAAGGAGGTGATAGAGTCAATGGTCGCAGAGCCGATCCAACAGCCTGCCGCGTGGCAACAACACGTCGTCGGAGAAGTGTCGCTGGACGAGGTGATGGCGTATCAGCATCCGGCAGTAGTTCAGCGTCTTCAGAAGAAGCTGGGGATTGAGCCGAGGGATGCGGAGCAGCTTTTCGCCGATACCAAGAGGTTCCTTTGCCTCTGCGCTATCGCCGACGAGCCCATCGCCCCGACCGAGACACTCGACTTCGGGTGGCATGAGTTCATCCTTTTCACAAGAGACTACGCGGACTTCTGCGAGCGCCACTTCGGTCGGTTCATCCATCATCGCCCGAAGTACCCGGACGACCCGCCGACGAACGGCGGGCAGGGCAGGAGAGCTCTTGCGATGGCGCAGGAGATTTTCGGCGACGGTCTCTCCGAGAACTGGCAGTACTCGTTTCCGGGGGAAGCCAACTTCAGCTGCAACGACCAGTGCGGCTGTGACGCCGCCTGCAACGACGACTGATCGTCACCTCGCCTGTAGAGAGGGTCATGTGCACACGTGCCCCTCTCTCTTGATTTCTATTAACCATTTTACTTTATGCTTGCTCTACATTTCGTTCCGATCTTCAAAGACACCGGGTTGATTCAGGCGGCGGATGAGTATCGCGAGATTTGGAAACAGGGTGGTGCTGCGATAGTTCAGGCCTTTGAGAAAGTTTCAGGGTTATCATTCACAGAGGAGCGCATCGGTGCCGTCGTCTACGAAGGAGTGAGTTTTTCCGGCCGCTCTCCGAACGACATCATGAAACTGCGCGCAAGTTATCCATACAACACTAAAAAAGCGACTCTTGTTCATGAGCTCGGACACCGCCTCTTATTCGGAATCGACGGGAAAGATCTAAACACAGATTCACACCGGATGCTCTTTTTAATTCTCTATGATGTGTGGGTCGAGCTGTACGGAAAGGCGTTCGCGGATGAGCAGGTCAAGGTAGAAAGTTCGCGAAAAGGCCTCCACAACTATGAAGAAGCGTGGAGATGGGTTCTGTCTCTGACAAGAGAGAAGAGGTTGAAAATGTTCCGAGACATTTCTGAAATCAAGGAAGTGTCTAAAAAATAACTGTTTCCAGATTCTCTCAGCAAACAAAGAAGCCGCGTCAGGCACCGACGCGGCTCGTGGACATGAGCTGGCTGAACCAGCATTACAGCCGTTGCTGGATGGTATCGAGAAGACGCTGCATGCGTACCCTCATCCAAACCTCGGAGTTTGGGAGGATTCCTGGATACTGGATGACACCCGAGCGCTGTAAAGAGTTCTGTGCCCTGACAATCTCGGATGCCACACTTTCCATCGTGACCGCTCCATCAAGAACGAAGGCATTCTGTCCGTCGCGGATGAGTTCCCTGTACGTGGGCTTGTTTGCAACTTCTGCGGTTGTTATCAGCGGTCTCCCGCAGGAAAGAACCTCAAGTGGGATAGAGGGTTGGTGAAAACTGATGCCGAAACGATTTTCGAGAAACAGGACAGCATCACAAGACTGGATGAACCTCGGGATGCGCCAGTGGGGAATGAAGCCCCTGTTGTCTACTAGGTGACTTACACCTAGCTCCCCCACAAACGACTCGTAGTAGCCGAGATCTCTCCCGCCCCAGTGTGTACGAAGCTTGACGAGGCAGCCGTCTTCCGGGAGTTTTTTCACAGCGCGGATTAGGGCTTCGGTGCCCTTACTCCTCCCGACCTTACCGTAGACACCGAGAACAAAGGGGTTTCTGATGGAAAACGGAGTGGGGCAGAAGAGGTCGTGGCGCATCTTGGTAGAAACCGACCCCATCAACCTTTCTGGACGCACCCCAACACTGGCGAAACGCTCGCGGTGACTTGGCTGGGTCATGACAAACAATGCTTCTCGGAGCACTTCGCGATGAATCCTCCCCAGCTGTGAAGTGAGCATGAGCCGTCCGATGTCACTCCCTGCGTGCCGGAAGACATACGGGACGCCAGTCAGTCTCGACAACATGAACGCAACGACACCATACGGCTCTAGGTAGTGTGCCAGAATGAAATCTGGCCTATGAGCCTCAACCACCTCGAGTCCAGCGCTCAGAAGCTTGGACATCGATGGATTGGTTTGAGGTATGAACACGTGTTTTTTGTCCACGTGCGTACTCCACACCCGTATGGAACCCTCCTTGCGAAAACCGGTAAGGAGTTTCTCATCCTCCGGCATCATTTCAATGCGATACTCCGCCTCAACCTCTTGGGCGTTGGTCAGAACATGAACTTCATGTCCCATCTCCGCGAGCATGTTCGCCGTCCAGTAGCACTCCGCGCTAACCCCACCCTGAATCGGGGGATACTTGCAGATCATCAGGATTATCACTTTGCTTACTCCTTTTCAAGGTTCAAGACGGCGGTTTGAAGTAACCGCAGTCGGTTTTTCCATCCCCACTCTACATCAAAAAATATCGCTGTGTCAATATGTATACCAAAACAAAAGGGCGGCCTGTGAAGGTCGCCCGCGGCTCTCGGTACTTCGAGAGCGGTGATGGTGCTTGGCTTCGCTACGGGCAGGTGTCGAACGCGCTTGTGTCCTGAATCGGCTGGAACGCCGTGTTCAGGGGGTTCTGGTAGGTCTTCACCGTGTCGGTGTGGTCGTCCAACACCGTCATGGTTACTTCGACGTTGGTGAGCCCAGCGGCGAAGAACCAGAACCGGTTAAACGGCTCCACGCAGGCATTCTTCACCTTGAGGATGAGCTCGATGTTGCCCTCGTTGAAGAACCAGAAGAACGCTGATTCAGGAGTGATGAAGAGGAGCCGCGCCGGACCCGACGTACCCTGCGAGGTGCGCCAGCAGACAGACACCTCAAACCGCCCGCCCTGGAGGTGGGCAACATCATCGGGCGGGGCGACGCAGGGCACGACCACCGGTGCCGTGACGGCGGCGTAGTCGGCGAGACGCGAGTTGACGAACCGGACTGCGTTCGCGCTCGCACTGCCGAACGGCTCACCTTCCACCATGACGGTTGGGTCCGAGAACCTCGTCTCGCGATAGATTCCGTTCGCCGACATGATGTCCCCGATCCCCTGGGAGTTCACGTACCCACATCCATCCATGTTGTGCGGCAACGGGCACTCTCCGTCGTGGAGGAGACCAAGGTTGTGTCCACCGGTCTCGTGGGCTGGGATCTCAACGAACTCAACACCCAGCAGTGGCCGGCCAGCGAAGACCCAGTTCTCGATGCTCACCGCCGAGCGGAGCAGGACTCCGGGCACGGGGTTGGTGACACCTGCCAGGCCGTTTGCGGTGCCGTCGCCGGTGGGCACGAGGAGCATCCCGAACCTGCCGTCCGCCGGGTACCACGCTTTGTAGGCGTTGTATACCGACAGGAGTGACCCCACCGAGACCACCGGCGAGGGGAACGGCCCCTCGAGGACGAAGCGAGCGTCGATGCCCGACACCTCGAAGGGGACGTTCAGCTTCGCCTGCATCAGGTTGTAGTACCCCTGGCAGTCCGCGACCGGGAGGTTGAACGCGCAGTGGACCCGAAGCGGGAAGTAGTAGACCCCGCCGGGGCCCTGGGTCGCCCCCATCGACATGGAACGGAGCCCCTCCGGCACGAACGCCGGATCCTCCTCGATGACGTAGTCGACTCCCAGTGCGGCGGGGGTGGAGACCGCCATGATGAGGGCGGCCAGGACGAACTTGATGACGCGCATGGCGTCCTCCCTTCTGCTGTCTCCGCCTCCGGGATTGGAGTTGGAGTAAGCAAAGAAGCAACGTGTGTCGCAACCTCTTTGCTTACTCCAATCTCTCCTATAACCCTGCAACCCTAATTCCTATACCCTGTTTTTTATGAAACCAAGCTTTCAAAGAACTTATGATTCGTTCACCTTTGGCGAACGATGTCGCGTTACAAATGCGACTCACACGAATCAACCCCACAAAAGGATTATCCGGTGACTTCTGCCCGAAGTATAGCATTTCGGGCATTCTTTTGAGGACGCTGTCAACCTGCACTATGAGTGGATAGCCCATGCGGGCAAATACCCCTCAAATACAGGATTTTTGAGCGTCCTCTCAAACTCTTCCACCATCCTAGCATAAATCCCCCCAAAAGTCAACCCCGATAGATGTCTTTTGGGTGCGCGATATCCACCAAGTGCACCGTTTCCGTATCAAGGATACGGAAGATGCAACGATAGTCGCGCCCGATACGGAACGAGTACAAATCATCCATCGTGCGCAGACGTTTGGTATGTAACAGCGGGTGGCGAATATCAACAGAAAGAAGCAGAAGAAGTCCGTCGGTCTTTTCTTGAACGGATACAGGAAGTTTACTGAGACGTTTGAGAAAAACTTTGCTGTAAGTCAGACGCATCTTTATTTGATGCTTTTGAGCTGCTCTAAAAGAGCACCTGAACCGGTATACGTATAGGTTGGTTTTTTGCGGAGCGCTTTTTTGAGCTCTCGGATAAACTCCGGGCGATATTCTCCCTCATCATCAAAAGGAACTACCGCCCTCACCATGGCGCGCAATTCCGCCACCTCGCGCTCAAGCCGCTCCAACCGTTTTTTCTCAAGCGTGGTCATGATGCGGCTATACTAGCACACCGCGTCTTAACGGACAATGAAGTAGCGCACCCTTGTCCTAAAATTTCCCGTTATTTCAAAAGGTCAGTACTTACTACTCCCCGTGCGGTTTCAGGTCCGGCAGAGGTTTTCTATCCCGCACAAAGCGGTCAAACTATTCGCTTATTCGCGCGAATAATCGAATATTTGTACTTTGGTTGGGTTGTGGGT
>JAKEFG010000018.1 GCA_022616195.1 Candidatus Wolfebacteria bacterium | reverse complement strand
TCTGCCCCTCAAAAAGTTGGCCGCACAGTTGAAAACGTTCTTTTTTGCTGTAACCATAAGGGTATTCTAGCCCTCGATGGTTACGAAACCAACTAATTACCAAATTGAATAAAGCAAAAAATATTTTTAAAACTTTTCCCCACAAAGATAGATTCTTAGATGTTTTGTTTTTAAAAGATCCAGGGTTTGATACGACATGTAAGTTACCTTATTTTGCGCGGGGACATCTAGAAAATGAATTTTTATATGAATTTGGACACAATATATCAATGCTCTCACATTATACGAATTTAATTTCTGCTAAACAACCTCATGAGATTGTTTTTTCTGCCTTTAAGCCTGACCTAAGAGCACATCATCCTGTACTACTAATGGATAACGAAGAGATAATTCCATTGGAGAGTTTATCAGGGGTTTCTGGAGAATATAATCTGGGATCCCCCTATATTTTTGACCAAGAATATATAGCAACTTTACCGAAGGTGGGATTTAATACGAAAATGGTTATTAAGTTCTATGCATCACAGAGGAAGTTAAGCGTTGTGGAAAGTAGTTTGCCATCAGAGTTTAACTTTTTAGATGAACTAAACCGTAATTTTCCTCTGTATAAGAATTATTTACAGAGAGAGTATGAATTTTTATTGATTTCTAGGTTTTTCATTTTTGCTGTTCCTGTGCGGGAAGGGTGTTTGTGGTCTATACTTGAAATATGGCACGTTTTTCATTTAAAGCAGTGAAATCCTCGGGAGAGGTGTACACCGGTATTGCTGAAGCTGAAGATCAGTACGCCCTCGCCCATCGCCTCAAACAGGAAGGCAACACCTTAGTATCTGCGGAAGAAGACGCAGCAAGGGGCGGAACGCGCTTTATGGATCGGATTAATGCCGCAATCGGGAACGTCAAATTACGAGAAAAAATTATGTTTGCGCGGAATCTCTCCGCCATGATTTCCGCGGGGCTCTCGCTCTCCCGTGCGCTTCAGGTACTGGAACGCCAGACCAAGAATAAGACGTTTAAAGGGGTGTTGGGTAATCTTGGTGGCGCGATACAGCAGGGGACGGCGTTTTCCGTGGCGCTTGGTTCGTTCCCGACGGTGTTTCCACCACTTCTTATCGCAATGGTACGTGCTGGCGAGGAATCGGGGCGACTCGCCGAGAGTTTGGAGACCGTGGCGCTTCAGATGAGTAAGATGTACGAACTGCGCCGCCGCATCCGCGGTGCCATGATGTATCCCTCCATCGTCGTCTCCGCGATGATTTTGGTTGGCATTGCGCTTATGGTATTTGTGGTGCCGACCCTTACGGAAACATTCAGGGAACTTGAGGTTGATTTGCCGCTCTCCACCCGCGTGGTGATTGCGCTGAGTGATTTCGTCAAAAACCACAGCGCTATCTTTTTCGGCTCGCTCGCCGCGGTGATACTCGGCATCGTGGCGTGGTTCCGCCGCCCGAGCGGAAAGCGGGTATTTGAGACCATCCTGCTCCACTTCCCCATAATTAAGGAAATGGTTCGCGAGTCCAATGCCGCACAGACCACGCGCACGCTCTCGTCGCTTTTGGTGTCCGGTGTGGAAGTGGTAAGCGCCATTGGCATAACCAAGGAGGTAATTCAGAACACGTATTTTAAAGGAGTGTTGGCAAAAGCCGAGGAGACGGTGCCCAAGGGCGGTTCGCTCGCGGAGGTGTTTCTTGAAGACGATACGCTCTACCCGGTACTCGTTGGCGAGATGGTAAGTGTTGGAGAGGAAGCGGGAAACCTTCCGGAAATGCTTCTGCGCGTCGCGGAGTTTTATGAAGGGGAGGTTTCCGAAAAGACCAAGAATATCTCTACCATCATTGAACCGATTTTGATGGTGCTTATCGGTATAGTAGTCGGATTTTTCGCCGTATCGATGATTTCTCCCATCTATTCAATTGCCGATGCTATTTAGACGAACCACAGTTTGCGCACATGGGAACGGGACTCGGGGTTACCCCGCACCATTTTTGCGCCGCAAAAATGGTGCGGGGTTCACCCTCATGGAACTACTCGTTGTGGTATCAATTGCACTCATTCTACTTGCGGTGACCCTGCAAGGACTTGTCTCACTTCGCCGAGAGCGTGTGCTCGACGAGAGTGTTGTCCGCGTGGTGACGCTTGTAGGGGAAGCGCGCTCGCTCACTCTGTTTTCAAAGAACGCAACCGAATATGGTGTCCACTTCACCACCTCTGACGTAACGCGATTTACCGGCGCCACATATTCATCTGAAAATCCGGACAATGTTGTGACGGCACTTCCCCTCCATGCCACAATTAGCAGCATCATGCTGGAGGGGGGTGGCTCAGATATCGTGTTTGATCGGCTGACAGGGGAAACTGATGCATTTGGCACTATAACACTTGAACTGTCGGCAGACCCGACACGGACGCGGACTATCACTGTGAGCCACGTCGGGCTCGTAGAGGTACAATAACAGTGCACGCTATGCGATACAGGCGATACAAACAGACACCACAGTACGGCGTAGGACTTATTGAGGTGGTGGTTGGAGTCGCTGTTGTGGTTATTGTGCTTCTTGGTCTGGTCGGTGCCTATGTAACGTTTGTCAGGACAGCGCGGCATAATACCGAGCTCCTCAAGGCAACATACCTGCTTCAAGAGGGGATTGAAGCAGTGCGCATTATACGTGACAACGGATGGTCCAACATTGACGCGCTTGCCAACACCACCACCTACTATCTTGCATTTGACGAGGGGACATGGGTTGCTACCACGACGCCGGAGGTTATTGGCAGCTTCACCCGAAGCATTCTCCTCAGCGAAGTGCGTCGCAACAATGCAACGTTTGACATAGAGCCGACAGGTAATCTTGATGACAGAAGCCGCGCGCTCTCAGTCACGGTGAGCTGGGAGAGCACGGATGGTCCAAGAGCGGAAACACTTGAGGCGTATATCACTAAGTTTATTGAAGCCTGACACTATGCAGAATATGCTGCAAAAACACGGAAGGGACAGCGGCCTCACGCTTGTAGAGATGATATTGTATCTTGCCATCACCGCGATACTTTTTGTTGTGATTGTAAACATGTCGCTGCTCTTTGGCAGTTCTCAGAGCCGTCTTGCGACCGCGCGCGTGTTGAACCGCTCGGCAACAATTTCTCTTGAACGTATGATATATGAAATGACCCGTGCCGACTCGGTAGATATCGGCGCAAGCTCTCTTGGTGTTGATCAGGGTGTGCTGGCACTTAATACAACCAACGGGGAAGGAGATCCCGTTGTGGACAAGTTGTATATCACGGACGGCGCACTGACGCTTGAGGAAGATGGTGTGGTGGCAGGAGCGCTCACCGAGAGCGGCGCGCGTACAACCTCGCTGGTGTTCAATCGCATTACCACGTCGGGGTCAGAGGCGGTGCGGGTCGCTTTGACGCTTGAGGCCGGATCGGGTCCTTCGGTGAGAGCAGAGACGTTTTATACAACAGTAATTCTTCGTCACTCATACTAGCCATGCATGGAGCAGGAGTCGCATACCCACAAGGTCGGGAGCGCGGACAGACGTTGGTGATTGCGGTGGTGTTTTTTACGGTCATCGCCGTGTCAGTGGTCCTCGCCTTTTCCTTTCCGCTCATTGTGGAAACCAAGAATGTCCGTCAGCTGTTCCAATCCAAGCAGGCACTCGCCGCCGCCGAGTCATCCCTTGACGAAATTATCTATCGTCTGAATCACGGCATGCACGTATCACTCACCGAACACCTTTCCGTTGGCGGCGCGTCGGCAACAACGACAACGACCAACTTTCCACCCAACAAGAAAACCCTGGTTGCAGAGGGGAATCTTAACCAGCTTATTCGTCGTGTTGAGGCCGGGGTTCTTCTGGGAGACGGTGCGGCATTTAACTTCGGTATTCAGTCGGGAGAGGGTGGCATCAGAATGCTCAACTCCTCATCGGTACATGGGAACGCGTATTCAAACGGTCCGGTTACGGGTGCGAACCAGAATATCATCCGCGGAGATGTCATCTCTGCCGGACCGTCAGGACTGGCGGACGGTATCCACGCAACCGGCACGGTGTACGCACACACCATTTCAGACAACGACATAGATCAGGATGCGTACTATCAGGTGGATGGCGGCGGAAATACCATTCTTGGGGAGGAGTTTCCTGGGAGTCCCGACCAATCGCCTTCCGAACTTCCTATTACCGACGGTGAAATTGAAGTGTGGAAAGATGTCGCAGAAGCAGGCGGCATCATTACCTCGCCGTGCCCGTATGTGATAAACAGCGCTGTTACCATCGGTCCGGTAAAGATTAATTGTGATCTAGAAATCAGGCAGAGCAGTGCCAACGTGACCCTGGCAGGGCATGTGTGGGTGTCGGGAAACATCACGTTTGATGTTGGTCAGCCAATTGTTCGTCTTGATCCTGCGCTTGAGGATAATAGCGTCATTATGGTTGCTGACAATGAGTCAAATCGAACGACAAGCAGTAAAATCTTTCTCAAGAATGCGACGCTATTTGAAAACTCGGGCACCGAAGGCTCGTATACCGTGCTTATTGCACAGAATAATAGTGCCGAGAATAGCGGTTCAGAGAAGGCGATTGACGTCACACAATCAGCTGAGGGAGACTTCTTGCTATATGCCGGACACGGAGATATTAGTCTTGCACAGAGCGCAAGCTTGCGTGAGGTGACGGCATACAAGATTACGCTTTCCAATACTGCCGAGGTGATATATGAGACGGGCCTCACCAGCCTCTTGTTTACCGGCGGTCCCGGCGGTGGTTTTGAAATCACCGGCTGGCAGGAAGTGGAATAAAATTGGATACCGAAGAGCGTGCTATACTTCTCAATATGGCAAGAAGAGGCAGGCTAGTAGTCGCCAATTGGAAGATGCACCCAGGAGCCCTGCAGGAGGCACGCCGGCTTTTTTCAAGTATTGCGCGTCGGATACGTAGGGTTCGTGGTGTACAAGTTGTTGTATGTCCGCCCGCGCTCTATCTTTCCGAGCTTGTTCGCAGCTACCGGGGAGCAAACATTCGCTTCGGTGCACAAGATGTCTCATGGCATGCTGGCATCGGGGCATATACCGGCGAACTCTCAGCGATGATGCTCAAACGCATCGGTGCGGGGCATGTTATCGTTGGACATTCCGAGCGACGTGCGATGGGGGAATCTGACAAGACCGTTTCTACAAAAGTAAAGGCGGCGCTTGATGCGGGGCTCGCACCGATTCTTTGTGTTGGTGAAGAGGAGCGTGACCACGAGGGAGGGTACCTTTCACAGCTTGAATGGCAACTGACGGCGTCGCTTGATGGCGTGCCGCGCACACAGGCGTCCCGTCTTGTTGTTGCGTATGAACCTGTCTGGGCAATAGGTAAGCGCGCACAGAGCGCAGTGACGCCGCGGTTACTTCACGAGACAGTTATTTTTGTAAAGAAGATACTTTCAAAAAAATATGGCAGGGTTGTTGGTATGAAAGTGCCCATTCTCTATGGGGGTTCGGTTGAGGGAACAAACGCGGGCGCGCTCAGCCGTGAGGGTGCTGTTGACGGTTTTCTGGTGGGTCATGCATCACTCTCTGTGCGTGACTTTGTGTCCATTGTAAAAGCGTGCTGAAACATGAGAAGTATCCGGGAAGCTCAAAGTCTTAGAGGTAAGCGTGTGCTTGTACGAGCTGACTTCAACGTGCCTGTTCACAACGGTGCGGTTGTCAACGACTTCCGCATCCGCAAAACCTTACCGGTTCTCCGTTTCCTGTCTGGTCAAGGCGCCCGCACGTTTGTTGTATCGCACATTGGCGAGAACTCAGCAGCAACGCTGGCTCCTGTTGCGCAAGAGTTAGCAAAATGTTGCTCGACTGGATTTGTTCGTGATGTATTCAGTGCCGAGGGAAAAGAGGCAATGGAACGGATAGGTGACGGGGGTAGTATTCTTTTTGAAAATATTAGGATGTTTCCGGGTGAAGAGGCGAACGATGACACGTTTGCTCGTCGGCTTGCCTCTCTCGCCGACATATATGTCAATGAGGCGTTCTCAACATCTCACCGGGAGCACGCATCTATCGTCGGCGTCCCGTGCCACATTCCGGCCTATTCAGGCATTCAGTTCGTGAGTGAAATGCGACATCTCTCGCTCGCGCTCAACCCGCCGCACCCCTCACTTGTGATTCTTGGTGGTATTAAATTTCAAACAAAGATACCGCTCGCTCGGAAGTTTCTCGATATTGCAGACAGGGTATTCGTCGGTGGCGCGCTTGCAAACCCTTTGTTTGCCGCAGAGGGGTATCAGGTGAGTGCGTCAGTGCTACCTGGTGATCAGCTTGATGTTGCAGGGTTACTTGGACATGAACACCTAATACTCCCTCAGGATGTGGCAGGTGAAGGATTTGTTAAAAGCGCTGAGGCACTGACCAAACATGACATTATTCGAGATGCGGGTCCCGAAACGCTTGAGAACCTCATCCGAGTTGTTCGTGAGTCGGCGTTTGTACTCTGGAACGGGCCAATTGGTGACTACGAGCGCGGGTTTCGTGAACGAAACGAAGCACTTGCACGCGCCATTGCGGAGAGCAGCGCACAGTCAATTGTCGGGGGTGGTGATACGGTTGCGTCTATCGCTGACCTAGGGCTTGAGGATCGCTTTACCTTTGTTTCAACGGCCGGCGGCGCAATGGTTCAATTTCTTTCCGACGGCACCCTGCCGGGTATTGAAGCACTCAGATGACATCCATGCTTTTCAATCACGGTAAGCTTCTAGGAAAATTTTATTCGTATTCTCTCTGCATTCTCCCTGAGTTTTTCTAAGGAGGTCTCCTTTGCGCGTTCAGGATTGAGTTCGTGAGGTCCGTTGAGCGGTACGAGGTGTACGTGGGCGTGCGCGACACCAAATCCCTCAACAGCAACGCCAACTCGTGTCGATTCAACCGCATCACGCAGTTTCGGCGCGAGAGTCTTTGCGAGCACAAAGAGCTTCGTATAGAGCATGTCCGGCAGGTCAAACACGTCGTCAACGTGCTGCTTAGGTACAATGAGTAGGTGCCCGGGATTGATCGGCTTAATGTCAAGAAAGACGAAAAAATTTTCATCCTCATAAACTTTTTCAGACGAGATTATACCCTCAACTATCTTACAAAAGACGCATTCTTGGTTTGCGGTCATGGTTTCATAATACGATTTTTTGCCAGAATGGCAATGGCGGTTGCTGTGCTACACTGGCGAGGATGGCAGTATACACGGTGCGTGGCGTTGCGCCGGAGGATGTTCGCGAGGCGCTCAAGAACTACCCCGAACTGGTTCGGGATATTTTATATCACCGGGGGGTGCGGACCCGTCATGAGGCGGAACAATTTCTGCACCCTGACTACGCGCGCGGTGTTCACGACCCGTTGTTAATGCTCGGCATGGAGCGGGCGACCGGGCGTATCATGGAGGCCATTGAAAAAAAAGAACGCATTGTTATATTTGCCGACTACGACCACGATGGTATCCCCGGGGGTGTTATTCTCTCTGATTTTTTTGCGGCGGCGGGGTATAAGAACGTCCATGTGTACATTCCGCATCGCAACGTTGAGGGGTTCGGTCTTCAAAAAGAGTCCGTTGAGAAACTCGCGGCAGACGGCGCGAAGCTCATTATTACCGTTGACTGTGGTATTACCGCCTCGGCGCCGGTCGCGAGGGCCCGCGCGCTCGGCATTGACGTCATTATCACCGACCACCATCTGTCGAACGGGAGTATTCCGGAGGCGCATGCGATACTCAATCCCAAGCAGACAGGAGACACATACCCGTTCAAGGAGCTCTGCGGAAGTGGTGTGGCGTTCAAGTTGGTTCAGGCGCTGACAAAAGAACTTAAAACTAAAAACCTACAACTAAAAGTAATTCCTGAGGGATGGGAAACATCACTGCTTGACTTGGTGGCGATTGCGACCATCGGCGACATGGTGTCCTTAACGGGCGAGAACCGCACGCTCGTGCACGCTGGACTCATGGCGCTTCGCAAGTCGTCGCGCCCGGGGCTCAAGGCCCTCGTGGGTATAGCGAAGCTTGATCAAGGACATGTCTCGGAAGACGATGTCGCGTTCATGCTCACGCCGCGCATCAACGCGGCATCGCGCATGGACACGCCGGAACTCGCTTTCAATCTTCTCGCGGCGAAAAGCGCTCTCGAGGCGGAACCCTTGGTTACCGAACTCAACCACATCAACGACCAGCGAAAAGGACTCGTGGCGTCGGTGGTCAAGGAAGTGCACCGTCGTCTTGCGACCCGACCAGAACTCCCCGAGGTCATTGTTGTAGGGGATACAGACTGGCAACCGGGGATTTTGGGGCTCGCGGCGAACGCGGTTGTCGAGAAAGAAGGCAGGACGGCGTTTCTCTGGGGGAGGGGCGACTCACTGGACATACGCGGCTCATGCCGCTCGAAGGGCGGCGTGGATGTTGTCGATCTTATGGAGGCGCTTCCCAAGGAGACGTTCATTGAGATGGGCGGTCACACGAACTCGGGAGGGTTTTCCATCACCTCGGAACATCTTCACCATCTTGAGGAACAGCTGAACGAGGCGTACCGAAAGATATATGGGGGCGAGCCGCAAAAGGACGAGACGGTTTTTGTCGACGGGAAACTTTCACTCGGTGACGTCCGTTGGGAAGTATACGGCGAGCTGGAACGGCTGGCTCCGTTCGGTGTGGGGAACCCAAAGCCGCTTTTTATGTTTTCTGGCGTGACAATCGTCGAGGTGAAACACTTCGGGAGCGACAAGAATCACCTGCAACTCATCGTGGGAAGCGGCGGAGTGCAGGCGCTGGCGATGAGTTTCTTCAACACCAGCGGTTCGTTCGGGACCGAACTCACGAACGGCATGACCATTGATCTTGTGGCCACCATGGAGAAATCTGTGTTTCGCGGAACGCCGGAATTGCGTCTGCGGATTGTTGATATCGTCTAGGCGATGGAAAAGACCGCGCTGTGCTTTCGCAGTAGTTTCTCTTGCTGTAGTTGCTTGAGCGCTCGGGCGAGTTTCTTTTGGCTAACACCGAGTGCTGTTACTAGTGCCGGAGCGGAGTGCGATTTGACGAGGAGTATTTTAAGAATCTTGCCGCGGAGTTCACGGTTTGAGCCTTTGAAGCGCGGCTGTTTTGCGTAGTGAGTGCTCCGGCGGTTTGGATTTGCCGTTTGTGTCTTGATGTGTGCCCCGTAATCCATGAGCGCGTAGTACCATTCCCTGTGCGATTTTCCTACAGGGAGCGTTTGTACGATATGTCGTACGACTTCCTTATCGCGAACTTTTTTCTTCGCGGGGAAGAAGTGATGCAAGAACACGGCGCGGATGTTGGTTTCAATGAACACAGCAGGTTTATTGAAGGCGAATGCGCGAATAGCCCCCGCTGTGTACGGTCCGATTCCGGGAAGCTGTAGCAGTTTTTGCTCATCGTGAGGCAGGCGACCGCCGTACTCTGTTACCACGATTTCTGCCGTGCGCTTCAAGCGAAGTGCACGGCGATTGTAGCCAAGTCCCTGCCACCCCCGGAGCACTTCTTTAAGAGGAGTTTTTGCAAGTGAGGAAAAGTTCGGAAATGTTTTAATAAAATGTTTGTATTTTGGAATCACGCGGTCAACCTGCGTCTGCTGAAGCATTACTTCGGAGACGAGTATTTTGTATGCCTGTCCGCCTCTGGCGGGGGTCGCTCCGTGGAATCGCCACGGCAGGGTGTGCCTGCCGTGGCGATTGTAGTATGACCATATAAGTTTTTTGAACCTGTCTGTGTTCACTTGCTTAGTTACAGGTGAAGTTTTATGGGGAACTTGGTTTGACTGGAACTCACGTAGGATTCTTGTGTTGATAATACCCGTTCCAGCTTTCTTGTGGCTCACCTCTCGGGTCTCCCGATAACAGGTACTTCGGGCGGAGGAGGTGGGTATCCTACGCTTTTCGCTTCGGACTACCAGCTCGACCTTCTGCAAAATCCCTCGCTACAGCTACCGGAATCAATCTCTTATACGCAAAAGATTTGCCAGATCCGTTTTTGAGATATTGTTCAAAATCTCTCGCTTCTTTCTCTGTGCTAAATCCTCCATACCAAACCGTTTTCCAGGGCATGCCATATTTTGTTGACGGTACTCTACCAGCATTGTGCAGCCTAACTCTTTCTCGCAAATCTTTTGCTGATCCGAAGTAAAACCTATGGCTTTTCCTGCTCAAAAGAATATATGCGTAGTACATGGCCTGCAATTCCGTAGCTTTAGCGAAGGATTGCGGAGGAGGTGGGATTTGAACCCACGAGGCCTTGCGGCCCACGGCTTAGCAAGCCGCTCGATTAAACCACTCTCGCACTCCTCCTTGTAGGGCATTGTGCCTCATTTTTTGCTCCCTTTCAATCGTTTGGTATGATGTTTGGGTTCCAAGTCTTCGCTCATGAAATATACCGATGAATTTCCCATTTTCAGTACCAAGGTTCCGGGAGTGACGGAACGCTTCGACCTCTCGACGCCTGAGGGGCGCGCGGCGTACTTTGAAGCGAAAGCGGGGAACGAGGTGCGAATGCTCGCGGACTACTTCATGGACAATACGTTCATTGCGTACCTTCTTGCTAAGAAGGTTGCGGGGAAGGGAACGTACATCAAACTTCTGCGGGAGATTTTCGGCGACGAACATATCGGACACGTTTCAATTGGCGACGTCATTCGCGCGGCGCATGCAGTTGTGGAGAGCGGCGATGAGAAAGAGAAAAAGAAATTTATTGAGTCGCTCCGCGCGGGCTACCGCGGTTATATTTCGTTTGACGACGCACTCGACGCACTCACGGGACGCACGCAGGATAAGCTTTTACCAACAGAGTTTACGCTGGCACTGCTCAAACAAGAAGTCGACACGATGCCGGTGAAGTCACTTTTTGTTGACGGTTTTCCGCGCGAGCTTGACCAGGTCTCGTACGCGTTATTTTTTAGAGACCTCATCAACTACCGTGATGACCCCGACGTATTTATAGCGATAGACGTGCCGGAAGCGGTTATTGACGAGCGGATGCGGTATCGTGTTGTGTGTCCTGTCTGTCAAACACCGCGTAATACCAAACTTTTGACGACACGCGATGTCAGTTATGATGAGAAAACAAAGGAGTTCTATCTCGTATGTGATGAACATGGTGAGCGGATGGTTCCTAAGGAAGGTGATGCTGCGGGAATTGAGTCCATCCGCGAACGGGTAGATCGCGACGGGAAGCTCATCGACACCGTTTTTTCTCTTCATGGTGTACCTCGCATTCTTGTGCACAATGCTGTACCTGCATCTACAGCACTCGATTACGTCGACGACTATGAAATCACTCCAGCATATAGCTATGCGTGGGACGAGAAGGAGCATAAGGTGATTGTCAACGAGTCTCCATGGACAGTTGCTGACGATGAGGGGGTAGAGGTGGTGAGTCTTCTTGCCCCGGCAGTTCTACTTGCTCTCATCAAACAACTCCCATCAGTCCTTGGTGTCTGAGTGGGGATATCGGTTGTATCTGTGCAAGAACGCGGGCACGCCTGTCAACTTTTTTCTGGGTGACTGCGTTTGAGGGATATTTTTCCGATACACACTCGCCACCGTATTTACAACAAGGCGCGAGTGTTTTCGTTTTATAAAAAACTTGCCAGATTGTGCGTCCAAAAGCGTATACTGTATATGGGGTTATTTAGGGTATTATCTAGATCTGTTTATTTTTTAGGGAGCCTTACATCGTTCTATGCCATTGGCGTAGCTCTGCGGGCACCCACCTAGTATAAGCTAGGATCACGCTCTGAGTAGCCCCACAAAAGCACCCCGCTTACGGGATGTTTTTGTTTTGGGGTCTCGGTCGCCGGTCTGCTATACTGACCACTATGCAGAAGCAGCATATCCTGCTGCCGCTTTTTGTGATAATGGCGGCAATTGGAATACTTCATCATTTTGCACTCGCGAACTTTTGGTACTGGACCATCTGGTGGATTGATGTGGTGATGCATACACTCGGCGGTGTTGTGCTTGGTCTTGCGGCGCTATGGTTTCTGCTTTCGGTACACAGAGTACAGTCATGGCCGCCCCGCCGTGTATTTGTGGTCGTGCTCGGGGTAGTGTTTGCTGTAGGTGTTGCCTGGGAATTTTTTGAGTTTTTTGCAAAACTATTTGTACAGGGACATTTCTTCCCCGACACCGTGCTTGATATTTTTGCCGATGTTGCCGGCGGATTGGTCGCGTTTGCATACTATCTGGGGTTGCATCCAAAAGACACCCTGACCTGCATATCATGAGTGACGCATCACGAGAAGCACAACTCACATTTTACGGCGCTGCTGGAAGTGTTACCGGCAGCAGTTTTCTGCTTGAGTATGGTGATACGGCGGTAGTGATTGACTGTGGTCTTGTGCAAGGGGAAAGATTCTCCGAGGAAGAAAATGCGAAGCCGCTTCCATATGAACCAGGGTCGGTCAACGCTGTTCTTATCACCCACGCACATCTTGACCACATCGGGCGACTGCCGGTGCTTGTTCGTAATGGATATCGTGGCCCAATTATTTCAACTCCCGAGACGCTTGCGATTGCAAAACTGATGTTTGAGGACGGCGTTGAAATTATGCATCACGAAGCAGAGCGCACGGGCACTACGCCGCCGTATACATCTGCTGACGTGGGGGAGGCGCTCAAGCTCTGGGAGACGCGGAAGTACCACGAACCGTTTCGCATCGGGGGGCATATGGATGTGGTACTTCTGGATGCGGGGCATATTTTAGGGTCTGCAATGATTCAAGTCACGGTCAGTGGCACGAAGTTTTTGTTTACAGGTGACCTCGGCAACTCGCCAGCGCCTCTCTTGCGGAGTACCGAACCGCCGGAGGATGTATCGTATCTTGTTATGGAGAGTGTCTATGGTGACCGGAACCATGAATCCGTTGATGAGCGGCGCGAGAAACTTGAGAGTATTATTGAAAACACCGTTCGGGACAAGGGCGTCTTGATGATACCCGCGTTCTCTATTGAGCGGACACAGGTGCTTCTCTATGAGATAAATCGGCTTGTTGAGCAGGGAAAGGTGCCTGCAGTTCCGGTTTTTTTGGACTCCCCGCTTGCTATCAAGGTGACTGACGTATACCGCAGGAACCAGCTTGAGTTTAATGAGCATACGAAAAATATTATTGCATCAGGAGACGATATTTTTAAATTTCCCGGACTGACGTTTACCGACTCAGTACAGGAGTCAAAGGCAATCAACGACATCCCACCGCCCAAAATTATCATTGCAGGTTCTGGCATGTCACAGGGTGGGCGGATACTCCATCACGAGAAGCACTATCTGCCGGACCATAACAGCACCATTCTGTTTGTTGGGTATCAAACTGCCGGGAGCTTAGGCAGAAAGATTCTTGACGGTGCGAAAGAAGTGACAATTCATGGCGAACGCATACCTGTGCATGCACGAGTGCGAAGCATTTTTGCATACTCGTCGCACAAAGATTCCGATCATCTTGTTGAGTTTGTGCATAGTACCCTTGATACGGTGCACACGGTATTTCTTGTCATGGGCGAGCCACGCACATCACTGTTTCTGGCACAGCGTCTCCGGGACTATCTTGGTGTGAAGGCCATTGTTCCGGAACGAGCCCAGTCGTTTCGGCTCAGAGTGTAGTGTGTTACTATACGCGTACATGCAGGAACATCAGCATCCCCGATTTGTGCCAAAAATATGCGTGTCAGGCGCCGCTTCAACTGCCTATTGTGGTCCTGATGCGATGGAAAAAGCAAAAGAGCTGGGACGCGAGATTGCGCAACAAGGAGCGCAGCTTCTCACTGGCGCAACAACAGGTTTTCCGCTTTGGGCGGCAATAGGTGCAAAAGAAATGGGGGGTACCTCTATTGGATTCTCACCCGCAACGTCCGAACGTGAGCACAAACAGGTGTACCGACTTCCCATTGATTATATGGACCTGGTGATTTATACGGGCTTCGGGTACTCTGGGCGCGACCTCATTCTCACTCGTTCGGCTGACGCGGTCTTGTTTGGTTGCGGTCGAGTGGGTACGATACACGAGTTTACCGTCGCTTTTGAAGACAAAAAGCCGATAGGTATTCTTGAGGGTGACTGGGAAATGGATGAGACATTGAAGCTTATCATTGACCGAAGTCACCGTGAGCACAGTCAAATCGTGTTCAATCCCGATCCAAAGGAACTGGTGAAGCGGGTGTTAAATCTTGTTACGGTAAATAAGCAAAATACCCCAATAACCTCGAGCTACCACGTGCCTGAGACAAGCCCGTAGTTGTACGAAGAGTTCTAACAACCCCGCTCTCGCGGGGTTGTGTGGCTATTTCACTTTTGCCACGATGCGCTCAAACGCGGTAGGCTCGTGTTCAACAAGAAGGGCAAGCACCTTTCGATCTAGGCCAATATTGTGCTGCTTAAGAGCTTTCATGAATGTACTGTAGGAGAGACCGTGTTGTCGGACAGCAGCATTGATCTTTATCTGCCACAATCGGCGGAAGTCACTCTTCTTACTTTTGCGGTGTGTATACGCGTTCACCCCGGCTTTTATCATCGCGACCTTCGCTTCGCGTTCCTTAGTACTCCGTCCAAATCGGTATCCTTTTGTTCGTGAAAGAATTTTCCGGCGGCGCTTTATAGCATGCGTTGCTCCCTTTACTCGTGTCATAATTTCGTAGCATCTAGCGTCTAGGCTCTAGGCGCTAGCAAAAATACCTTTTATTGTCCTGGTAAAAACCGCGCGCGCTCACTTTGCGGAAGCTCAAACCGTTTCAGTATCTTTCGCTTTAGCTGTTTGGAGCGTGACTCCTTTGCGTTGAAGTGATTGCCACCTGGCTTGCGCGCAAGCACCTTGCCGCGCCTTGTCACGCGCAAACGTTTTGTAAATGATTTATTCGTTTTCATCTCTTGAGTGTTTCGTTCTTTCAATCACCATAGCCAATCCCTTAGGACTCTGCTGTGGTACCTCGGCAACTTTATAGTCCTGGGTGAGCAGTTTGAGAAATCGTTCAAGCCGCCCCCTCAGAAATTCCTTGTCCAGATATTTTGATCTACCGCGCAAATAAAGTTCGACTTTAACACGGTGTCCCTCCTCAAGCCACTCCGAGGCGCGTTTTGCCTTGAGCGCGAGGTCGTGCTCGCCGGTACCAATTTTCACCTGGATGCTCTTGGTTTCGGTCGTGTGCGCCTTTGCCCGTTTGTCCCGTTCCTTCTTTTTTTCCTCGTAGCGGTATTTGCCGTAGTCCATTATCTTGGCTACCGGCGGCACGGCACTCGGCGAAATCTCAATCAAGTCAAGTTCCGCTTCACGGGCTTTCCGCAGCGCCTCGTCGCGCGTGAGAACACCAAAATTTTCACCGTCCTCGCCGAGCACACGCAACTCCGGCGCTCGAATGGCGTCATTGGTCCGCGCATGGGGGTCTTGCCGAGCAAATTTCTTGGGTCCGCGTCTCAAGCGTGCGTATTGGTTAGGACTCTACGAGTATGCAGGAAGTATAGCATGTTGCACATCTGTGTGCAACCCTGTGTGCTCCCGGCAGGAATTTCACTGCTCGTCCGCCGGTTGGCGGACTGCGCTTTGACACCGTGCGGTTTCAACGCTCGCTTACGCTCGCTACTTCCGCCACGGGGAACTCCCGTTCCCCGACCCCTTTCCCATTCAAGTCCTGCGGGAACCTAATGTTATGTGTTTGGTGCTCCCGACAGGACTTGAACCTGCACTACCACCTCCGGAGGGTGGCGTTGTATCCAATTCAACTACGGGAGCGTTGAACTCGCCCGCCTCGGGCGGGCGACAAGGGCAGACGGTCTTTATCATAGACAAAATGATTCCAAAAACAAAAAGGCCGTGGTCGGTGGCCCATCGCAGCTGCGATGTGCCACCGACGCACGTCCGTCAGGCGGTTCGGCTCTGGGGAGCCGTGTCCGCGGATTCGAAACCGATTTCGAGCTGCAACGAGAGCTGCGGCTCGGGGGTGGGCAGGGCGACGATTGGGGTGAGAATTTAGGAACTTATCCCAGGGAGATGGTACGGGGATTTTAGAGCGGTGTCAATCGGTCCCATGCTATCATTGCCATATGGCGACTCTGCTAGAGAACAAAAAAGCGACGTTCAACTACGAAATCCTTGAAAAGTTTGAGGCGGGGGTTGAACTTTTTGGCCATGAGGTAAAGTCGCTTCGGGGGAAGCGGGGGAGTTTGGATGGGTCATACGTCGGCATCCGCGGGAATGAAGGGTTTCTTTTGGGCGCGGATATTCCGCCCTACCAGCCAAAGAACCGCCTTGAGGACTATGATTCGCGGCGCGCACGCCGGCTCCTGCTCTCAAAAAGTGAAATCAAGGCACTTATCGGAAAAGAGAAATCCAAAGGCTTGACATTAGTACCCCTCTCGGTGTATACTAAAGGGCGATATATAAAAGTGAGTGTTGCGGTCGTTCGCGGGAAGAAGAAGTTTGATAAGCGCCAAACAATCAAAAAGCGCGACACAGAGCGAGAAGTGCGGCGTTCCTTGAAAAAACATTTCAACCTGTAGCGGAACTCCCCGTAAGGGCGGAATACAGAATCTCGTCTGCCTTTACAGGGGGTGTCAGTATCGACAGGTGTGAAACTGCCTTCGTGCATGGTAGAGCTGTAGTAACTCTCAAAACTGCTACACCTTGATAACTGCAAACTCAGTTCGCAGTCCATACGCTTACGCATACGCCTAAGCGTCATCCGCTCGGCTGACTTCCGATACGCCGAACCCGGGTGTCATATCATCGGGATAGGATAAGAAGACGCCCCGACCTTTTATCCGAAACTTCTGGAGCTCGACTTGTGTATGCTTTGTCTGCTTTTGAGTACACAAGTTTAAATGTAAAAGCGGACTATACCATGTAGATGCGTCTGTTTTCGTCACGCTTGCACGCGAGTTCAATCTCGCCACTTCCACAACAAACGAAAGGCCAGCTTGCGCTGGTTTTTTCGTTTGTATATGTATGCGGGATTGAACGGGAAAGGGGTCGGGGAAACTCTAGTTTTCCCGTGGAGGTTAGAACCTGTTGATTCCAAAGTATTGAACCATTGCGTTTCGTGAAAACTCTCGCATCGTACTCACGACCGTTGTCTCATGGATGCCGTGTTCTTTGGCGGCTTGCTGTACCGTGACGCCTTCTGCTTTGATTCTGCG
>JAKEFG010000017.1 GCA_022616195.1 Candidatus Wolfebacteria bacterium | reverse complement strand
GCGGACGGCACATGGGTGATCGTCGTGCATTGGGAAACACTGGCCGACTCGCAAGCCTCAATAGAGAAATTCGGCAAGGACCCGTCTGTTGCCGATTTTGTAGAAATGATTGAACCGTCTTCTTTTGAAATTGGCGTTTTTAGCTCCAAAGCAGTGATTAAGGCGTGAAAGGGAAGTGAATTTTTCTCCTCATGCTTTAATAGTAGCGGACAACCTAAATATGGAAGGGGTAAAAAAGACAACCTTACGACTGGATTCGCGGCATGCGAAGCGGCTAGTAGTACGATTTTTGAAAGCCATCCCCGTCGATGTATAGACGAACAAGGCACATTACATACAGAATATTTAGGGCCTCTCCCCGACATCCCCTGATTAAGTAGAAACCATTTATCTACACCTCGGTCGCCGTAAAGGCGCAGATATGAGCAAACAAAAATTTTTAAATAAGATTGCTCTTTTCGGAGACTGATGCGGCGAAGCAAAACCAAAAATTTCCTTTCCATTTGGCGAACCTTCAAAACTTGCAATTTCCTTTCTGGTGCGCCGGGTAGGATTCGAACCTACGTAGCCCGAAGGCGCTTGGTTTACAGCCAAGTGCAATTGACCACTCTGCCACCGACGCGACTAGAGAATAGAATACCTCACCTGCACACTAAATCAAGAAACTTGAAAACAAAATCTGTTTCTGCTACCATTGGCTAATTGCTAGCGCCTAAAGCCTAGCGTCTAACTAAACACCATGGCTTCCCAAAAAAATCTCATCAAGCTCAAGTCAACCAAGTCGCCGCATGTGTACTACACGCGGAAGAACAAAAAACTCGTTGAGCGAAAGATTGAACTCAAAAAGTACGATCCGACGGTGCGCAAGCACGTTGTGTACAAGGAGGCGAAAAAATAATGTGACTCGCCCCGCCACTGGCGGGGCGATGCGATGCTACGGATGCCTGCCCACAGAAGCATCTGCGCAGGCGGGTCGCTCACACGAATAGAACACGGGGCGTGTAACACAAGGGGAACTTTGCGTTATATGTTTTGCGTTATACGATACATGTTAGGGGCGATTAGTTTAGTGGTAAAACGGCGGTCTCCAAAACCGCGGTCGGGGGTTCGATTCCCTCATCGCCCGCCAGGAAGGAAATTGCAAATGCGTGTTGTCCGCCTCGCTTCGCTCGGCGGCTAATTTGTATGGGATTTTTGGCGAAAAAGAAATGCTTTTATCAATAAGGCCAAAAGAAATTTTTTCATAAGATTTTTTGAAAACAGAAACTCGAAAGGGCTTCTGTTTTCGTTTGATTTTTTAAGCCATTTTTGCTAATGTGCGATTAGGAATCGTACCTAAAAAACCGAATAGGAGACTACAATGAAAGCAACGACAGTTTTGACAATGGGCGAGAACGCCCTGACGCTACTCGATCTTCTTCGGAGAGCAGCGGCCCACAAGGGGTTGAGGCTCCACGAAGGGGCTTCGAAAGCCTACTCCGAGCCAATCAAGGAGTACACGCTCGACGAGAAGTTGCTTGCGGCTCTCGCCGAACGCAACATCAAGCGGCAAGATCGCCCCGACTGCAGGAATCAGATTTTCACCCTCGTGGACGAGAATCCGCAGGAGAAAGTCCCAGGCTGGTTACCGAGCAACTACTGGAACTTCAAGCCCAGCGAGGGAGAGAAGCGCGGATTCGATCTTCGCGTGACGCTTTCTGTCGGCTTCGGCATCAACCTCCAGAAGCGCGGGGTTGTGCTCGTACCGCAAGCGCACGGATCGTATGTCTCGGCCGCAGATCAACTCCCAAACTTCAGGATGTTCAAGGCACTGGCCGAGCTGGACACCGACGCTCCTGCTGTCGTCAAGGAACTGGCCACAAGCGATGGAACTGCTGTGGTCACTTGGACCGAACTCGGTCTCGGTGGGATTCGGCGACTCGCTGATCTCTTCGCGGAGTTCACGGCTCGCAACGAAACGGTCGCTGAGCTCGGCAGGAACGGAGAAGTTTTCAATCCAGCTCCGAATTCGCGCTATCAGCAACCGGGCGATGAGCTGTTCATTCCGGAACCGGCGCAACCGAAGATCATCGAGACGTGGCGAACGCAACTCAACGAGTATCGCTCACACCTCGTCGCGTGATGTCATGCGCTCCAATCGTGAGGGTGTCCTGCCAAGTGCCGGGCACCCTCTTTCTTTTTTGTAAAGAACATTTGTGCGTGCTCCGCACGCTCGAATTTGTATTCCGCCAAAGAAAAACTTAAAATTGTCAGTGTGCGCGGCGGAGCCGCTCATTTTTGCCCCGCCACACCCGAGCCGCGCTCTGCGCGGCGAGGGAATGCAGTTCGAGCTATTTTTAAAATACACCGCAGTATGAAGCGTGTCGCTCTCATCGTTTTGGTTATCCTCGCTCTGTTGCTATTTGCCGTTGGAGCACGGCGCGAAGAGGACCCAATTACCCTGCCGCCTGAACCGAAAGTAGATGAGACGTCTGCCGCAACGGTGCGTTTTGACGACACGAGCGTTGTTGTTGAAGTTGCCGACACCTCAGCGCTTCGTACGCAAGGGCTTTCGGGGAGAGCGTCGCTCGCGTCCGGCACGGGAATGCTTTTTGTGTTTGAGCGTGAGGACACCTACGGGTTCTGGATGAAAGATATGCGGTTTCCTATTGACATCATCTGGCTACGTCCCGTTAGTGGCAGGGTGCCGGAGGCAGCCGCGGGCACTAATGGGATTGATGCGGTACCTGTTGAGATAGTGTATGTGGTGCATGGCGCGACACCGGAGAGTTACCCCGCGATTTTTGAGCCGCTCCTCCCGGCACAGTATGTGCTGGAGGTTCCAGTCGGATTTGTAGAGGGGCACCGTGTCAAGTTTGGCGATCGCGCTGAAATCCATCTCCCGTCATAGGGCTTAACGCGGGTATCTCCATGGGGTGCTCCCCACACCTTCTTTACACAGCAGTGCGAGTGTGTCTTTGATTTTATCCACACCGTTTGTATCCGGTGTTGTCAGGTATACTTTGAGTCGTGGGGCCTTCAGGGGGGAACCCCGAAGGTCATTCTTTTTCGGAAGGTGACAGGACCACCTCGGCTGCACGACGCTCGGTTGTCCGCATAATTTTTTATTCCACATCTGCACATGCCTGTCGTACCATCAAACATTCGCAAACGAACCGGAGAACTCGCCCCATTTGACGCCGATAAGATTACTACGGCGGTGAAGAAAGCGTTTTTTGCGGTGACGAATGATACGCACGAGGAAGACGCTCGACATATCACTGAACGAGTATTGCGGAGTGTGGAGGGAATGATCGCCGCAAATGCTGATGACGTTGTGCCGGGCGTTGAGGATATTCAGGACTTGGTTGAAATTGCGATTATGGAGACGGGCTTCTACGACGTTGCGCGAGCGTACATCGTGTATCGTTTTCAGCACGCAAAAGTTCGCGAACAGAAACAAGAAGAAGTAAAAGAAAAAATTGAACGACGCGAGCTGTTGGTAAAAAAGCTTGATGGACGGACGGAGTTGTTCGCGGTTGAAAAAATCCGCAAGTCATTCGTGCGTGCCGCCGAAGGGTACGAGGACGTTGTTGACGTAGATGCACTGATTGAACAGACGCATACGGAAGTGTATGACGGCATTACGACGCGGGACATCGCGCACGCGCTGGTGTTGGTTGCGCGGTCGTTCACTGAACGCGATCCCGCGTATGCGGCGGTGGCATCTCGGCTGTTGTTGCAAAATGTTGTGTATCGTGATGCGCTCGGTTATTACGACGAAACAAAAGACTTCTCGGAATGTTATCGCACTGCGTTTATAAAAAATATACGAAAAGGAGTTGAGCTTAAAATATTTGACGAGCGTATGCTTAGTTTTGATTTGGAGAAGCTTGCTGCGGCGCTTGAGCCCGAACGGGATAACCTTCTGCGCTACTTAGGGACACAGACGCTCTTTGATCGCTACTTCGCCCGCGACAGACGCAACCCACACCAGCACGTTCTTCTTGAGACCCCGCAGCTTATGTGGATGCGGGTTGCCATGGGGATTGCGTTTGGCGAGTCCCGAAAGGAGGAACGGGCAATTTCTTTCTATAATCTTATCTCTACGCTCCGGTACACTCCCGCCACCCCGACACTGATGAACGCAGGCACGACGCACCATCAGCTTTCGTCGTGTTATCTTGGCGTCATTGACGACACGCTGGAGAGTATTTTCAAGGCATATTCCGACTACTCGCATTTGGCGAAATTTGACGGCGGTGTCGGTCAGGCATGGACAAAACTGCGCGGTACCAACGCGATCGTACAGTCAACAAATATCAGCAGCAACGGTGTCATCCCATTCCTTAAAATCCTTGATTCTACGGTGGTGTGCATCAACCGAAGCGGACGCCGCAGGGGAGCGTGCTCGGTGTATCTTGAGCCGTGGCATATCGACTTTGAGGACTTTATTGAACTCAACAAAAACGTTGGTGACGAACGGCGTCGTACGCCGGATCTTCATCCAGCCGCGTGGATTCCCGACGTGTTTATGGAGCGTGTCCGTGAAAACGCGGAGTGGACACTTTTTTCTCCCGACGAAACGCCGGATTTGCCGGAGCTGTACGGTTCAGCATTTGAGAAACGGTATGAGGAATACGAGCATAAGGCGGAACGTGGGGAGATGAAACTCTGGAAGCGGGTTCAGGCGCGTGATTTGTGGAAAAAGATGCTCACGCAGCTTTTTGAAACGGGACATCCGTGGATAAATTTTAAGGACCCGTCAAACATTCGTAGTCCGCAGGATCATGTTGGTGTCGTACACAACTCAAATCTCTGCACCGAAATCATTCTCAATACCAAGCCTGACGAAGAGGTGGCGGTGTGCAACCTTGGGTCGGTGAACATTGCGCGTCATATGCGGGATGGCAAACTTGATGAGGCGCTTCTCGCCGAGACGGTGCAAACGGCAATGCGCATGCTTGACAATGTTATTGACGTAAACTTCTACCCCATTCCCGAAGCCCGCGTGGCAAACATGCGGCACCGTCCGGTGGGGCTTGGCATCATGGGTCTTCAGGACGCGCTCTTCATGCTCGGCATGTCTTTTGATTCGGAGGAAGCGGTTGCCTTTGGAGATTACATGCAGGAGCTTGTTGCATACCAGGCCATCTTTGCCTCGTCGCAACTCGCTCGCGAACGGGGAGCGTATCAAAGCTATCCGGGATCAAAGTGGGACAAGGGCTTGTTCCCAATTGATTCCCTGAACCTTTTGGAGCAGGAACGCGGCGAGCCGGTGCTTGTTGACCGCTCAAGCCGTTTCGACTGGCGGCCGGTTCGGGAATCGGTGCGGCGTTATGGTATGCGCAACTCAAACTGCATAGCCATCGCCCCGACGGCAACAATTGCGAATATTGCCGGGTGTTTTCCGGCAATTGAGCCGATATACAAGAACATTTACGTGAAGTCCAACATCAGCGGCACGTTCATTGTGGTCAATCAGTATCTGGTTGAAGATCTGAAAAAGGAAGGGCTGTGGAACCACGAGATGCTTGAGCTCATCAAAGGACAGGAGGGGAGTTTGCAAAACATTTCCGCGATACCGCAGTGGATTAAAGATAAACACAAGGAGGTGTTCGCCATTGACCCAATGTGGCTGGTGAAGGCCGCGGCACAGCGCGCCAAGTGGATTGATCAGAGCCAATCACTCAACATTTTCTATTCCGGCACCTCCGGGAGCAAACTCTCGGATATCTATATGTACGTGTGGCAGTCGGGGCTCAAAACAACCTACTACCTCCGCACCCTTGGCGCGACGGCAGTTGAGCAGAGCACCGTGTCGCTCAAGAAGCAGCTCAATCTTGAACGCCGGACGCAGGAGGCGGTGGAAGAAGTCGCGCACGTTAAGGAGGCACTGAAGGTCGTCTACGCCGAAGGCGGGGAGGCACGGGCAACAGTGACGACGCTGACGGAAACCGCAGTCTTGGGCGGTGTACCAAAACTCTGCAAGCTGGATGATCCGGACTGCGAGTCGTGCCAGTAAACCCCAAGGAGCGGAGCGACTATGAGTTTACTAACCCTGTCCTCTAAGCCGCTATAAATAGCATAGAGGGCGGGGTGCTCATTTTTATAGTTACTCACTACATTCGTAAACAAAATGGCAAAAAAACAGATACTCAACGCGTCTAACGTTGACCCAAACAAAATTCTGCCCATGAAGTACCCGTGGGCGCGGGAGCACTATAAAAACGGTGTGGCAAACAACTGGGTGCCGGAAGAAGTATCAATGCAGCTTGACGTGGAGCTCTGGAAGAAGACCGGGCAGGGCGCGCTCTCCGACGACGAGCGACGGATGATACTCTACAACCTTGGCTTTTTTTCAACGGCGGAGAGCTTGACCGCCAACAACATCGTACTTGCGATATATCGGCACATCACCAACCCCGAATGCCGGCAGTATCTTCTGCGGCAGGCGTATGAAGAGGCAATACATACCGACACCTTCATCTATTCCTGCGATACGCTCAATCTGGATCCGGATGAAATCTATAATATGCATCTCACCATCCCCTCCATCAAGGAGAAAGATGATTTTGTGATGAATTTCACGCAATCGGTGTTTGACCCGACATTCAGCACGGAGGGGTTGCAGAATATCCAACGGTTTGTTCACGATCTCGTCGGGTACTACGTTATCATTGAAGGCATTTTCTTTTATGCCGGGTTTGCCATGATGCTCTCCTTACTGCGGCAGAACAAGATGGTTGGCGTTGGGGAACAGTTTCAATTTATTCTTCGTGACGAAACGGTGCATCTCGCGTTCGGTACCGACCTCATCAACACCATTGTTGAGGAGAACCCCGACATATGGACGGAACCGTTCAAGAAAGATCTCATGGGGAAGATAGAGAAGGGAGTGGACCTTGAGATCAAATATGCGTATGACGCACTCCCGAAAGGTATTATGGGTCTCACGCCGGAGAGTATTGAGGACTATCTACGATACATTGCGGACCGACGCCTTGAGCGCATTAACCTGCCGACGCTCTACAATGCAAAGAAGAACCCGTTCCCGTGGATGAGCGAGATTATGGATATTCGGAAAGAGAAAAACTTTTTTGAAACGCGAGTGAATGAGTATCGCACCGGCGGACAGCTTGACTGGGATGACGACCAAAAGTAATCTCTGATACGACACAACCCCGCTCTCGCGGGGTTGTATCATGTCTACCACCTGTATCTATAAGCCGAATTCTGTACCGATGTCGCCCACCACAGGTGGCTGCGACATCGAGTATCCCGACCCGGAACATCTGTGGAGGTGTCGGGATTGCCCCGACCCTACAGTCGGGGCGCTCAATGTGTGCAGCTGCCTGCGGCAGGCAACATTGGCGATAGCCATTTATCTTGTCGACTGGTTGCCCAGTCGATCCTTGCGGCACTCCGAGCACTCAAGCATGTTGAGTACTTGGCACGGCCTTGCACGCAGGTAAGGATTTTGCCGTTTCACCCCTCTGGTTACCCAAAGGACTCACCCCAAAGCCTGCCTGTCGGCAGGTAAGGGTGCCGTCACCTTTCGGATCGGGCGTCTCTGCTCGCACCTCTCGGATTGCTCCGGACGGGCGTTACCCCCGACGCCAAAAGTTATTAGCTTCTGGGTCGGGGCTCCGACTGAAACGTCGGAGCCGCTACCTGGCTCCTCGGCTGGTGCCGAGGGCGTGTTCGGACTTTCCTCACTCCGCCGCTTGCGCGACGGGCGCGGCTACCCGACACAGGCTGTAAGGAAGCATAGCATTATTTTTCTATTATGCAACGTGAGCAGTATCATTTTGGTTGCGACGCGGGTATCGTCGCGCTACGATACAGGGTGCGTACAGGAGATTCTGATGATAGGGCGTATTGCACAACTCTTGGAAACGAAGACGGGCGGGCTCCACGAGGCCGCGTATTTGTTGGCGCTGTTTGCTTTCTTGTCCCAGCTTTTGGCGCTGGTGCGCGACCGGTTTTTGGCGCATACATTCGGCGCGGGCGTGACGCTTGATGTCTACTATGCGGCATTTCGCATCCCCGATTTTTTGTTCGTTGCGGTCGCATCCATTGTGTCGCTTTTCGTGCTCATACCGTTTTTGACCGAGAAGCTTGGGGAGAGTGTTCTAAGCGCGCGACGGTTTCTCTCGGGAGTCACTACGGCGTTTTTCTTTTTTATTGTCGTGGTAAGCGTTGTTCTTTTTGTCGCCATGCCATGGCTCGCACCCCGCCTGTTCCCTGGATTTGCCGATCCTGATGTCATTGAGCAACTGATTGTTTTCACGCGAATTTTACTTCTCTCGCCGATACTTCTGGGGTTTTCAAACATTCTTGCCGGTGTGACGCAGGTGTTTAAGAAGTTTCTTATTTATGCGCTTTCGCCTATTGTGTACAACATCGGGATTATCGTCGGCATTGTTGTGCTCTATCCTACTCTGGGGACGAAGGGACTCGTGTGGGGGGTGGTGCTCGGCGCGTTGCTTCACCTCGTAATCCAAGTGCCGTCGGTTCTGCGAGAGGGTCTCTTGCCGCGTCTAACACGCGCGATTGACGTTCGTGAGGTGCTGCGCGTGGTGCGGGTTTCGCTCCCGCGCACGGCAGCGCTCGCGCTTAACCAGGCGGCGGTGTTCGCGCTCGTCGCGCTGGCGTCTTTGTTGCCGCGCGGCTCGATATCCATATTCAACTTCGCGCTCAATCTTCAAGGTGCGCCGCTTGCCATTATTGGTGTTTCGTACTCCGTGGCTGCATTTCCAACGCTTGCCCGGTTGTTTAGTGAGGGTGACCGGGGTGCGTTCCTGAATCATATGGCGACCGCAATACGCCACGTGCTTTTTTGGTCGTTTCCGGCGATGGTGTTGATTGTCGTGCTTCGCGCACAAATTGTTCGTGTTGTCCTTGGTTCGGGTGCGTTCACCTGGTCTGATACGCGGCTGACTGCTGCGGCGCTCGCGCTGTTCGTTGCGTCGCTCGCCGCACACAGCTTGATGCTTCTTTTCGTGCGCGGGTACTACGCGAGCGGGCGGACGCGGCGTCCGCTTGCAGTGAACGCTTTTGTCTCGGGTCTCATCATACTCTCTGCGTATGTCGGCACTCTTGTTTTTGATCGAGTTCCCGGCATTCAAGATTTTATTGAGGCGCTTCTGCGGGTTTCTGACGTGCCGGGGACAGCAGTGTTGGTGCTGCCGCTTGCGTACTCGCTCGGCATGATTGTGAACGCGGGCATGTTCTGGTTCTTGTTCAGGAGAGATTTTGGCGGACATCTGCCGCGCCATCTTTATACAACGCTCTGGCAGAGTTTTTCGGCGTCAGTGATTGCCGGCGGCGCGTCCTATGTGGTATTGCAGATGCTTGCTTCGCTCCTTGACCTCAATACGTTTGCGGGTATTTTTACACAGGGTCTTTGTGCCGGCATAGTTGGTATCGTGGTGTTTTTTGTTATTCTTCGTGTTACCGGAAATCGTGAGATAGAAGAGATGTGGGGCGCATTTCGGCAACGATTCTGGCGGGCGGTACCTGTTGCCCCAGAACCGGAAGAATTGTAGGTACATGTCGCATTGATATTTATGAAACACATACGCAACTTCTCCATAATTGCGCACATTGACCACGGGAAGTCCACACTTGCCGACAGGATGCTTGAGGTGACCGGAACGATTGAAAAGCGAAAAATGCGCGAGCAGGTGCTTGACTCAATGGAGCTCGAACGGGAGCGCGGCATCACTATCAAAATGCAGCCCGTCCGCATGCACTACGTTCTGGAATCTACAAGTTACGTTTTGAATCTGATAGATACGCCGGGACACATTGATTTTTCATATGAGGTTTCGCGCGCACTCAAGGCGGTTGAAGGCGCGCTTCTTCTGGTTGACGCGACACAAGGGGTGCAGGCGCAGACCTTGACGACGCTTGAAATGGCAAAAGAGCTCGGGCTTACCATCATCCCGGTCGTCACAAAAATTGATTCACCGCTTGCCCGGATTGACGAGGTGCGTCAGGAGATTGCTGACGTGCTCGGGGTGCCGCCCGGTGCGGTGCTCTCGGTTTCGGGCAGGACCGGCGAGGGGGTTCCTGAACTCCTCCGCGAGATTGTGGCTCGCGTACCGGCGCCCGATTCGTCTGGGGACGCGGGCCAATTCAGAGCGCTCATATTTGATTTTCACTATTCAAATCATCGCGGGATTATTGTCTATATGCGAGTGACCGACGGTAATCTGTCAAAAGGAACAGAACTTGCATTCAGGAGAGTGGGCGAACGTTTCACCGCTTCAGAAATCGGCATTTTTTCCCCCGAAGAAAAACCGGTTGAACAGTTGTCGGTGGGAGAGATCGGTTATATCGTAACCGGTATCAAAAAGCCGGGCATCGCCTCGGTTGGCGATACGCTCACTGCGCCGAAGAGCAGATTGCCGGTGCTCCCCGGCTATCAGCAACCGCGACCCGTTGTCTGGGCCTCAGTGTATCCTGAAAGCCAGGATGATTTCGCTGGCTTGCGTCAGGCGTTGCTTCGCCTCAAACTCTCCGATTCATCACTTTCATTTGAGGAAGAGTCGTCGGGGATACTCGGCAGGGGATTTCGGTGCGGGTTTTTGGGAATGCTACATCTTGAAATCGTAACGGAACGTTTGCGCCGTGAGTTTGCTCTCACGCTTATCGTTACCACGCCGTCCATCGCCTACAGCGTGACCGACCGAAGGGGGAACACCCGGGTCGTGTATTCGCCATCGCTCTTCCCTGAATACGGTGATGTTGAGCGCATCGTGGAGCCCTGGGTGGAGCTCAAAATCATCGCGCCGTCCGCGTATCTGGGGCAGGTAATGAAAATGCTCTACGCGTTTGAATCGGAAGTCGGCGAGACGGAAACATTCGGTGGCGAGCGGACGGCGCTCACCGTCCGTATGCCACTCCGTGAACTGATGCGCAACTTTTTTGACGAGCTCAAGAGCGCATCGTCAGGGTTTGCGTCGCTCTCGTATACATTCGCCGACAGCCGCCCGGCTGACGTGGTTCGTCTTGACGTCTTGGTTGCCGAAGAACCGGTGCCTGCTTTCACACGGGTAGTGTCGCGCAAGAGGGTAGGGGAGGAGGCCGAAAGGGTTGTGGAACGTTTGTACAAAGTCCTGCCGCGCCAGCTCTTCATCACAAAAATACAAGCCAAGGCGATGGGTCGTATTCTCTCGTCAAAAACACTCTCTGCGCTCCGGAAAGACGTTACCGGATATCTCTACGGGGGCGACGTGACGAGAAAAATGAAACTTCTGGAGAAGCAGAAAAGGGGTAAGAAAAAACTTCGCGAGCGCGGAAAGGTCAATATCCCACAGGACGTGTTTGTCAAAATGATGCGGTCTGACTAACCCTCGTATGGGCTTGGTGGTGGGGCAGTGCTAGATGGTTGTCCGAAGATAGGGGTATACAGAAGAACCATACTCACGATGATGAGGATAGAAAGTATCCACCAGAGGATTCGTATGGTTTTCTGGGTACGTTTTTGGAATAGCATCGTCTCTATAGTAGCATAAAGGATATGCACTTTAAGAGACGCCAGCGTATCAAGCAGGTTCTGTTCTCACGAGTGGCTATTGTGCTTCTGGCAGCCCTCGTTTTCCTCCTTGCTCGCGGCGTGTGGGGCATCTACGAAAAGGAGCGCGATACGGAGTACAAGCTTGAGCAGTCACAGCAAGAAGCCGCAGCGCTTGGTGAACGAGAGAGATTTTTACGCGACGACATATCGCGCCTTGAGACGGTAGAGGGGGTTGAAGGAGAAATACGTGAAAACTTTGGGCTTGGCAAAGCGGGGGAGGGAGTTATTATCGTGGTGCCCGGTGACAACAGTGCCGCGGTAAACGCCAACGGGTCGGGAGGTTTCTGGAACCGAATCAAGAGTTTCTTCACGCGGGATTAGTTAAATGGCATAATGCATGCTTCCCAAGCATGGGTCGCGGGTTCGATTCCCGCATCCCGCACTGGTGGAAGTCCCCGTAGCTCAACGGATAGAGCAGCTCCGTCCTAAGGAGACGATGTGGGTTCAATTCCTGCCGGGGGCACAAAGTATTTTGAGGTTATTGTTTATGGCAGGAATTGAACCGGAAAGGGGTCGGGGAAACTCTAGTTTCCCCGCGAAGGAAGGCAAGGCGAAGCCTGTCGGAAAACCGTGGGTTTCCGAGAAGTGAAATAGCGAAGCGTCCTGCCGGGGACACAAAATAGTTTGATATACTATCGGGATGGACATTGAAGAAAAGCATCTGATTGAAGAAATCGCGGGGCTCACGCGCGAGAACAATACGTTGCTCAAAAAGATTCATCGCGGCGCGCTCTGGGGAAGGGTATGGCGCATTATCTATTGGGTCATTATCTTGGGGGTGGCGTTCGGTGCGCTCTATTTTCTCCAACCCTACGTTGAGCAGGTCAGAGCGCTCTATCGCACCGTGCAAACGGTTCAGGAACAGGCGGGCATATTTTTGCCTGGATTTGGAAATACAGAGCCAGATGCGGTAGAATAGTACGCATGCCGAGGTAGCCCCGACGCGAGGTCGGGGTCCCGACTGTAAACGTCGGGACTCAGTTGTTATGGCACACGTCTATATCCTGAAAAGCGAAGGCGGCAGGTACTACATTGGGAGTACAACAAACATACAAGAGCGGTTGAGACACCACACGGGCGGTTACACCCCCTCAACAAAAAAACTTGGGAAGTTACAAATGGTCTTCTCTCAAGAGTACCCAACTATATCGGAGGCACGGTACATTGAACAGTGGCTCAAAAAGTTGAAGCGGCGGGATTATATTGAGAAGATAGTAAAAGAGGGTACAATACAAAAGAACCCGCCGAGGTAGCTCAGTTGGTTAGAGCATCTGCCTGAAGAGCAGAGGGTCGTGAGTTCGAGTCTCACCCTCGGCACCACGTAGGAAAAGTCAATGCCTCGCGCGGGCTTTGCCCGCGCTCGGCAACCAAATCGTACGGAGTTTTCGGGGCAAAAAGAAATTCCCGATTCCGTTAAAAGCAGAAAAGAAAAATTTTTCAAAATGAAATTCTTGAACAGAAACTTTCTCAAGTTTCTGTTCTTATTTTTGTTGACTTTTTGTGGGGCTTTGATGTAGGTTATTAGCAGTAAGCACAAACTCAGAACCTTAGAAAGGAGGTGTGTATGCCCAACGGCCACGGCCCCAAAGAGTATGGTGGACACAAGTACGCCAATCACGATGGAACTTCGGACTGCGAGCATGGTTGCGGTTGCTGGATGGGTCCTGCCCGTTCTGGCGGCCCGACTGGCCTCGACCCCGGAGGTACTTGCCCCAAGAATCCGAAGGACGGCAAGCTTCTCGGTGGAAATGCCGATTACGACCATGTCGTGACCGAGCGAATCAAAAACTTGAGCTCTCGTCTGTATCGCGCGGAAGATCGACTGAAGCGAGTGAGCCAAAGCAAGACCAAGCTCGCTGACGAACTGGCTTCGGTGAAGACCGAGCTTTTTGAGAAGAATCGGCTCATTGATGAACTTCGCCGTCTCATCGGAACTGGCGCATGATGTACCACCAGAACCACCACGGCCAGCCCGCGATAACATCAACGGCTGGCCATTTTCTTTTTTAATTTTTGAATTAAGAATTTTCATAAAAGAATTTGCCGCCAAAGCAGTAAATTTTTCAATCATTTTTCATTGAAAAATTTACTGGAATGATTTATATTTAAATCATTCAAAAACTTGAAATTGTCCGGTTCGCGGCGAAGCCGCTCATTTTTGCGGGGGGCTTCCTCGCCGCCGCAGGCGGCGAAATGCGTTCGAACTATTTTAAGAATGGAACACCGGTATAGTGTTTCCTTGTGTGAGGTTGTCGGTGCATGCAGTCCGCTACCCTGACTTGACCGAAAGTTTTGTCTGCTTCTTTTTGTCTATCTTTGGGAGACGAATGGTCAAGACCCCGTGCTTTTCCGTCGCCTCGGCAAGCTCAACGTCTATTTCTTCAGGAAGAAGTATGGTTCGCGAGAAAGCGCCCCAGTAGAGCTCGCGGTGAAAATAGTCGTCGTTGAGCACGTCCTCCATGTGCTCGCGGCGACCCGTAATAGTTACCATCTCTCGTGTAATGGAAATATCCAGCTCATCGGGAGCAACGCCGGCAACGATTGTCTTAATGACGATGTCGTCGGGCGTCTGATACATGTCAACGGTAAGCTGGGCGGCTTCCGCTTCTTCTCCCATCCATTCCTCCTCGCGCTCGCGCCGCGTTGACGCTTTTCCCTTGGCGGTTGGCTCTATCTCGTCAAGGAAACCACCGTCCTCGGTATTGATGGCTCCAGTGAGACGCTCAAAAAATGATCTTTTCTTTGCCATGGTTGATTTTCTTAGCGAACGAAGTGAGATTTAGAAAATCACCGCCCCGCCCTCTTAGTGCTTAGATTGCTTTAGTATACACCGCTGTTAGGGGTTGATTGAAGGGGATAAGTGCTCTTTAACTGCACAGAGGGCGGGGTCAAGAAAATCAGAGTCGAACTGACTCCTTGATTTTCCTGATCCTCTTTACCTTCTCAAAGAAAATGAGAAGGAGGATGACCGCAAGCCACACGAAGCCGAAGACCATCAAAATGTCACTACCGCGCGCCCCAAGTATAAAGTAATTAAATAGGAGGTGTATCACAATTGCGGCACACAGGCCAGTAGTTCGGTATATGATTTTTTTCCACGCGGTGCCGTAGAAGGATAGGGCAATAGAGAGACCGATAGTGCCTGACGCCACTGTGTGAAGCAGTGTTGCACCAATGAACCGGATATTTCCCGTGACAACGCCGGCGAGGAGGTTATCAAAAGGACTAAGGAGAAACAGGATATTTTCAAGTGCGGCAAAGCCAAGTGCTGTAGTGATAAGGTAAATCATCGGGTCTATCGGCTCATTGTCTGCTTTCGTCCGGAGACCGCCGAGGTACGCCGCAAAATATTTCATAATTTCCTCAATGAATGCCCATGCGAGAAGCACGAGGCCGGTGACAGGAATAAAATCGCGGGCAAGCTGTTCAAAAGGCAGTACTGCCGCGACACCAATCATGCCGAAAATGAATGAAAGGACGATAACCTTTTTGGGCTCGGGGTGCAGGCTGTCTTCACGTAGCCAGAAGAAAAGCCACAGAAGCGGGGGGATGATGCCGCCGACGATTGCAACGATGACTGTTGGAAGGGTGATCATGAAAGTGAACCGGACGGCCAGCGTGAGACCATCAGCAAGTCACTATCTGTCAAGGCCTGTGGCAATTCATGCCAGACCTCCTCGGTGATAAACGGCATAAAAGGGTGAAGCAACTGGAGACAGGTGGCGAGAATCTCAAGAAGGAGGTACTGTCTGGATTGTTTTCTCTCCACGTCAGTTCCCGCCAGCGTCTCTTTACTTTCTTCAATAATACCATCGGCAAATGTGTGCCACACATAGTGGTAGAGCCTTTCGCTCGCAAGGTGCATGTTGAGCTTCTTCATATCGCTCGTGGTGTCGTCAACAAGAGCGTTAAGATTATCGAGATGTACTTGGTCAGCTTTTGCAATCGGTGTGTCTTTTTTGTACTCAAAGTCGTCGGTGCTTGTCAACACAAATCGGGCAATGTTCCAGAGCTTATTAGCAAATTTTTTGTATGCCCGTATTTTATCTTCAGAGAGCATGGTGTTTTGCCCCGGACCGACATTGATAATCATTGCCATGCGGACCGCGTCAGCGCCATACTCTCTGATAGCGCCGAGCGGATCAACAGCCGTCTCTGGATTTGACTTGCTCATTTTTTTACCGTTTTTGTCGAGCACCATGCCGTGGAGGTATACCGTTCGGAACGGTACATCATCAAGGAGAAATCGGGACATTAAAATCATTCGGGCGACCCAAAAGAACAATATGTCGTAGCCGGTCTCAAGTACGCTTGTGGGATGGTACGTGGTGAGGTCGGGGGTGTGGTGAGGCCATCCGAGCGTGGAAAAGGTCCAGAGTCCCGACGAAAACCACGTGTCAAGCGTGTCAGGGTCCTGTTCCCACTTGCCCGCCGAAGCTTTTGCGGAGGCGGGGGCATCTCCTCTGGGCGGCTCGGTACCAACGTACGTTTCTTCCCCCCGGTACCATACCGGTATGCGGTGTCCGTACCAGATTTGTCGCGAGATGCACCAATCGCGGAGGTTGTCTATCCAGTGAAAGTACACCTTTTCAAAGCGCTCGGGGAGAATGGAAACTTTTTTCTCGGCAACCGTCTCTCGCATGAGTTCTTTGAGTGACGTTCCGTTGCGCTCGGCGATGGGTTTATTGACATCAACGAACCACTGCCGCATCACCTGCGGTTCTATCAAGGCGCCGCCTCGCTGCGAGGTGGCGATGTTGTGGGTGTAGTTCGTATCAATTTTTACCACAAGCCCCTTTGATTGTAGTTTTTCCACGATTTTTTCTCTCGCGTCGGCGATGTTCATGTCGGCAAACTCACCGGCGATAGGGAGGAGCCTTCCATGGGTGTCAATAATCTGTTCTCGCTCAAGGTTGTGCCGCATGGCTATATCGAAGTCAATATACGAGTGTGCGGGTGTGATGGTCATGACGCCGGTGCCGAATTTCATGTCGATTGCCTCGTCTTTGATAATGGTCGCGGTAATAGGGCCGTTTATCCATTCAACATCTAACATTTCCCCATGCTTGTATTGTGCATATCGCTTGTCGTCGGGGTGCATGACGACATATTTGTCACCGAACTTGGTTTCGGGGCGTGCGGTGCCGATGGTAAACGGTCCATACGAGAAGTAGTAGAACGGAACCGTTTCCTCCCGGTACTCTATCTCGTCGTCGGACACGGTAGTCTGATTTTTGGGGTCCCAGTTAACGATGCGCTCGCCGCGGTAGATGAGCTCGGCGTCATACATTCGCTTAAACGCCTCGTACACCGCTTCTTGGCGCGCACGGTCAAGGGTGAACGCCTCGCGGCTCCAGTCCAACGACGAACCCATTTTTTTGAGCTGCGAGACAATGGTGTCGTGGGATTCGGCAGCAAACCGATTGATTTCTCCGAGGAATGCTTCTCTCCCGAGGTCGTGTTTTTGTATACCCTTTTTGGCAAGCGCGCGCGCGACGACGGACTCGGTGGCGATTGCTGCGTGGTCGGTACCCGGGAGCCACAATGTTCGGTTACCGACCATCCTGTTGAAGCGCACCATACTGTCCTGGATAGCAAGCATAAACGTGTGCCCCACATGAAGCGTACCGGTGACGTTTGGTGGCGGGAGCGCGATGGAAAACGGTTTTGCATCGGGCCTGGTGACCCCTTTTTCTATGCAGACATCGGGGTTAAACAAACCGCTCTCTTCCCAGAGTTTGTAAATGCGATCCTCGGTTTCCACAGGGTCGTACGGTTTGAGAAATTTATCGTGCACGATGTTTATGATAACAGAGGAAATACAGGTGCGCATAACAGTTGCGGTGTAGTATTGCAGACCTTGCTATTCGCTTTTTGTCATAGTATAATATTTTTCCATCGGTAACTGCATGTTCTATGCCTGATATAGAGAAAATCATTGAGCGCGAAGCGGAAAAGGGAGATGAACGCTCTATCATTTACTTGGTGGATGAGCTCATTGCCTATGCGCAGGGCATGCGCGCCTCCGACATTCACATTGACCCGAGCGAACGGAACGTGCGCATCCGCCTCCGTATTGACGGCGTACTCCAGAAAAGCCTGTCAGTGCCGCGCCACTTCCACGATGAGATTATTTCGCGCATCAAGGTGCTCGCCGGCTTGCGCACGGACGAACACCAAGCGGCGCAGGATGGGCGTTTCCGTGCACACCTGCCGGACAAGAGCGCGGTGGACATTCGTGTTTCCATTGCACCGACGTATCACGGTGAAAATGCCGTCCTGCGTCTTCTTGCCGACAAAGAAGAGCAATTTACACTCGGCATGCTAGGGTTTTCCGATGACGATCGGGCAAAAATCCAGGAAGCGATAGAGCGCCCGACGGGCATGATTCTTGCCACCGGTCCCACCGGTTCGGGGAAGACCACAACGCTCTATACCATTATTAAAATGCTCAACACGGAGGGTGTGTCCATTGTCACCATTGAGGATCCGATTGAGTACGCCGTAGATGGCATTGAGCAGATTCAAGTGAACGCGCGGGCGAGCTTGACCTTTGCGAACGGCCTGCGCTCCATTCTCCGCCAAGACCCGAACATCATCATGGTAGGGGAGATTCGCGACAAGGAAACCGCAGGCATCGCGGTTAACACCGCGCTCACCGGGCATCTCCTCTTGTCTACGCTTCACACGAATGATGCGGCAACAACGCTTCCGCGCTTGCTTGATATGGGTATTGAGCCGTACCTTGTCGCCTCAACGGTGAACATCGCCATCGGCCAGCGGCTTGTCCGGCGCATTTGCCCTGACTGCAAGGCCGAGCGCGCGATGACCGACGCCGAGCGTGACCGTCTGCTTGAACTTCTGCCGCATCTGGTGGTTGAATCGGACCGTGTACTCCATGAGGGGAAGGGATGCAATGAGTGTGGCGGTACCGGGTATCGCGGACGCCTCTGTGTGAATGAGGTTATGATGATGGATGGCGAGGTCCGTGAGGCAGTATTACGCAAGGCATCGGCGAGTGAGATTAGAAAAATCGCTATCCGAAACGGTATGACGCCAATGCTCGCCGACGGTCTCTACAAGGCACAGCAGGGACTCACGACCGTTGAAGAAGTGCTTCGTGTGGTGCATGAGTGACCATGGATTTTACTTTTTTCCAAAGGAAACAACGGAAGCCAAAACGAGTTGCAACGACTGACGGTATACTCTTGCCCGATATTCCGCCGACAGACACCATTGTATCCCGCAGTGTGCCGTCCGCATCCGAGAAACTCTCTCCTGCGAACCGTGCCGCGTTACCCGAGAGCAAAAAAAAGCTCGCGTGGCAGATGCCCTTAATGAGTGGCCGACTTTCCACCAAAGATCAGTCGCTCTTTGCCAAGCGCCTCTCGTTTCTCATCAAAGCAGGGGTGCCGGTCTTGGAGAGTTTGCATGTTCTGCGCAAGCAAACAGAGTCGCGTCGTGCGGGGCGCGTACTTGACCGGGTCATTCAGGATGTGGCGAACGGACGATTTCTTTCGGGGGCGCTTGATCGGTATCGTCGTCACTTCGGCGAATTCGCCATCAATATCATCCGCGTCGGCGAATCAAGCGGTGTGTTGAGCCAGAATCTACACTACCTGGCCGAGGAGCTGGAGAAAAAAGAAGCACTTCGTAAAAAGGTGATAAGCGCCTTGGTGTATCCGATATTCATCACCCTCGCAACACTGGGGGTCACAAGCATGCTTACGGTCTACATTTTTCCGAAAGTGCTTCCGATTTTCAACAGTTTGAGTGTAGAGCTTCCGCTTACCACCCGCATCTTGATCGGCGTGAGTGATTTTCTCAAAGCGTACGGACTGCCGCTTCTCGGCGTTGTGCTTGCAGTATCCATTGCGCTTGTCGTACTTCACCGGAACGTCAAACAGTTTCGCATAGTGAGCGACCGAGTATTCATCCACCTACCGCTGAGCGGCTTGATTATGCGGAACTATAACATGGCAAACATCTGCCGCACCCTGGGGCTCATGCTCAAAAGCGGGGTCATGGTCGTGGATGCGCTTGAAACGACCGCGGAAACAACGCGCAACCGCGTTTACCGCGCACACCTCCGTCACGCCGCCGAACACGTTAAGCGCGGCGAGCAGATCTCCCAGCACTTTCAGAAACACTCGGTGCTGTTTCCGGTGGTGATGTCGCACATGATTGCTATTGGTGAGCGCACGGGGAACCTCTCGGACACCCTTGTCTACCTCTCCGAGCTCTACGAGGGCGAAGTGGACTCGCTCACCAAAAATCTTTCAAGCGCGATTGAGCCGGTCTTGATGATTTTGATGGGGCTGTTGGTCGGGTTTGTCGCCGTTTCGGTCATTACGCCGATTTATGAAATCACCCAGAATCTTTCCAACCAAATACGCTAACGTGCAGGGGTTCACCCAGCACCATTTTTGAATATGTCTATGTACTATGTGTATCTTCTGGAGAGTTTGAGTCGCAAGAGCACGTATATCGGTTCAACCGATAATCTTAGACGTCGGCTTCGCGAGCATAACCTAGGTACTGAATTTTCAACGAAGCGATATATACCTTGGCGCCTCGTAGCATATGAGGCATATCAATCTGAAGAAGACGCTCGCGGGCGCGAACAAAAACTGAAGCACCATGGCAATGCAATCAGAGAATTTAAGCGACGAGCAAAAAACAGCTTCAAAAATGGTGCTGGGTTTACCCTTGTCGAGATACTCGTCGTGGTCGGTTTGATTGGGTTTATTGCGGCGCTCGGATTTATGGTTTCCATCGGTGCATTCCAACGCTACGCATTTGCCTCCGAGCGCGATTTGGTGGTGAGTTTACTCCAGAAAGCCCGGAGCCAGGCGATGAACAATGTGGAACAGTTGCCGCACGGCGTGCGTGCGGAAGACGGTGAGTATGTACTGTTTGCGGACGGCGGAAGCGAAATTACGTTTCCAAAGAATACCTCGGTAGATGTGAGCCCGTCTGATTTTGAAGTAGAGTTTGACCAGCTTTCGGGAGAAGTATCGGGAGATCTGGAGATTAATCTTTCTCGGGACGCAAATAGCGTGGCAATTGACATTAGCACCAATGGGCGTATAGATTGGCACTATGAATAGAAACCCCCAAATGGGCGTAGCAGTCATAGAACTTCTGATAGCGTTTGCGCTCATAACGCTCACGCTGACCGGCGTGGTCATTGCCGTCTCCGGCAACCAATCGCTTGCGTTGAGTACCGAACTCAACAACCTCGCGCTCTACAAAGTGGAAGAAAAACTTGAAGATGCGTTCGGACAGTCACGGATTGGTTTTGACTCAATAGTGTCGGCGGCAGCGATTGACGGTGTGTTCTCAATTGATACGGATGTCGTGGGCGACAACACTGACTGCTATAAGCTGGTGAACACGGTTTCTTCGTGGGGCAGTGCTATTTATCTGCAGGATCTTGGTCTCTTCACATGGTTTGCGAACCCAGATGCAGTTGCGGTTCACGCCGGGGATTGTCCCACCCACCCGCTATCTGATGATTTTGACGACCCGAATGCGTTCAAGCAGACAGACATCGGCGGCGAGCCGTCAACGGCCATAGATGTATTTGGGGACTATGTCTACATGACAGCGAACGCCGCCGCAGACGGGAAATCTGATATCTATATCTATACAATCAATGACCTAATTAATGATGTGAGTGAAGATCCTCTTGGGGAGGCACACACAGGGCAGGGTCTTAACACGATTGACGTTGGGAAGTTTGGTTCGGAGGTATACGCGTTTACAATGAGCGGTGATCGCATGGATGTACCTGAAGTGCAGGTTATCAATGTGACAAACCCCCTTGCGCCTGCTCCGGTTATTGCAACGGCGACTCCCGATGTGGTCGTGACATGTGATGAATATTGTCCACCGGCGGGGGAAATCATTCGTCAGGCAATCTATATTTCAGGTGATTTCTTGTATGTTGGTATACACAGAATAGGCGACGATGAGGACGAGCCGGGAGAGGGAGGAGGCGAATTTTATGTTCTTGATATAACTGACCCCGCGAATCCGCAGTGGAGAGGAGGTCTTGATGTGAATCACAACGTCAATGACATTGTGGTGGCGGAGAGTTATGCTTTTCTTGCGACATCTGATAACACAGGTGAGGTTCTCGTTGTTGATGTTTCTGACCCAGACGACCCACAACTTGCGGGTGACGGTTTTGATGCTGATGGAGACGACGACGGCAAGAGTCTTGCACTCGTTGGTTCGGAACTCTATCTCGGCCGCAGAAACGCGGGGAGTGACGGTGACTTCTATATTCTTGATGTCACAAATCCGGAATCAATCAGCGCATTGAGTGATCCGTACAATATGAATCTCAACGGTTCAAAGACCGAGGTTCGGGGTATTGTTGTTCGGGAGACAATCACAGAGGGCAACACGACAAAGTTGGCGTTTTTGGCGGTCAATGACCCCAATGAATCGCTCTTCATTCTAAGGGTTACGAATCCTGAGAATATCCAGCCGGTTTCCTCGTGCACAGATGGGTACAACACAGAGCAGAAACCAACGGGGATTGATATTGAGAACTCTGGTCGGTATGTCTTTATGTCCAACGAAAGCCAGAAAAACCTTAAAATTATTGAGGACGATAACTCATGCGGTTAGGTCTGCGACAATCTGGACTCACTCTTTTTGAGGTGCTCGTCTACATCGGACTCCTCGCGATTATTTTGGGAGGGGCGATGCTCGGAGCGTATCAGCTCATTGAGGGAAGTGTGCGCACGGCAACCCGCGTCGCTACCGAAGAGGAGGCGAACTTTATATTCCGCAAGATTGACTGGGCGCTCAACGGTGACGTAACAGTAAATGAGCCGGACGCTGGGGAGACCACCGACGAGTTAGATGTTACCAAGCCAGGCGAGGGCGCACTGCTGTTTGATGTGAATGACGATGATGCCTTGACGCTCAATGGAGATGCACTCACCAGCCGTGCAATTAGCATTACTGAATTTGTGGTTGAGCGTACGCCTGCTTCCGAGCCGGACGCTGTTTCGGTGAGTTTTGTTATGAACGGTCGTCAGTTTGCTACTACGACGCGGTATGTACGATAACGTCTTACAACGCGGTTTTATCGCGCTTACCGCGACAATAATCGTCGCCGCAGTGCTCCTCACGCTCGTCATTGCCGTGGCGAGCAAGGGGTTCTACGGACGGTTCAACGCGCTTGACGCGGAGGTGAAAGAAGTGAGTCGCGCGCTTGCGGAGGGGTGTGTACAGACGGCAATCTTGGAGTACGAAAAAGAGTCGTCATATGCTGGCGGGGACGAAATAACCATTGATGGAAACACATGCACAATAGTATCAGTGGATGGTTCGTTGCCTTCGGCGGTTGCGGTTGAGGTGCATGCGGACGCGAAGGGAACAGTGACCAACTTGAGAGTTGTGTTGGATAGTACGAACGACTATTTCGTTGAATCATGGGAGGAAGTGCCCTAGTTTCTAGAGGCATTGCATTCTTCGCCAGAGTATGGTACAACATGAAATCTAGGGCTTTTCTGAAGCCGTGGGGTACTAAAGGTCAATTTAGTAAATTACTAACCGTTATTTTATGAAAATGTTTCAAAACAAAAGGCTTGCCCTGAGCCAGTCGAAGGGGTTCACGCTCATTGAGATTCTGGTCGTCATCGGCATCATCGCCATTCTTGCGGCAATCGTACTCGTCGCGCTCAACCCCGCTCGCCAGTTCGCCCAGGCGCAGCAGAGTCAGCGTACCAGCAATGTTAATGCAATCTTGAATGCGATCGGTCAACACATTGCAGATAATCAGGGTGGTCTTCCGGCAGGGATCCCTCCCGGGAATCCGGCGATTGAGGGTGACTACGATGAAGTGTCGGAGGCGTTCTGTGACGATATTGTCCCAACATACATCCCGGCAATTCCAACTGACCCAGATTCAACATCAGAAGGTGAGTCAATTTCTGACTGCATGGACGTTGATGGGGGAGATGTTGACTACTTTGTGGTTGAGGATGACGACGGGCGAATCACGGTATGTTCGTTCAATGCCGCAGACGAAACCGCGATTGAAGATGCGGAAAATATCTGTGTAACTCGTTAAAGTATCTCGTTGTTTCCAGCAAAACCCCCGCCTCAGGCGGGGGTTTTGCAGTGTAGTGTGCCGCAACCTATTCCTAAATTCTTAAGAATTTAGGAATAGGTTGCTGACCCTGTCCCGTTAGCCACAGGTCATTTTGAGATGACCGCAGTGGTCTAACGGGATAAAAATGCCCGCGCCGTTGGAGGGTCCGGCGCGGGGGAGGAGGAGATTGAGAGAGGAGAGGGAGGAACTGGCCGCAGTTTCGGGTGGCCAAGGCGTCCCTCAGGTGTACGGTCCGGTTCGACGAGGCCGAGCCCGATTCCTGGGGTGGGTCCCGACGTCCTCCGGCACTGGTTCCAATGGAAATCCTAGCATACCCATGAAAATTTTGCAAGCCCCCTCACTTTGTAGTCAAAGTGCGGGGGCAAGCCCCTCATGTTTTACCATAGTGAGGGGCAGGTCCTGGGGACAAAGGGTGTATTACTTCTTAAAGGACACAGGGATGTCCTTTAAGATTTTTGTATGTCCTTTAGGGTACCCCGTTAGTCACAGGCCATCTGTGGATGACCGCGGTGATCTAATCGGGGTTGACTACGATATTTTTTTGTTGTCGGTTTGGGGGTTGCTCCTTGAGCATGTGGAGGGCTCGCGTACACTAGAGGGAGCAGCGTGATAAGTTCTTTCAGATGCGCGTCTTCATGAAAAAAACATGTCCTCGCACTTTATAGTTAAAGTGAGGGGGCACGCGCAGGAACTATTATCAGCAAAAGTCACTATGTGGCTTCATTAGGAGTGATTATTAGAACATTATTCTATGGCATATTTTAATTCGTTCTTCAGTTCGCAGACCGACTGGCGGCGGAGTGTCCTTGTCGGGGCACTTGTGCTGGGGCTTGGTCTTGCCCTCGCATTCGCTTTCGGCGCGGCACCTGTGGGCGCAGACCAAGACCCGCCAGCTTGTACTGGTGCGGGGTTCACGCTTAACTTCGACGTGTACAGTGATGCGGGTGGAACAATTCCTGCAACTAGTGTTACGCAAGGTCAGACCATCTATTACCAAGCAACACTTGAATGGGCGGGTGGTGCAAACTGTAACTTTGGAGGTGAAGCAGGAGATGAACTCTCTGTTACTCTCCCTGACGGTTCAGCAGCTCTTGGGAGCCCGTTTGCTGTTCCGCTTGTGGAGGACCTAAATCCTTTCGAAACCCCACTACTTTCGTATGTAGTGGATTCGGCTGATGTGGGGACAAATGGTGCTCCAGCTGATCACGTTCGCTCAAGCGCATCATTTGATGCAACTTCTCACAGAACACCACATCAAGCAATTGGTGGAAATTCAAATCTTGATACACCATTTGAGCAACTGATTCCTGAAGTAACCACAGAGGTACACAACGAGAGCCATGAGGACGTCACCGACGCGGTGGTTCCACAAGGTGAGGATGTACATGACATGGTTACTGTCGCTGGCACCCAAGAAGGTGGAGTTCCAACCGGAACCGTTGACTTCGCGCTTCACGACGGACTTCTATGTCAAGATGGAGACCCGACTGTTGAAAGCGGAGTAGCACTTGACGGAAGCGGCGAGGCAGAATCAGCACCGTTCACCCCTGGAGTTGGAGAATACTCATACTCTGTCCACTACGATGGTGATGAAAACTACACAGAAGGCATCGCAGAGTGTGAGCCGTTCACAGTTGTGGCGCCGCTCATCGTGTCAAAGACGGTAGAAACATCGTATGACCGCGACTGGGACTGGACAATTGACAAGACGGGGGCAACGACGACACTTCTCCTTGCGGAGGGGGAATCATACACAGTTGATTACGAGGTGACGGTGGACGCAACGTCTGAAGACATCAATCACTCCGTAACAGGCACGATTACCGTTACCAACCCACTCGGAAACACTGATGCAGAAGTCACTGCCGTAGACGATGTTCTAAACGTATCTGGCGCAGCAAATGTGAGTTGTGAAGACGAGGACGGTGACACAACTGCTCCATGGACACTTAGTGCTGGAGAAGTGCTCACGTGTACCTATGAACAACTCTCAGCAAGCCCGACTGATAGTGGAAACACCGCAACGGTCACAACAAGCGGTGATGTGCCCGGCGGGGAAGACACACAGCCAGTGAGCTTCGGTGACCCGACAAACGAGACCGACGAGTGTGTCACGGTGAATGACGACAGCGTCAACGGTCCGCAGGGCGTCGTTATCTGTGAAGGTGACGCAGATAAGACGATTGAGTACTCGGTCACTTTTGGTCCCGATCAGGACGGAACAGATGTAATTCTTGAATGCGGTGAGAATCTTCACCGAAATGTCGCTAACTTTGTAACTAGCGATCAGGACCAAGAAGGTGATGACGTTGGTGAGAATGATTGGCTCGTTACCATTAATGTTGAGTGTGAGACCGGTTGTACGCTGACGCAGGGCTACTGGAAGACACACAACGAGTCATTCCACGGCGGCGCGCCGACTGACGATAACTGGGATAATGTTACGCCGCTTGCAGAGTTGAGTGGTTTCTTCACAGCCGTTAACTCGTTCCCAGTAGTTGGACCGAACGATATTGCCGCTCCATTCACTTGGTTCTCCGTATTCTGGACTCCACCCGCAGGCAACCCATACTACAATCTTGCACATCAGTACATGGCTGCGAAGCTGAACATTCTGAACGGAGCATCCGCACCAACAGAAGTAACTGACGCAATAACGGCAGCGGAGGGCTTTTTTGACGACAGAACCTCTGATTCAGTAGGAAAAGGTAAGAACGCCAAAGCAGACAGACCGTTACTCACCGGTCTTGCGGGCACTCTTGGTTCCTACAACGAAGGTGACATTGGCCCCGGACACTGCGACGAGCAGATTCCGGAGGCTTAGTCAAAACCCTCTAAAGGTCAGTACAATCCCGCCATATGGCGGGATTGTGCGTATCTTGCACCCTGCCTCTTATCAGAGTATATTGGAGACAGCACCTGTTTTTCTTATCAGAGTGTTTTTATTCCATAAACACAAATACGCGTATGAAAAAATTCGTACCTAGTCCGCGGATGTTTGCAGTCGCACTCGGTCTCGCGCTTGCCTTTGCGGGCGCCGCGACAGCGCTTGCCGACATCGTTATTCTGTCAGCAACGCTCAATGGAGGTTCATTCGCCGGGGTCCCGCCGAGCGGCACCGTGGAAGTTGAGTTGACTGTTGAGCGCGGACCGAACAACGCCGGTTCGGAAAACGACTGGGAGTCAACGTTCGTAGATATTCTGGATGATGGAGAGCCAGGTCAGTGTGTTGACACGCCTGACCACGACATCGGCGCGGGTGTTGACGTTGAAAGCTTTGACATCACCGCTCCCGGAACGCCGGGCTCATACGACGTTCTCATCGGCATCTACCGCGGACCGGACTGCGATGGCTCTGCGCGCGACAGCGTGACGCTCGTGGACGGTCTTATCGTTGGCGGGCAGATGAGTGTCGTGAAATACAATGATGTGGATGGCGACGGCGGTGCGGATGCATATCTGGGCGGCTGGGAGATGCGTCTCTACGACGCCAACTGGCAGCTCAAAAGCTCGAAGGTTACCGTCGCGTCCGGTGTTGGCGCGCTCTTCTTTGGTGTTGAAGCCGGCGACAGAGTCTGCGAGGTGATGCAGGCGGGATGGACACAAACGGCATATAGCCCCCAGCCGCTTGCAAACGGTTCTCCGAACGCTGGTGAGGAAGGGGCGGTCTGTATCAGTATTAACGGCGGCAACTTCAATTCACCGAGCATTGTTACCACGATGCGGTTCCACAACCATCAAGACTAGCCTGTTGTGAGGCGTTCTTAGTGTTGTATACCACCCCGCCCTCCGAGAGGGCGGGGTGGCACTGTTTTCTCCGTGAACGACTGGGCAGCGTCCTACGGGCTCTGCCCCGTTAGTCGCAGGTTATCCGTGGATAACCATAACAGTCAAAAACGGGGTAAGATATACCTATACAAGCCGTCTTCATAAATAACGCACTAGGGGAACTCCCCAAGGCGGCTCATTAGCAGGTATCATTAATTATTAGAAATACATTTATTATGCACAGTATGCACAAAGTAGGTGTTGGTCTTGTTGCGCTTGTGTTCGTCATAGGGCTCGGAGCGCCCTCGGCGTTTGCGCAGTATGCAACGACCACCCCGACGACGGTGGAGCAGATTTCTGACCTGCTCCAGCAGATAAAAGAACTGCAGGACCAGATTCTTGAGCTTCAGGCTCAGCAGGGTGATCTCCGCCAGCAATTGGTTGAAGCGGTCCAGCTGACGCGCTCGCTCTCGCGCGGTATGACGGGCGAGGATGTAGAGGCACTCCAGGAGTTGCTTGCGGAAGACCCCGAGCTTTATCCCGAGGGTCTCGTGACCGGATTCTTCGGCACGCTTACCGAGCAGGCAGTTATCCGGCTTCAGGAGAAGTTTGGTATTGACCCGGTCGGGATCGTCGGCCCTATCACGCGTGGTACCTTGAACCAGCTCTTCAGACACCCGAACAGGGGACACGGGAACATCTTTGACTTTATTCTCACCGATGACGATGGTGCCACCACAACGGATGACGTGCTCCCCGGACGCGGTTTGGGGCGGCACAAAGTGCGCGTCTGTCACAGCGGCAACACGCTTGTGGTAGGTGCACCGGCGGTGCAGGCACACCTCGCGCACGGCGACACGCTTGGCGCGTGTGACCTTGACGATGATGACGAGGATGAGGACGAAGATGAAGATGAGGACGAGGACGTTGCCGATGAGGACAGCGCACAAGAAGCGATAGACAGCGCACAGGCGGCACTAGACGACGCACAGGAAATGGTTGACGACGCTGACGCAGACGGCAAGGACGTTGACGAGGCGCAGGAGCTTCTTGACGACGCACAGGCGCTTCTCGACGAAGCCGAGGAGGCATTTGACGACGAGGAGTGGGAAGACGCCGAAGAGAAAGCAGAGGAAGCCGAAGAGAAGGCAGAGGATGCCGTTGACGCCATCCCTGGGGACGTTGACACCGACGACCCCGTCATCTCAAACATTGAGACGTCCGACCTCACCGCGACAAGCATCACCATTGGCTGGGACACCGACGAGGACGCTGATAGCACGGTCTGGTTCGGCACCACGACGCCTTTGGACACGGACGGCGCGGACTCTGAGCACGACGGCAGTATGACCATGAGCCACGAAGTTGAGCTCACTGGTCTTGAGGCGGACACCACGTACTACTTCATCGTGGGGTCTGAAGACGAGGCAGGGAATGAAGAGATGTCCAGTGAAGGGACATTTACTACTCCCGCCGCATAAGTAAGCGTTACGTACGCTTGGCACCAAAAACGCCCCTATATAGGGGCGTTTTTGGTGCTTGCACGTCACACTCGCCATTCGTATACTGGAGAGGTATTACCAGCTCGCAGTATTACGATATATGCGCACACGTTATACCACTGCACTTATTACACTCTTCGGTATTGCACTCGCTCTGCCGGTGTCTGCCGCGCGTCTCCCTGTCTCCGCGTCGCACCTCGCTGCGGAGCGCGAGTTCACGCTTCCGGCTCAAGCCGTTGAGGTGGCATCAAATGTTTTTTCGCTCGGTTCAGCGACTGACCCAGCAACGGGTAAAGTGGTTGAAGGATTCGCGCTCGTGCATCCCAAGCGGGGGTACCACCACCGCCCCGGACACGCTGGCGGACCGGGCGGCCCGGGCGGCGGCGAGAGTTCGTGCTTTGCATATCTCGCGCGCGGTGCCAAGTGGAAGAGCGCCGAGCCGTGGGTAATGAATCCGTCAAACGGCGACCTGCTTGATGTGAATGAGGTTTTTGATGTGCAGGTTGCGGCGATTGCGGAATGGGAAGATGCTGGAGACGGCGTACTTGGCAACGAGATTGGTACGAATATTTTTGAGGAGGGGTTGTTCGCTCCGGAGAGCGACTTGAGTGCGGACACTGTTACTCCGGACACCCTCAACGAAGTCTACTTTGGAAGCATTGCCGAGCCGAATGCCATTGCGGTAACGATTGTCTGGGGCATATTCGGGGGTCCTCCCGCGGCTCGCGAGCTTATTGAGTGGGACCAGGTGTACGACGAAGTTGACTTCAGCTGGTCGCTTACGGGCGAAGCAGGGAAAATGGATTTTGAGAATATTGCCCAGCACGAACTTGGTCACGCGCTCGGCCTCGGACACCCAAGTGACTCATGCACTGAAGAGACCATGTTCCGGTTCGCAAGCGAAGGCGAGACCACGAAGCGCGACCTCAACGCAGGCGACATTGCAGGGGTGAACGGACTGTACTGACAAACTGAAGCCCCGGTACATCAACCCCGTACCATGCTGTGGTACGGGGTTGATGTTGGGGCCACCCCATGGTCATAGTCCTTTTGGAAAAACGCTGCGTGAATCTGCGCGGAGAAAGGACCCGTTATGACCCTGTTGGAAGCACTCGGTCTGTTCATCGTTCTCTTCGTCGGCTTTCTCGTGATGCATCTCGTCTCCGAGGGGCTCATGGGGTTCCCGAGCAGGGGACTGGAGGGTGTTCTCTATTGGGAGAGCAGGACGCGACCGCCGTCGGGCAGGACGGAGCGGCGTCTCAAGAAGCATCCCAACTCGGGGCGCGGCCCCTGGATCGGGTACGCAGGCCTTCTCCCGAAATGGCGGTGGCCCGGGCTCCTCGCCGGACTCGCCACCGCCGCGCTGATGTACTGGCTTCTGCGCCCCACCGGACTCACCCCCTGGTGACCACTGCCCCCGCGCCGTCCGCATCCGCGTCCGTGCGCCGTCCCGCCCTGTGGGGGACGGCGCCGTGTTTGTATCCTTTCTTGCTTGGAAGCCCGACTTTCAAGCGGGGTTTTGGTCTGTGGAGATTGGTGGTGTTGTATGCATCGTGGAGATGCGGTATGCTGTACATATGAAAAGAAATTTCACGGCGGTGTACAAAAAGGACGGTGGGTGGGTACTTGCGTGGGTTGAAGAGATTCCCGGTGTCAACACGCAGGGGCGGACGCTTCGTGAGGCAAAAACAAATCTAAAAGAGGCACTCGGTCTCATTCTTGAAACCAATAGGAACTTGGCGTTTGGCAGAGGGGGTGATGTAAAGCGTGAGGAAATCTCGGTAACGCTATCCGCATGAGGACATGAAGCGGCGTCTGCTCATCTCGCACCTGCACAAGCACGGTTGTCTCCTGCTCCGCGAGGGAAAGAAACATTCCGTTTTCTATAACCCCAAGACAGAGAAGACCTCAACGGTACCTCGTCATACCGAGGTTTCAAATATGCTGGCAAGAAAAATATGTAAAGACCTCGGCGCCCCCCAGCTTCGTCAGTGGTAGTTCGCTCAGGGCGAATGTGGACATCTAAAGAGGACTTACCCCATTAGCCACAGGTCTTCGTAGATGACCGTTGTGGTCTAACGGGGACAACCTGTGCAGAAAATGTGGAAAACAGAACCCCGCCGCGGCTTATGCCGCGGCGGGAGTGCAAAGGAGTTGCTATTCCACACAATCTTGCCATCTTGTCAAACTATGGTGCAATATAAACTGTCGGTTGACAACCCCAGCGCATTTGGGGTAGTATGCGAATGAAGTAAGGGGTTATTTAAGGAGCGAGCGGCACAGCCGCCCACGCTCATTTTGTTGTTATCACTATCATTAACTAACAGTAATTATGACTAAGTATATTCATACGCATCGCAGTGGATTCGCAACCGTCGCGCTAGCGCTTGCGGTTGCACTCGGTCTCGCACTTGCATTTGCAGGTGGGGTAGGGGTGTTTGCAAACAGTCATCAGATTCGTCTTTGTCACGCAACGGGATCTGGTGATTACAATGACGCTCCAAATGTCCCGAAGTCTCAAATTACTGGAGCAAATGGTCACGATGGTCATAACGGAGATATTCCAGAGGGTGATATCATTCCGCCTTTTGACGCTGATCCGGATGAACATTGGGATGCATATCTAGGGAAAAACTGGACATCAGAAGGACAAGAGATTTGGGGAAACGATTGTGTCATTCCTGGACAGGAACCGACAACCGGCACGATTACGATTATAAAAGAGGTGATCGGCGGGCCGCTTAGCGCAGGCGATTTCAATCTCCACCTTGAAGTTGACGGAGGAGAGGAAGTGGACGGAAGTCCTTTTGTAGGATCTGAATCGGGCACGGTGTTTAGTGAGCTTGAGTCGGAAACGTACGTTGTCACTGAAGATCAGGAAGATAACTACGAAGTTTCTTTCAGCGGAGATTGTTCATTCGTTGAAGAGCCTCCGAGTGGTTTTCTTGATCTCTCTCCGGGGGGCGATCTTACTTGTACAGTGACAAACACTTTCGTTCCTCCAACATCAACAGTAACAATCTGCAAATACGACGGGCAGGAAAACTTACTTGCTGGATGGGACGTGTTTATTACTGACGGAGAGATAGATTATGGCGGCACAACGGGAGCGCTCGACAGCGACTTCCCAGGTTGTGTGGTTGTAGAGGACGTTCCGTTTGGTGACAGTTACACACTTGATGAGATTCTCCAGCAGGGATGGGAAAATCTTGAAGGCAAGGGGGCGAGTGTAGTGGTTGATGAAGTGACAGAAACATTCAACCTTGTAAACGGACTTCTTCCTGAAGACACCGGCTTTATCACAATCACCAAAGAAGTAACAGCGGCAGGCGACAACACGCTTCCGGGAACATGGAGCTTTGACTTCACCGGTGATATTGGAGATTTCTCCCTAACCGAGAGTGCAACATCTACCACGGTAGAAAAGGCGAGCGGTTCACAATACGACATATCGGAGGTTACACCGCTTCCAGCCGACTGGTTCCTTGTTGGAGTTGACTGTGGTCAACATGCGGATGCAACAATAAACCAAGACAACTCGGTTACCATCAACCTCTCCACGGACTCAAATGTTGAGTGTACCTTCCACAACGAGTATCGCCCGATAGGCGAGCCGCAGGAGTGTAGCGTAACTATCGTCTCTGACACGACAAACACGGTGGTTGAGAAGGGAGGCGCATTCGCACAACTGCTTTCATTTGTCCACCCAGCCTGGGCTCCTGAATTCGATACGGCGGAGTGGATTTGGGGAGACGACCCGGTACAAGATCCAATCTTTCCAGTGACGCACACGTTTGAGAAGATGTTCAACTGGCAGGGCCCGGTCACGAGCGTCACGCTTGAGATTGCTTCCGATAATACCTACGATGCTTCACTGAACAGCAACAGCGTTGGTGATGGTGTCCAACTCAATAACTTTAGCGCTGTTGAATCGTACAATCTCGACACGAGCTTCGTACAAGACGGGGTAAACACATTCAGTGTCGCGGTGACGAATACCGAGGGTGCTAACAACCCGGAGGGTAACCCCGCCGGCCTGCTCTACAGCATGACGGTAACGGGAAGCGACCTCGAGTGTGATGTTCCGCCTGGTGGCGATGGCGATGGCGACGGTGATGGTTCAATCAGCGGCATGAAGTGGAGTGACCTTAACAACGACGGCATTAAGGATGTCGGTGAGCCGGGTCTTGAAGGTTGGGTCATCTCGATTTCTGATGATGAAGCAATCTCTGCAACGACCACGACGGACGCAAGCGGCAACTACACATTCATTAACTTGAGCCCACGAACATACAATGTTTGTGAAGAACCACAGGGCGGCTGGAGCCAAACATTCCCGTCGACCAGCACGGATCCTTTCGTAGATTGTCAGGGCTCATTTGGTCACCGCGTGACGGTCGGAAGCGACCAAGACGTAACCGAACTTGATTTTGGTAACCACCAACCTCAACAGCCAGGAGACGGTGACGGAGATGGAGACAGCGGCGGAGGTGGCGGCACAAGCTTCCGGCGCGATACTGGCGGTTCTGAACCGGAGGGCGAGGTCTTGGGTGAGCAGGTGGCAGTGCTTCCTCTCGGAGCACCCAACACCGGCTTCGGCGGCACCGCGGAGAGCCCAGCAGGCACAACACTCGCAGGCATGCTCTCGCTAGTGCTCGGCTTCTTCGGACTCTCGCTCGCAACGCAACGAATCACGATTTAACCAGGGTATCTTTAGCAATTCCAAAACACACCCCCGTACCACAGCGTGGTACGGGGGTGTGTTCGTTCGCTCTACAACTCCCCACACCTCTCGTACCACCCCTCGCATCACCCCCACATCCTCCACACTCCCCACACATCCCGCACCTATTCCTAAATTCTCAAGAACACCAGAATAGGTCTTAATGCGCTCCGGCCACACTCCGACACGCTACGACCACACCCCGACACCTTGACGTATTCCTGACCACAACCTACGGACCCACAACTCCAGAGGGGAGCACCAGCCGCGCGAGAGTGAGTACACCTCTCGCGCGGCACAAGCTTTTATACACACCAGTTGCCACCTTTGTTTTTTTGTCTCAAACCATTTTATGCTATTCTTAAATTCTCAAGAATTTAAGAATAGCACCCATGTCCATATGAAAAAACCGAGAGACATTGAACGAATTATTAAAGGGGTGGCGAACCATCGCCGCATTGAAATCCTCCAACTGCTTGCACAGAAACCGGAGCTGTCTGTCGATGAGGTTGCAGAGGAATTGTCCATAAACTACAAAACAGCTTCCGAGCATATACGCCGCACCGCTCTTGCCGGGTTGGTGATGAAGCGCCATGATGTAAATTCGGTGCGGCATGCGCTCACACCGACCGGCAAAGCCATTCTTAAATTCTTAAGAACACTAGAATAGCTCTCGTTCACCAATTACTAATTATGCTTCCAGCACTACTTCACAAGCGGTTGAACAAGCGAACACGAATACTTCTTGCCGTATTCTCGGTGCTTCTCATCGTTCTTGGTGTCAGCATGCTCGCACGCACGCGTACCGCAACTCAAGAGACAAACGCACCGGTCCTTGCCGAGGGGGAGCTTGCCCCGGCACGGGTTGGTTATACGCTCTCTGAATCGGCACCGGTTCGGCTCTCCATTCCAAAAATAAATGTTGACGCGCCGTTCGTGTCGCTTGGTGTTGACGAGAACCGCGAGATTGAAATTCCTAAGGGGTATGAGGAAGTGGGCTGGTATGAACACGGGCCAACGCCCGGCGAGCTTGGTCCTGCAATTGTGCTCGGACACGTGGATTCATACGAGGGTGCCGCCGTGTTTTACCTCTTGGGTCAGCTTGAGCCGGGGGACGTTGTGGATGTCACGCGTGCCAATGGCACCGTGGCACACTTTCGGGTGGACAAACTTGAACGGTATCTGCAGACAGATTTCCCCACGTCGCTTGTCTACGGCGATATAGACCATGCGGGGCTTCGGCTCATCACCTGCTCGGGTTCCTATGACCGCAATCTGCTCCGCTACGACAAAAATCTCATTGTGTATGCCTCACTTATCGGGGCAGACGAGTAAGTCCCGGAAGGCTTGACATGGACTAGAAAATATATATAATATAAGCGGAAAGTCCGCTCCTCAAGGTACCCACCAACTAGGACACTCGGTTAGCTTGCTGTGTTAATAATACTTCCGTCGCCGTCCGAAAGCCAAGACATTGACGAGGAACTTCGTTCAGATACCGTTCCGCAGAACGAAGCGTGTCGTCAGTGACAGTGGT
>JAKEFG010000016.1 GCA_022616195.1 Candidatus Wolfebacteria bacterium | reverse complement strand
TCGCTCTCGGTTGCCTGCCTTGACCAATCAGAAATTGATTATTATTGGGAGAAGCTCACCGCAGACGGCGGAGAGGAAAGCGTTTGTGGCTGGCTCAAAGACAAGTATGGCGTAAGCTGGCAAGTCGCGCCGGAAGATATGGAGGAGCTCATGAAGAAGCCGGACGCATTCAAGACCATGATGGGGCAGAAGAAAATAATCATTGCCGAGTATTGAGAAAGCGGTAGAAGAAAATGACTAACAAATCAAAACTACTGCGGATGGACAATGTCGGCATCGTGGTGGAGGACCTTGATGAGGCTATCGCTTTCTTCACCGAGCTTGGTATGAAGCTTGAGGGACGAGCAATGGTAGAAGGAGAATGGGCCGGACGCATCACCGGATTAGGCAACCAAAGCGTCGAGGTTGCCATGATGGTCACCCCCAATGGCCATAGCCGGATTGAACTCTCGAGATTTCTCACCCCGCCTACAGTTGCCGATCACCGGAACGCCCCAGTAAACGCTCTCGGCTACCTACGTGTCATGTTCACCGTGAGCGACATTGATGAGACGCTCGAGCGGCTCCGAAAGCGTGGCACACAGCTCGTCGGCGAAGTAGTTCAGTATGGTGACTCATATCGGCTCTGCTACATCCGTGGCCCCGAAGGACTTCTCATCGGACTGGCAGAACCACTCGGTAGTAATCGGTAACGGTTAAGGGAGCAACCTCGTCCGCTGACGCGGATGGGGTTTGTGCGCGCACTGGGCGGGCGGGCAAGCACAAGAGTTACCACGCACGCGGCGCGTGCGTCAGGTGTTCTTCTCGAAATAGGTTCGCGCAAATGTTAAGATTTTATCACCATACTTGATTTGTACCTCGGTGCAAATCAAGGTACGAATATTAATAGCACGTTCACGCAAAACGTGAGATACTCAAAAAGTGATCTCATTAGCAGTTCACTAAGTCACACTATTATGATTATTGTTCACGACGTCTTCGTTTGTAAGCCGGGCAATGCCTCAAAACTCGCCAAGCTCTTCAAAGAGTGGGCGGAAAGCCAGAAAGGGACTTATGTGATGACCGACATGACGGGGCAATGGCACCGTGTCATCGTGGCGAGCACCCATGATAGCTTGGCGGCTTATGAGGAGAACACGAAGAAGATGATGGCCGACACGCCGGAGAACCGCAAAATGAATGAAAAATTCAAGGACATGAATGAAATGTATGTCTCTGGCAGCCGCGAAATTTATAAGGTATGGTAATTCGACAAGCTCACTATACATAGTTACAACAAAAATATGGCTAAATATATAGACGGGTTCGTAATCGTAGTTCCGAAGAAAAAACTTGCGGAGTATCGCACGATGGCACAATTTGGGAAAAAGCTATGGATGAAATATGGTGCACTGGATTATAAGGAGTGTGTCGGCGACGATATCCGTCCGAAAATGATGGGTGGCATGAAGCACCGCCTATTTCCGGAAATGGCTAAAGCCAAATCCAATGAAGCGGTCTGGTTTTCTTTTATCGTGTTCAAGTCAAAGAAGCACCGCGATATCGTGAACGCCAAAGTCATGAAAGATCCGCTGATGAATGACCCGAAATGGAAGGAGAAGCCAATGCCGTTTGATATGAAGCGCATGGCCTACGGTGGCTTTAAGGTGATGGTAGGTGCTTAGAATATTAGAAATACCAGTGATGCTACAACTATGAAAATGAACCCTGTTGTTCACTTTGAGATGCCAGCGGAAGACAAAAGCCGGATGCGAAAGTTTTATGAGAGCGTGTTTGGCTGGCATACGACACAGCTCGGCCCTGAAATGGGTGACTATGTTCTTGTCGATACGACGGAAACGGACGAAAACAGAATGGTGAAAACACCAGGCACTATCAACGGTGGATTTTACCAAAGACAAAAAGACGATGAGGTACCGCACCTCGTCATTTCCGTTGATGACCTTGACGGAAAAATTGCAATGGTACAAGGGGCGGGTGGTAAGGTGCTTGGAGACCCGATGGACATTCCCGGCATCGGGCGGTTCGCCATGTTCACGGACACGGAGGGCAACCGGGTGGCATGCTTCAACCGAAAAACATGTAGCCACCGGCGTGCATCTACGCTTTGTTTGCGATTTCTTTCTGGAGTTTTTCCAAGAGTTTTTCAAGCGCGAGAGATTCTGATTTCTCACTGTCTCTACTTTCCACTTTTAACTTTTGACTTTCAACCTCCTTGTCCCCAATAACAAGCGCATAGGGAACTTTCTCAAGCTTCCAGTTGCGAATTTTTTTACCCAAGGTCTCGTTGCTGTCATCAAGCTCCGCGCGAATGCCGTGCTCCTTGAGTGTTTGGTGTACGTGTTGTGCGTATTCGTACTGCCCTTCGCCAATAGGAAGCACCTTGATTTGTATCGGCGAGAGCCAAAGCGGGAACGCACCCGCATAGTGTTCGATAAGTATACCGATAAAACGCTCAAGCGAGCCATAGATGACACGATGTATGACAATAGGCATCTTTTTGGTGCCGTCTTTGTCGGTATATTCCAAGTTGAACCGACGGGGCTGTTGGAAGTCAAGCTGGATAGTGCCCATCTGCCACTCCCGGCCGAGCACATCTTTCATCATGATGTCCACCTTTGGCCCGTAAAAAGCACCCTCCTTGTCACCCGCTGTAAACGGCTTATTGTTCTCGTCGAGGATTTTTTTCAACGTGTTCTCTGCGGTGGTCCATGTTTCCGGGTTTCCCATGATGTCTTCGGGTCGCGTGCTCAACCGATATGAGTACGACATGCCAAACAGCGAGTAGAACCGTTCGACAATTTCAAACACTCGTTGGTATTCTGCCTCAATTTGGTCTTCGGCAACGTAGATATGTGCGTCGTCCTGCCTGAAGGAGCGGACGCGGAGCAATCCACTAAGTGTTCCTGAGCGTTCGTGTCGGTGGAGCGTATCGGTGTCGGAGAGCCGTAGGGGCAAATCTTTGTAGCTTCTCGGCTGGCTCGCGAATACCACATGGGCATTCGGACAGTTCATCGCTTTGACACCGTATTCCTCATCTTCATCCCCTGTTTCAGCAACAAACATTTCTGACCAGTAGTGATCGTAGTGCCCCGAGGTTATATAGAGCTCTTTCTTGTTCAGTAGGGGAGATACGATTTCCTGGTACCCTCGTGCTCGATGGTCTTCTCTCCAAAAGTTGACCAGCTCGTTGTAGAGTACAACACCTTTTGGGAGCCAGTACGGCATGCCTGGCGAGGTCTCATGAAACATAAAGAGACCGAGCTCCTTCCCAAGTTTTCGGTGGTCTCGTTTTTTTGCCTCCTCCTGCATCGCGAGGTGCTCCTCAAGTTCTTTTTTGGTGTTGAATGCGAGTCCGTAGATGCGCGTGAGCATGGGGTTCTTTTCATCGCCGCGCCAGTACGCACCGGCGATGTGGGTGAGTGTGAACGCGTCGGAGTCAATGTCTTTTGATGGATGTTCGACGTGTCCGCCCCGACACAAATCGAGAAAACCAGCTTGTAGCTTCGTTAGCTTGGTAGCTTCGTTAGCATCGGGGATGCTGTTGCGGGGACCGGAGTAGTAGAGGGAAATCTGCTCGCCGTTTTTCTCAAGTTCATCTATCAACTCAACCTTGTAGGGATTGCCGGAGAACATCTGCCGCGCCTCATCGGGCGTTACCTCAATGCGCTCAAACAGCTCCCACGACGGGAGCAGTTCCTTCATTTTTTTCTCAATCCTCGGGAGGTCCTTGTCTGATATCTGCGTTGATTCGCGTTTCAATCTGCGGGAATCTGCACTCCGCGAAGCGGAGAAATCGAAGTCATAGTAGAAACCGTTTTCAATAGATGGACCAATGGAAGGTTTGGCGTTCGGATAGAGTTCAAGCACTGCTGCTGCAAGCAAGTGTGCAAGCGAGTGCCGCATGAGTCCAAGTTGTTCGGTGGATTTCTTCACGTATGTGATATTTTAGCATTTTTTATGCCGTGCGCTATCTCTCCACTGGATTAATGCAACTCATTTTCACCCTTTGTAATTGCCACAGCAGCGGAGTTGACAAATAATTTGTTACATGCTATTCATAGAGCGGAGTGGTGGGGATGGTACAGATGTTAGCTCCGCGTTAACGGTTCAGAAATCGTGTCCGCACACTGTTGGGTGGGACGATCCTCTTTTTGTTGCAGTAAACGAGGGAAGAGCTGTCCCACCCTCTCTCCAGAGGTTTTTCAGTCGAGAAAGGTTTCTGGAGAGGGGGAACGTAGATACGACTGCGTTAGAGAAACGCTATGCCAGCAATATTTCCCCTCATGTTCTTTGATGTCACGAGGCGGCACGATGGCGCGACTGTCCCGCACAGCGGGACGTAAAGCGAGATTGTGCCGCTTCAACAAAGAGAGAAGAGACGAAGAAAACGCTGTGCGCAAAGCACGAAAGCACGAGTGTTTCTTCTCTAACCGCCCGTCAGGACAGGCCAACTGTTCCTTAGGGAACGAAAGGAGCGTGTCGTGGAAGAAGCGACGAGGTTCATCGGGATCCGGCATCGGGTGAAGACGACGGCCGAGGGTGAGGCCCATCCCACCCAGGTTGTCATCCTAGAGGGAGACGAGGTTGAGACCCTCGAGCTCCCAGACGAGCAGGCGGAGTTCGACTACGCCCTCGGCGAATTCCCGGTCGAGGTTCGGCGGGTGGAGCCGGGAGACAACCTCTCGGGCTTCAAGCCGCACCACATCATGTGGCGCCGGGTGAAGGCAGACGAGTCCGTCGAAGGTCTGCCAGAGACGCATCTCCGGCGTGACGGCAAGCTCGTCTACCGCGTGCATCGCGTACCGGCGGCCTATGGAGGTCTCTCGCCGGGCGACCGCGTGGGGATGGTGCTCGGCGGGAGCGGCAACTACTTCGCGTTCGCGCTCGCACGGCGGGCGCGCGAGATCGACGTCGAGGTCCTCCGCATCCCACCCTTCGTTCTCGCCAGGGAGCGGAGCGGTGAGCGAGGGGAGGACGCTCGCACCCTCGCGCTCTTGGTCCGCGAGCGGGCAGCGCTCTTCTTCCCAGTCACCGACCGCGACCTCGCGCTCATCCGCGTGCGCGAAGCCCACCGGGACCGCATCGACGCGATGAAGGGGCGTATCGCCTGCGAGCAGCGGCTCCGTCAGCACACCATCGGGCAGGTCTTCTGCTCGCCGGAAGGGGGGTACCCCGAGGGTGGGCTTGAGAAGGCGCACGACGCGCGGCGCGCGAGCGACCGCATTCTCACGGCACTCCTCGCGGAGGAGGGCGCCCGCGAGCGTGAACTCGCGAAAGCACTCGGAGCACTCGATCTCTACACGGAACTCCTTGAGCCCATCGAGGGGGTCGGGCCGGCGCTTGCCGCGCCCATCATCGCTGCGGTCATCGACATCCGGCGGTTCCCGACTGTGGCCAAGTTCAAGACCTTCTGTGGCTGTCACGTGCTCGAGGACGGCCGCTTCCCCAGGAGGCGCAGGGGAGAGGTCGCGAACTGGCATCCCGACATCCGCCAGGCACTCTTCCTTCTCGGCGACCAGTGGAACCGGCGCCCCGATTCGCGCTGGGGTAAGAAACTCCGGCACTGGAAGACAGTGCTTCGCGAGCGGCACCCCGAGCCCGTCGAGGTGGACGGAGTGCTCAAATATACCAACGGACACATCCACAAGATGGCGCTCTGGCGGACGAGGACAAAGTTCACGGAGTGGCTCTACCGCGCGTGGTGGGGGTTCGAGCGGTCTGGCAGGATCGCGCGGGACGAGGCGCAAGCGGCGTAGCATAGTTCTTTCAGTTCACGGCAGACGACAGCGATGGTGTACAACAAGTACGACAGCGACAATGTCTGCCGGTAACCTACGGGGCGAGACGATGCGGAAACTGTCTTTCAAGACGATTCCCTCCGTGTCTCGCCCCCTCTTCAGAGGGTTTTTACCCAAGAAACCTCTGAAGGGGGAAGACGATATCCTTTTTGTGCTTCTGCACGATTTACCCGCTGTCTTCCCACAGTTCTTGGGCGAGACGATGAGACCGGTGTCTAGAAAGACGATGAGCATCGTGTCTCGCCCTCTCTATGGAGAGAGGACACGATTGACAGTCTGTCTATTGTTCCTACAGACGATCCATGAATTGTGTCCTCTCGATAGTTCTTTGGGTGAGACGATTGGGCGTTTGTCTGAGAAGACGGGTCACGGGATGTCTCACCCCTTCTTCAAACAACCTCAATGGTTTAGAGTTGTTTGAAGAGGGAAGACGATCGAGCGGGTGTGCTTTGTGCACGATAGTAAGACTGTCTTCCCGTAGCTTTGTGGTGGGTTGAAGGGCGAGAGAGAACGAGACAGTAGATGGTCGCTCTTGGATCGAGTGGGGCGCTGTTCTCTCTCGCCCTTTTCTATTTTAACTCTTTCACCGCGTCGGCGAGAAGGGAGATGTCGCCGTTGCGGTCGGACATAATGCCTTTGACCGCAACGCAGGTGCCGGTATTTATTTTGTCGGCGCAGATGCGGTAGAGCTTCGGAAATACCACGACCTCAAGCGAGCCGGTATAGTCGGCAACGCGTAGAAATGCCATGTGTTCACCACCGCGTGTGATAATGCGCCGACTCTCTTCAATTACCCCCCAGACCATTGTGGAATTCCCCGGCTCAAGCACGTCTTTGGCACGCGCGATGTCCCAGTCACGCCCCTCAAGTTTTTCTCGGAAACGGTCGAGTGGGTGTCCAGAGATATAGAGTCCCAGAAGCTCTTTTTCCCAAGCGAGTTTGTCGATGTCACTTGCGGGTTCTGACGGCTGGAGTGTGAGGTCTCTCACCGATGCGTCCTCGGGGAGAAGCGCAAAGAGCGACTCCTGATTCTCAGACTTGTCATGTGCAGCGCGAGAATGAGAGAGTAAATCATCAATGTTGCCGAGCATCATCCCTCGCTCGCCGAACTCGTCAAGCGCGCCGCACTTGATGAGTGACTCCAGTGATTTTTTATTGAGATTGCGGTCTTTGACGCGTTCCAGAAAGTCGGCGAGCGACACAAATGCACCCCGCGCCTTGCGCTCGGCGATGATGCTCTCCGCGATGCCCTGCCCGAAGTTTTTGATGGAATACAGCCCGAACCGGATGGCGTGCGTCGGCTTTTCGTCTGCATCAAGCACGACGGTAAAGTCACCCAAGCTTTCGTTGATATCGGGTGGCAGTACCTCAATGTGCATCCGCTTACACTCGTTGATGATTTCGGCGACCTTGTCCACGTCGCCCGCGTCAGCGGTCAACAGCGCCGCCATATACATCATTGGGTGGCGCGCTTTCATATACGCGGTCTGGTAGGCGACGCGCCCGTAGCTTGCGGCATGCGCTTTATTGAAGCCGTACCCTTGAAACGGCTCAAAGAGGTTCCAGAGACCTTCCGCCTGTGTATCCGTCATACCCGAGTGTTCCATGCACCCTTTTACGAAAATCTCATGCTGGCGGGCCATTTCCTTCGGTATCTTTTTCCCGACCGCCTTGCGAAACGCATCCACCGTTGTCCAGGTGTAGCCCGCGAGCGCGAGCGCGGTCATCAGAAGGTCGTCCTGGTAGACTAAAATACCATAGGACTTATCAAGAAACTCACGCATCTTCGGATGATAGTACGTTACCGATTCCTGCCCGTGCTTGCGGGCGATATAGTGCGGGATGTTTTGCATCGGCCCCGGGCGATAAAGCGCAATCATGGCGTTGATGTCGTGGATGCTGTTCGGCTTCAGCTCTTTGAGAAATTTTGTCATTGCCTGTCCGGCAAGTTGAAAGACGCCCACAGTCTCGCCGCGCGCGAGCATGGCGAATGTCTCTGCATCGTCAAGGGGAATGTTTTCAATGTCTATGTCAATGTCCAAAAGTTTTTTGACGCGCTTGATGGCGTCGGCGAGCACTGCAAGGTTGGTCAGTCCCAAAAAATCAAACTTCAAGAGCCCCACGTCTTCAACGGAGTGCATATCATATTGGGTGATGAGCTTGCCTTCGTTCTTGGTATCCGGTTGGATGGGAACAATGTCGTCAAGCGGAACGGGAGATATGACGACACCCGCGGCATGCACGCCGATGTGCCGCGCACACCCCTCGATTTTTTTTGCCATATCAATAATTGTTCTGCTGTCCGCATCTTTTGCGTAGAGTTCGCGAAGCTCCGACTCTTGCTCCATCGCTTGGTCAATGGTCATGGGGAATCCCTGCGAGCCAAAGGGGATGATACGGGCAATACGGTCACCAACGCTGTAGTCGTATCCCATGGCGCGCGCGGTGTCACGCACGGAACCGCGTGCCATCATGGTACCGAACGTGCCTATTTGCGCGACGCGATCTTCACCATATTTCTCCCGTGTGTATGCAATGACCTCGTCACGGCGGTTGTCGGCGAAGTCCATATCAATGTCGGGCGGCGATGGGCGATCGGGATTCAGGAATCGTTCAAATGGCAGCTCGTATTCAAGCGGATTGATGTTCGTGATACCCATGAGGTAGGTGACCATAGAACCTGCGACGGAACCACGAATAGTGGTAAGAATCCCGTTCTGGTGTGCAAACCGCATGAGGTCTCCAACGATGAGAAAATACGGCGCATACCCCTTGTCACAAATCGTCTTGATTTCATATTCAATTCGGTCTCTCACCTCCTTTGTTTCAGGGAGCTCCTGTCGTTTTAGTCCCGCCTCTACAAGCCGTCTGAACTCACTGTCGTATGTTGTACCGTTGGGTATTGCAACATTTGGGAAAAGCCACGAGCCGAGCGTGAGCTTAAGCGTACATCGTTCGGCGATGCGCACTGTGTTCTCCAACGCGTCGGGCGCGGTGCGGAAGTATTCCTCCGCCTGCGCGGGACTGATGAACGAGAAGTCCTCTTCATTATTCGTTAGACCACTCTGCTCGCGGAATCCTACGGTGGATTGCACTGAGAGGAGCGTGTCGCGCGCCTGTTTGTCCTCGGGTGTGAGATAATACACGTTGTGTGCGGCGACAAGCGGCACTCCCATCGCTCTTCCGAGCGCGGTTATGTCTTTCTGAAGGGTCGGGTGTCCGTCAACTTCCGGGTGGTGGGTGAGTTCAAGAAATATACTCTCTGCACCGAAAATTTCCCGGTAGTCGGCGAGCTTCTGCTCCGCACCCGCGCGGTCGCGCGTTTTCACGAGTGATGATATGTCGCTGTTAAATGACGGCAGTATGGCGACGAGCCCTTCGTGGTGTTCACGCAGAAGTTCATGGTCAATGCGCGGTTTGTAATAGAATCCCTCACGGTGCGAGCGGGTGACGAGCTTAATGAGGTTTCTGTACCCAATCTCATTTTCGGCAAGGAGCACGAGCCGGTGGCGGCGGTTGTCAATACCCGCCTCTTTATCATGGCGGGTACGAAATGCCAGATAAAAGTCAACGCCGATAATCGGCTTGATGTCGTTTTTTTGGCATGTCTTGTAGAACTCTATGGCGCCGTAGAGGTTGCCGTTGTCGGTGAGTGCAAGCGACGACATCCCATGCTCCTTGGCGGTTGCAACAAGGTCCGGGATTTTCGGCAGTGCATTGAGAAGCGAGTAGTGAGAGTGTGTGTGAAGATGTACGAATGGGGAAGAAGCCATGTGTGAGCATATTATATCGCCCTCTACTATCCCCATGCCCTGCTATACTTACTCTATGAAACATTGGCAAGATTACATCTGTCTTGTGGGTGTTGATGAGGTTGGTCGCGGGCCGCTTGCAGGACCAGTAGCCGTTGGGGCATTCCTTGTTCGCCGGTCTCATATTTTGGGGGTTCAAAAGTTGCTCTACGGCATCAAAGATTCGAAACGGCTTCGTGAGAGAGAGCGGAACAACTGGTTTGCGAGACTTTCATCGGCACGAGCGGCAGCCATGGTTGATTTCAGGGTGTCGTTTGTCGGCCCAGAGCGAATTGACCGTATTGGTATTGTACGGGCAATACAACTTGCGCTTGACCGCTCGCTCAAAGGACTATCTGTGCAACCCAAGAATTCCAGGATTCTTCTTGATGGAGGGCTTACCGCTTCTCACAAGTTTTTGTTTCAAGAGAGCATTATAAGAGGGGACGACTCGGAACCTGTGATTGCGGCTGCCTCAGTTGTCGCGAAGGTGCTCCGTGATCGACGAATGACGTGGTACGCACAACAGTTTCCGGTATATGGATTTGAACGGCACAAGGGATACGCCACTGCGGAACATGTACGATTACTTCGTCAACACGGTGTCTCACCGCTCCATCGAAAGACGTTCGTAACGTCTTTCGTGTGATCTTGTATTTTTTAAGGTGCTCGGGTATACTGTGGTTACTATGGTGGTTCACATGCGTCATACTCGTTCGCATACCGGCAACCGTCGGTCACACCACGCGCTCAAGGAGCCACGTTTTTCCGTGTGCGCAAACTGCGGCGAGAAACATATACGGCATCAAGTATGTGCCCACTGCGGTCAGTACAAGGGACGGCAGGTGATAGATATTGCTGCGCGCACGGCACGCAAAGCAGAGCGAGTAGAGCGCAAACGTCGTGAGCTTGGCGAAGAAAAGAAAGCGAACGAGGCGGCTGAAAAGAAGGCGTCAGCAGGAGAAGAAAAGGTGGCAGCACCACTTGATGCAGAGACACTTTCTAAAAAGTAGCCCGCCGGGGTTTGTCAGGGGGCGTAGTTGGTTTTTGGAAGAAGGGCGCGTGCTGTAGAGTTCTTTACAAAATTAATATATATGCTAGAGTAGAATCCAAACGAACCATGGCAAATCGGCACCTTTCCAGATCAGTTGTGCTTCAAACACTCTTTGAACACGATTTTTCAGGTACTGATGTTGCTACTATCTCTGATGCGCTCCACCGCAATGCGGAAGAATTCGCCCCCGGCATGGGCGACTTTGTGTTCATGGAGAAGCTTTTGAGAGGCGTACTAGAGAAGCAGGGTGACATTGACACGATTATGACAAAAGCGGCCCCTGACTGGCCGCTTGAGAAGATTTCTGTTGTTGATCGCAACGTACTTCGTATCGGGCTCTACGAACTTCTCTTTGCGGATAGAAACGAGGTGCCGGCAAAGGTTGCAATCAACGAAGCGATTGAACTTGCGAAGACCTATGGCGGAGAGTCCAGCGGCAAGTTTGTGAATGGAGTTTTAGGTTCAGTATACAAAGAGCTCGGTGAGCCCGGAAAGGACGAGACGTCAAAGAAACCAAAGGACATTCCGTTTGAAAGAATGCCTATTGAAAAACTTGCCGGCGCGGTCGTGTATGCAAAGAAAAACGGCAACGTGTATCTCGCTCTTGTACACGACGTGTTCGGGCACTGGACGCTTTCCAAAGGGGGCGTTGGAGAAGGCGAGGATGTCAAAATGGGAACGATGCGAGCTATCAAAGAAGAACTCGGTTTGGATATTGCTGTTGGTGATGAACTCGGGAACAACGAGTATGTGGCGTCACACCCGGAAAAAGGAAAAATTCGCAAGCAAGTATCATATTTTCTCGCCGAGGCGCCGTATCAGGATTTGAAGCTCGGAAGTACGGGGGGACTTGATGACGCCAAGTGGTTCAAGCTCTCCGAAGTAGTGAGCTTGAACGCGTATGATGACATCTTGCCGATTATTACCAAGGCGGTGCACCTTTTGCTCAAGAAGTGAATGCGAGAGTAGAGGGTTCAGGGTCTAGAAAAGCAGAGCGGGCGCGCGACGAGGTCGCGCGCCCAGGCGGGGAAGAGAACGGAGAAACCTTACGGGGGGAGTCCACGGGCGTTTTGGCGGACTTCAAAAACAGTCCAACCAACAGCGATCATCGGGATGCACATCAATAAACCCCACGGGAGTGACAAGAGACCCAGGATTTTCCCGACTAGCACGACGCAGGACAGCACTACCCACGTCGTCCAGGCAACCGTCCAGAGCTTCTTTCTTGTGAGCATACCCCCTCCTTTCCGATTCATATGATATACTTATTTCTTGATTTTGTCAAGTGTTTTGTTTTAGACCCTCAAAAAGGTAGTATTTTAGGAGCTTTTTGCTTTATCCGTGTCATTCGTTTTCATTCGTGGATTCGTGTCGAGATAGCATGAAAAATTTTAAAGAGTTTCAAAGCAGCATAGGGGTAACTTTCAAAGACGAGCGTTTGCTTGCGCGGGCATTAACGCACCGCTCATACATCAACGAGAACAAACATCTGCAACTCAAACACAACGAGCGGCTTGAGTTCTTGGGCGACGCTGTGCTCGAACTGGTTACCACCGAGTTTCTTTTCGACAAATACCCCGATAAAACCGAGGGTGATCTAACATCCTACCGGGCAGCGATGGTAAATACCACAATGCTCTCAACAGTTGCTTCGGACCTTGGTATAAATGAGTATCTCCTGCTCTCCAAAGGCGAGGCAAAAGACACCGGGCGGGCCCGGCAGTACATTCTCGCGAATACGTTTGAGGCGTTGCTCGGCGCTCTGTATCTGGATCAGGGGTACGAGCGTGCGCGTGCTTTTGTCGCCAAGTATCTCTTCCCGCTGGCGGATGACATTGTAGCGCATCGTTTATGGCAGGACGCCAAGAGTCACTTTCAGGAAATTGCACAGGAAAAGTCCGGCATTACGCCGACATACCAGACGCTTGACGAAGTCGGTCCCGACCACGATCGGCATTTCACCGTGGGCGTGTTCATCGGAGAGCGAAAGATAGCGGAGGGTGGCGGAAAATCAAAACAGGAGGCGGAACAGGATGCGGCACAGAACGCGCTTGAGGAAACGGGCTGGAAATGAAATTGAGGAGGCATAGATAGGGTGCTAAACTATGCGCTATGTACCTCAAATCACTTGAACTTTCCGGCTTCAAATCGTTTGCCAAGAAAGCGCGGCTTGAATTCAAAACGCCCATAACGGCGATTGTCGGACCCAACGGGTCCGGCAAATCAAACATTGCCGAGGCGTTTCGCTTTGTTTTGGGCGAACAGCGGATGACCCAGATGCGCGGTAAGCGTACGGAGGATTTAATATGGAACGGCTCGCAGAAAGTTCCCAAGTCGGGGCGCGCGGACGTCAAACTGACGTTTGATAACCTGCCCCGACCTCCGACGCCCGGGTCGGAGCAGGCGGAGCGTCGGGGCCGTCTTCTTGATGTTGATTTTGACGAGGTGGTGGTAGAGCGTGTGATTCATCGCGACTCCTCCACCGACTATCTTCTCAATGGTTCCACAGTCCGCCTTAGAGATATTGTGGAGCTTCTTGCCGGCGCACATATTGGCGCCTCGGGACACCATATCATTTCACAAGGTGAAACGGATCGGATTTTGAGCGTGAATATGCGAGAACGCAAGGAGATGATTGAAGACGCGCTCGGCCTCAAAATATACCAGTACAAAAAGGAAGAAAGCTTGCATAAGCTGGAGCAAACAGAACAGAACATCAAGGAAGTTGAGTCGCTTCGGCGTGAAATCAAGCCACACCTCGCTTTTCTCAAACGACAGGTGGAGAAGGTGGAGAAGACACGCGAGATGCGTACGGAGTTGGTGCGGCTGTACCGTCTCTATCTTGCGGAAGAGGAGTGGTATATCACAAATGAGCGGAAGCGGCTCACCAATGACCGCTCCCCCCGCGCAGGTGAGTTGGAAAGACTCTCACGTGAGCTTGCGGAAGCAAAAGAAACACTTGCCGAACTTGAACGGGCTGGTGAAAAAAAGAGCGATATTCTTGCGCTTGAAGCAGAGCTTTCGCGGGTGCGAGACGAGAAAGATACGCATATGCGCGAGGTGGGACGTCTGGAAGGAGAGATTGCCGCGCACGAGCGCGTCCGCGAGCGTGAGGATGAGGAGCGGGTACGCATTGCCGAGGTAAAGGCATTTGCCAAGGACGTCTCGGCGGAGCTCCAAAAAGGGTCAGGGACAGACGACTCGGGTGCACTTCAAGCAATTATCAAAACCGTACAGGAGATGTTTGGCTCATTTCTCTCGCGTATCACCGAAGGGCAGACGGTGAAAGAAGACACCACACTGGATACGCTCCGTGATGACAAGCAAAAGCTTGACGATACGCTTCATTCGCTTGAGAAACGCGAAAAAGAACTCTCCGAAAAGTACAACATGCTCAAGCGCGCAGTGGAAGCCGACATGGATTCCGGGCGCGATGCGGAGCGCCGTGTGTTCGCTGTGAGCACGCGGGAGCAAGAAGTGCGGACTGAATTGCAAAAGATTGACGCGGAATTGCGGACATTGGAGCGTTTTGAGAAAGAACTTGCCGAAGAAAAACGCGAGGCGGACGTACTCGCCGGGAAAGAGGCGCTTGCATATAAACCCGTGCACGCTGTTGCACCGCGCACCGAGCAGGAGAAGCGCCGCAAGGAGCTGGAGAAACTCAAAATTCGTCTTGAGGACGCGGGCGGTGGCTCGGGTGAAGAGATTATGAAAGAGTACGAAGAGGTTGCAGACCGCGATGTGTTTCTTGAACGCGAGCTTGCTGACCTTGTAAAGTCGGCGGAATCGCTCAAACAGCTTATTGCCGGGCTTGAGGAAACGCTCCGTACGGAATTTGAAAATGGTTTGTCCAAGATAAACGAAGGATTTCAAGAGTTGTTTGCCATAATGTTCGGCGGCGGTATCGCATCTCTGAAGGTGGTGCAAGAGCGCACACGACGCCGGAGCGATATTGAAGCGGCACTCATGCTTGATGAAGAACTTTCGGACGAGGATGAGGTTTTGGAGGATGGTGTGGAGGTTGTGGTCTCCTTACCGCGGAAGCGCGTCAAAGGACTTCAGATGCTCTCGGGCGGCGAGCGAGCACTCACCTCCATTGCTCTTCTCTTTGCGATGTCGCAGGTGAACCCGCCGCCATTTTTGATCCTGGACGAGACGGATGCGGCGCTTGACGAGGCGAACTCCCGGCGCTATGGCGACATGGTGGAGCGGCTTGCCAAAGAGTCGCAAATAATTCTTATTACCCACAACCGCGAAACAATGTCGCGCGCGGGTGTTCTCTACGGCGTCACCATGGGCGCCGACGGCGCGTCCCAACTCCTCTCGGTTGATTTTGAGGAAGCAGTAAGGGTTGCAAAATAGATGCAAACGCAGGAACAACTTCTTGACCGTCTTAAAAAAGACACGCGGGTGTTGCAGGATGCACGGGTAGAGCAGGCGTTCCGCGCCATAGACCGTGCGGATTTTGTGCGCGATGACTACAAAGTGGAAGCGTACGAAGATTACCCCTTGCCGATAGGCGAGGGGCAGACCATCTCACAGCCGACAGTCGTTGCCTTTATGCTGGAACAGCTTGGCGTACGGGAGGGCGGTATCGTGCTTGATGTCGGGTGCGGGTCCGGTTGGACCACGGCGCTCCTCGCTCACATGATTGGTGGGAAAGGGAAGGTCTACGGAGTTGAACGAGTCCTGACGTTGGTGGAATTTGGACGAGAGAATCTCAAAAAATATGATTTTCATAATGTGGAAATTCTTGAAGCGCAGAGTGAACTGGGGCTTTTTCAAAAAGCTCCGTTTGACCGTATTTTGGTCTCGGCAAGTGCACCAAACAAGAAAATGGCGGAGGAACTTCTGGACCAGCTCAAACCGGGGGGCGCTCTGGTTATACCCATCGGTGACACCATCTATCGGTTTACAAAAGACAAAAATGGGGGCGTACGTTCAAAAGAGTTTCCGGGGTTTGCGTTTGTGCCCCTCGTTTCTTAAACTTAGTGAATAATATGGTGAAAGGGGGGACAAAAACCGACAAGATGCGGGAAATACGCGACGAGGTGGTGAATCTCAAAGAGTCGCCGCTCTACGAATACCGCATGGCGAATAACTATCACGCGGTCTTGGGTGAGGGGAGTCATGATGCTCCTATCATGTTCATCGGTGAGGCGCCGGGGCGGAACGAAGCCGAGCAGGGGCGTCCGTTCTGCGGGCGGGCGGGCAAACTCTTGGATGAATTGCTTGCCTCAATCGGGATTCCGCGCGAGGAGGTCTACATCACGAATATTGTCAAAGATCGCCCGCCGGAGAACCGCGACCCAACCCCGGAAGAAATCAAGCTCTATGCGCCGTTTCTGGACAGGCAGATTGAAGTCATACAACCAAAGGTTATTGCGACGCTCGGGCGATTCTCCATGGAGTACATCATGCGCAAATTCGGGTTGGATGCACAGTTGGAGCCAATCAGCCGCGCGCATGGTACAGTGTACGACGCGAGCGGGCTTTTCGGGAGCATCAAAATCGTGCCCCAGTATCACCCCGCCGCGGCGATTTACACGCAGAGTTTGGTGGAAACGCTCAAAAAAGATTTCAAAGTATTGAAGCGGTTTTATGGCAAGAACAAAAAATAGACCTTACACCCCACCTCAGAAAATTCTCGAGCGTTATGCTGATGTGTTGGTCAATTTTGCGTTGAACAGTGGAAAAGGAATCAAAAGAGGTGAGGTGGTTCGTTTAACTGCTGGTGAATTTGCAAAACCACTGTATATGGAACTTCATCGGTCAATCCTGAAAGCAGGGGGGCATGTGCTCGCTAACTATTTTCCAGATGACGATAGTAAATCATTTAATCCGTCGCGGGATTTTTTTGAATTGGCGAACGACGCGCAGCTTACGTTTTTTCCCAAAACATATCTGAAAGGTTTAGTAGATACGATTGATCATTCACTCTACGTCATTGCTGACGTTGATAAAGAAGCGCTCAAAGGAGTAGATCCCAAAAAGATGATGCTCAGGGGAGAAGTGTATAAACCGTATAAAAAATGGCTTGAGGCAAAGGAAAACAGTGGAAAGTTCACCTGGACGGTCGCGCTCTATGGTACACCCGCAGGGGCACGAGAGGCCAGACTTTCAGAACGGGCATATTGGAATCAAATCATCAAAGCATGTTTTTTGGACAAACGAAGTCCGGTTACTGAATGGAGGAAAGTACAAAAACAAATGGAGGTGTATCGCAAGAAATTGAATCAGTTGGATGCAAAAACTTTTCATGTATATGGTCCGGATGTGGATCTTCGTATTACGTTTGGAGAAAAAAGAAAATGGATGGGGGGAAGTGGTCGCAATATTCCTAGCTTTGAACTCTTTTGTTCCCCTGACTGGCGTGGCACTGAGGGGTGGATCAAGTTTAATCAACCATTGTATCGGTATGGCAATTTGATCACCGGTATTGAACTTGAATTCGAAAACGGTCGAGTGGTAACAGCACGGGCACAGCAAAATCAGCACGTGCTTAGAGAAATGATCAAGACTACCAATGCGGATAAAGTGGGTGAATTTTCCATGACCGACAGACGTTTTTCACGTATTACGAAGTTTATGGCAGAAACGCTTTTTGATGAAAACATGGGGGGGGTTACACGGCAACAGCCATATTGCACTCGGAAATGCCTATCACGATGGGTATGATGGAGATCCAAGTAAATTGAAGAAATCCGACTGGACGCGGTTAGGATTCAATGATTCATCGGTACATACCGACATCATTTCGACCAGTCCTCGGACAGTTACCGCAAACCTTACTGACGACACCGAGAAGGTTATTTATAAAAACGGACAATTTACGCTTTAAGTATCAGTGAATATGAAACCCCGACGAAAAGTACTCAATAATGGTCTGCGTGTGCTTGCAGTCCCCATGAAAGACAACCCGACAGTGACGGTGTTTGTGTTGGTGGAAGCGGGTTCTCACTACGAAACCAAAGCAAATAACGGCATCTCGCACTTTTTAGAACATATGGTGTTCAAGGGGACACCGTCTCGACCATCTGCTGCGGTCGTCGCGCATGAGTTGGACAGCATCGGCGCGGATAACAACGCTTTTACGTGGTACGAGTTTACCGGCTACTACGCAAAAGCTCGTAAGAAGCATTTTAAGAAAATTCTTGATGTTGTAAGTGATTTGTATCTCCATCCGCTCGTCCCGGAAACTGAAATGGAAAAAGAAAAAGGGGTGATTATTGAAGAGATCAACATGTACGAAGATCAACCGATGCAAGGAATCTATCAGTTGCTCGATGAGTTGATGTACGGCAATCAACCCGCAGGTTGGAGCATCTTGGGGACAAAACGTAACATCCGCAACATGCGTCGAGATGATTTTATTGCGTACCGAACGAAACATTACACTGCTCCTACAACCACCGTAGTCGTGGCAGGGGATGTGTCTCCCGGAGACGTATTTCGAGAAGTAGGGGCATTGTTTGGAGACCTACCAAAGCAAAATGTTTCTAAAAAACCACGAGTGCGATGCGCCCAGTCCAAACCGCAAGTCAAAATAAAATATAAAAAAAGCGATCAGAGTCACTTTACGCTCGGCTTTCACGCGCCGAGGGTGTTTGACAAAAGTGTACCCGCGGTGAACGTACTTGCTGCGGTCTTAGGGCAGGGCATGAGCTCTCGGCTGTTTCAACTCCTTCGTGAGGAATTGGGTGTGTGTTACTACGTCCGTGCCGGGTTTGAGCCGCACAGCGATCATGGAAAATTTGTCATTCGGGCGGGCGTTGATAACACGCGAATTGAGGAAGTCATTAGTGCTATACTCACTGAACTGGAAAAACTAAAAAGTGATTCTGTGGTAGAACGAGAACTCCGCAAAGCGCAAGAATTTTTAGTGGGCAAAATGCTTATGGGACTCGAATCATCTGATGAATGTGCGCTCTTTTATGGCGAACAAGAGACACTCAAACGAAGACTTAAAACATCGCAAGAAATTGCTCGAGAGATCAAAGCTGTTAGGCCACAGGCGATTCAACGCGCTGCCAAAGAGATTTTCCACAATAAAAACATGAACCTGGCAGTTATTGGACCCTTTAAAGACACACGAGCATTTTCTAAAATATTAAAACCTTAGGGTGTGCCTTGCAATGGAAGTACACTGATGTGAGGGGTATACTAACAACATGATTGATGGTAAAGATTCATTGTGTGCGGATACTATTTTTGCTGCGTCTTCCGAGGGATATGGAGCGGACTACCGAGCGCACATTTTAGATCAGTATCATGGCTATATTGAAAGTGTGCAGTGGGTGGGAGAACTGAAGCAAAAAGTGAACAGTTACTTTCTTACGATGAATACTATTCTCCTCACGGCACTCGGCGTATCGTTTGCCAACGTCATTGATGTACCACTGGTGTTTCAGAATGGCGGGTGGTACTGCCATTTATGGGGGTCGTGATTTTGCTCATTTGGTGGGCGATCATTCATTCATACAAAGAACGTACCGCCATGAAACTCCATATCATTCACTGCATGGAAAAGAAACTGCCGCTTGCACCCTATACTGCTGAAAGTGTGATGATTCGAGAGCGGTATCCAGGAGCAAAGTATTATTTTTTCAAAATGTCGCTTGTTATTCCCTGGATTTTTGTCATTCTCTACGTTCTCTTGATGTTTTTGGCATAGAGTTTTTTGTAGATATTTTTTTACCGTTATTCTTGACACAGTTTTTTAGACGTATAAGATATTCCGTAGGCAGAGAGGGAGAGGGTTCAATTCCTCGTGTGAGCTGGAGTGACTGGTTGTCGTCAGACAGCTTAGTTGCTACGGGTTGGGCTTGATCGCCCTGCTGTACCCAACAGTACTCTTGGTAAGAGTCTGAAGTCGCGTTGGTCTTACCATGCCGGAGACAGCCGAGTCAGGCGTCTCGAGACGTCTCACGTTGGCGACCTATCCCGTACTAGTACTGTCAGTTCCGAGCGGTTGCACTTTCCTCTCTCTGCCTTCTGTACCTTCAAGCCCTCGTTCAGAGGCGGTCTTATCGACAAGGCGACAGGTTCTCGGCGTACACTTCAGTGCCCCGAGACCTTTTACATTTGTGTTAAAATGCAGGTTATGCAATCGAAAGAAATCAGGGAGCGTTTTTTAAAATTTTTTGAACGGCGTGGACACGCGATTGTCCCTTCTGCTTCGTTAATCCCTGAAAATGACCCGACGACGCTTTTTACGACTGCAGGTATGCAGCCCTTGGTTCCGTATCTCTTGGGAGAAAAGCACCCGAAGGGCAACCGGCTGGTCAATGTGCAGAAATGCCTCCGCACGGACGACATTGACGAAGTGGGGGACAATACGCACCTCACGTTTTTTGAAATGCTCGGCAACTGGTCGCTCGGCGACTCCGACGCAAAAGGCGGTGTCGGGGCAGGCTACTTCAAGAAGGAGGCACTCGCGTGGAGCTATGAATTTTTGACCTCGCAGGAGGAAGGGCTTGGCCTAGACCCCGCGCGCCTCTATGTAACGGTGTTTGCCGGGGACGATCCTTCGACTCCAGAGTCGCTCAGGACAGGTGCGCCGCGCGACGAGGAGTCGGCGGAAATCTGGAAGTCAATTGGTATCCCTGAACACCGTGTCTATTATCGCGGAGCGGAGGACAACTGGTGGAGCCCGGGCGAGAACGGTCCGTGCGGACCGGACTCGGAAATGTTCTACGATATCACGACGCAAGGACTTGGTGATCTCTCGCCGGAGGAATTTCAAAAAGCGGACGACAATCAGCAGGTGGTGGAAATCTGGAACGATGTGTTTATGGAGTATGAGAAGGAAAACGGGAAAGTAATCGGTAAACTCAAGCAGAAAAACGTGGACACCGGCGCGGGGCTTGAGCGCATTGCGGCGGTGATGCAAAAAACGGACAATGTGTTTGACACAGACCTTTTCAAACCGCTTCTACGGGCGATTGAGGAGAAAGCATACGAATATGATATACGCTCGTCGCGCATCGTCGCCGACCATCTCCGCGCGGCGGTATTTCTGATTTCCGATGGCATCATTCCCTCAAATACCGACCGCGGCTATGTGCTGCGTCGTCTGATTCGTCGAGCAGTGCGTCACATGGACACACTTGGTTTTGCAGACACCAAACTTTCTGAATTTGTGTCAACTATCGCTGATATCTACGGAAAAACCTATTCCAATGTTCTTAAGAACATTGGAATAGTTCAGAAGACGCTGGATGATGAGGAAAATAAGTTTGAGGCGACTCTTAAAAAAGGATTGTCTATGCTTAATAAGATTTTTACACGAGTTACTGGATTGAAACAATATGAGGATGGAGAAGACATTCCAATTCACCAACCTTTTTCAGGTAAAGAGCTTTTTGAACTCTTTTCAACATATGGATTTCCAATTGAATTAAGCATCGAGATTTATGATGAAAAAAGAAAAGGGATTTTACTTTCCCCATTAACGGATGTGCAAAAAAGAAAAATATTGAGGGGATTTGATCTAGAGAATAGAAAACACCAGGAACTCTCGCGCACCGCGTCGGCGGGGAAGTTCAAGGGCGGGCTTGCTGACCATAGCGACGCAACGGTCAAATTGCATACCGCACATCACCTGTTGCTTGCCGCGCTTCAGAAGGTTCTCGGCAAAGAAGTGAAGCAGCGGGGAAGTAACATCACGCCGGAGCGTCTGCGGATTGACTTTACCTTTGACCGCAAACTGACGGATGAAGAAAAACAGAAGGTTGAAGAAATAGTGAATGAGTGGATTACAGCAGGACTTGCTGTCGTGCGACGAGAAATGCCGCGCGAGGAGGCGGAGAAACTCGGCGCGGAGATGGAGTTCGGCACCAAATATCCTGATGTTGTTTCTGTGTATATAATCCAAGATGCGGAGGGGAGCATCTTCAGCATCGAATTCTGTGGAGGACCTCACGTCAGCAACACAAGCGAGTTAGGAAACTTTAAGATTTTGAAAGAAGAAGCATCGTCTGCCGGAGTGCGACGGATTAAGGCGACGCTAGAATAACGATGACATACAGGGGTTGCCACACACGACTTCAGAAGGACACAGGATATAGAAGATATGAAACAAGTACAAAAGATATTTGATAAGAAGAGACGAGTGCGAGAGATGGGTCACCTCACGCGTCCGCCGCGCCTTGAGGGCGTGATGAAAGAGGGCAAGATGCGGTCGGTCAAGAAGAAACGAAAACCCACTATTACATAATCATGACACAGAAACAACTTATCACGATAGAGCTTGGCCACTTTACAATTCTCAGAGAAGAAGCGTCACCCGCTGGTACTCGGATGATAAAAGCAGCATTGGAGTAGTGGAGAGGTGTTATATACTGTTTGTGTATGGGTTTCTTTTCTCGCAGAAAACATCAAAAGGTCACCATTGCGGTTGTCTTTGATATCGGCAGTGCATCTGTTGGTGCCGCGCTCACCCTTATCCGTCCGAACGAAAAACCGCACGTGGTTTACAACACGCGGCGGTATATGGTATTTCAGGACGAGTTCAATTTTGACCGATTTGTTGCCTCAATGCTTTCTACGCTTGATGCCGTCGCCCATGACATCGAGAAGGATGGACTTGCCCATCTGACATTTTCTAAAGGAGTACACCGACGCATGGATCAGATTCTTTGTTCGTATGCATCCCCGTGGTATCTCTCACAGACCCGCATTATCGATATGCATGACGAGAAACCTTTTATTCTTTCAAAAGAGGTTGTGGAACGTGCCGTTCATAAGCAAGAGGAAGAAATTGCTCGCGAGGGGGGCGAACACTACGAGAGCGGCATGGGTGAGCATATAGATATGCTTGAAAAGGCGGTCACGGATATCAAACTCAACGGGTATACTGTTTCTAATCCGTACAGCAAGCGGGCGACTTCAGCACAGTTTACGCTCACCGTGAGTGTCATTGCCCGTGTGCTGCGTGAGCGTATTGAAGACACGGTGTTTCGCGTATTTCATGCAAGAACAATAAAGCACCACTCATTTGCACTTATTGCATGGAGCGGCATCACCAACTACATTGGGGCATCAAGAGACTTTCTTTCTATTGACGTGAGCGGTGAGGTGACCGATGTGGCACTTGCCCACGGCGGTGCGCTTTTGGAAACAGTCTCATTCCCTCATGGATCTCGCTACGTACTGCGCGGGCTCAACCGCACACTTCACACATCGTCTGGGGAAGCACGCACCCTCCTCGCGCTACGGGAGTCAAAGACGGTGAGCACTGACATTGAACCTAAGCTTGAACGAGTACTGACCGAGGTCAAAACGACATGGCTCACACAGCTCGGAGAAGCGCTTGCACGATTTGATAGCCACGCACAAATTCCCGGTAATGTCTTCTTGACAACAAGTGACTGGGCAGGACCGCTTTTCACCTCGTTTATTGAAGATGAGGCATGGGCTCGCTATACGCGGACACATCGTCCAATGCAGGTAACTTCTATCAATGGCACCCTTCTGCAGCCGTTTGTTACCTTTCGCGAAGGCGTTGTCACGGACCCGTTTCTTGCGCTTGCGGCGCTCTATCAGAGCAGTATGATGCACGTGACATTGCCACATGTTGTGACAACCCCGGAACGCCAAAAAGAACTATCCCGGCGCTGACTGTTGCAGGGTCTCGGTAGGAAGGTATACTAACAGTATATGCCACGAACAATGATGAACGACATGATTCCACCGGAAAAACGCACCATTCGGCGCATTCCCATTGAGCGCGCCAAGCGCACAGCTTCGCGTGAGACGCCCACCACGCGGGAAGAATCAGTTGCAGAGGATCAACCGGAGGCGGTACAAGAAAACTCGATGCTGCCGTCCCCGCCCCCGCGTTTCCGTGCCGAAGGACGCGCGCGGCGACTCTGGCTGTGGGGGGCAGGCATTGTTATCGCATTGGTAGTGGTTATTTTGATTCTCTCATCCGCATTTGCTGGCGCGACACTTGCTGTGATGCCCCAACAGGAATCGGTTACGGTGAGCGGACAATTCCAAGCATTCGCAGACCCCGAGCCGGGACAACTTGGTTTCCAAGTAGTTACATTTACTGACACTGGCTCGCAAACAGTACGGGCGACTGGAGAAGAACAGGTGGACACCAAAGCATCTGGCATCATCACTATTTTCAACAACTTCGGTGAAAGTTCCGAACGTCTCATTAAGAACACACGGTTTGAGACGCCAGAAGGGCTCATTTATCGACTTGATAAATCCGTTGAGGTTCCCGGACGATTCACCAATAATGCCGGAGAGGTTGTTCCCGGAAGTGTTGACGCAACAGTTTTTGCCGATACATCGGGAACGCAGTACAACATCGGCAACACCGACTTTACGATTCCTGCATTTAAGGAGCAAGATGACCCGCGATATTTCAAGTTTTTTGCACGCTCCAAGACGCCGATGACAGGAGGGTTTTCAGGAATACAGAGGACGGTTTCGGAAGCCGATGAAGAGACGGCACGAGCGGCAATCCGCAGCTCGCTTGGTGACTCGCTCGCCGCGCAGGTACAGTCACAGATTCCCGAGGGAGGCATTCTCTATATAGATGGTGTGTTCATAGAGTTTACGAGCGAACCAAATGCAAATACGGAGCGTACAGACGAGGTGAATGTCATTGAGCGCGGCATGCTCTATGGCATTATGTTTGATCAAGCCGAGCTTGCAGGTTATATTGCTCGAAACACCATCGCTCGTTATGCAGACGAGCCGGTGCGTTTTATGAACCTTACTGATTTGGAGTTTGCTCTCGTTGATAAAGAGACGCTTGCACCGGCCGCATTGGGTACTGTCAACTTCACACTCGGGGGTTCGGGAACAGTAATCTGGACATTTGACGGTGAGCGTCTAAAGGAAGATTTGGCAGGTAAAGAGAAAGATGCTGTAGATACTGTGTTGTCAGGATACCCCGCCATTGAACGGGCTGAAATCCACCTGCGTCCTCTCTGGAAGCGTTCATTTCCCGAAAACACGAAGCGCATCACGGTTGAAGAGATGCTCCAGGACGCTGAGGACCCCGTATAAGACGAGGATTATTGATACAGAACCCACACTTACTTTTTCACATACGGTAGGGATTGACAGGTGGTAGGGGGGTTTGCTAGAATAGCAGCGCTTCACAATACGCAAAAACGTTGTCGAATGGATACAGCAGGAGCACAAGGTCCTTCGCAAGACACGGAGTTAGAGGGAGTCGTGATTGAGGCATTGCCCAACACACTCTTTAAGGTGCAACTACATGATGGGGGTGAGGAGGTTCTTGCATACCTCGCAGGAAAGATGCGCCTTCATCGTATTCGTGTCCTTGTAGGCGACCGGGTGCTGGTCGTGCTTGATTCATACGGCGGCAAAGCGCGTATCACGAGGCGGTTGTAAGGGCGTGAATCCCGATAGTGTTTCACTCGGGTGAATGTTTTTAAGCGCGTCGCGTGTGAAAAGTGAAGCAATAATCGTTAGTCGGACTAAGCGTGGTCGCACATCTGCGATCTAACACTATCGGGATGAAGGTAAAAGCATCGGTACGCAGAATGTGTGCGAAGTGTAAAATGGTGCGGCGTAAAGGCCGCATTCGGGTTGTTTGTGACAATCCTCGGCACAATCAGCGACAGGGGTAAGTTGGACGCTAGCCGTTAGGCCTTAGGCGTTAGCAAAACTAATGCCTAGCGCCTAGCCGCTAAAAGCTAGAAACTATGCGTGTTGCAGGTATAGCAATTCCCGACAATAGACGTCTTGAAATAGGCCTGACGACAATTTTTGGTATTGGGCGTTCACGTGCCATGCGTATTCTAATCGACGCTGGTGTCGACGCGGGCAAGAAGCCTCCAGAACTTTCCACGGGTGAGGAAAATAAGATTCGCGAACTTATTGAATCACAGGTAATTGAGGGTGACCTCAAGCGGCGGGTGAGTGGCAACATCAAGCGCTTGAAAGATACGAAGTCATATCGTGGCATGCGACACTCACGGAATCTGCCGTCGCGCGGTCAGCGAACAAAGACGAACGCACGCACGCTCCGTGGCGCGCGTAAGACTATGGGTTCTGGTAAGCGTAAGGTTGAGAAAACCTAATATGCGACACCAATTACAAATGCATGCGAATGTCACAAATGAAACAAAAGTCATTCAGAAGTTGTTTTGTATTGGTGTCATTTGTGTCAATTTGTAATTAGTGTTGTGAAAGCGTAAGCGTATGGGAAAGAAACGTGTCGTAAAAAAGGGGGGTGAAGCCAAAGAAGGCGTAACAGCGGGCAGGGGTACGGGTCGTCTATCGCGCCGTAAGCTTGAGCACGGTGTACTTCACGTCCAGGCGACGTACAACAACACCAAGGTAATTCTCACTGAGCCGGATGGTGGGGCCGTCGCGTGGTCCTCAAGCGGCAGTCTGGGATTCAAGGGTGCGAAAAAGGGAACACCTTTTGCTGCGGCACAAATGGGTGAGCTCTTGGGTGAAAAGGCAAAGGCTTTGGGACTTAAGGAGATACGTGTCGTGGTGCGGGGCGTTGGCTCGGGTAGGGAATCCGCGATACGAGCATTTTTAGCGCGTTCGGGAGCGGTCATTTCAACCATAGAGGATCGCACGCCGGTACCATTCAATGGTCCGCAACCGCCCAAACCACGCCGTGTATAACATAAGCTTATGACCACTGTACGTAAACGAGCAAAATTCAAAGTAGGGCGCCGTCTTGGGCCGGCTGTGTATGAGAAGTGTCAGACGGACAAGTTTATGCTTGCGGAAGCGCGCAAACAGAGAGCCCCCACAGCCCGCCGCCGGCGCAGCATGAGCGAATACAACCTCCAACTCATGGAGAAGCAGAAAGTGCGTTTTACGTATGGCATTGGTGAGCGACAATTTAGAAACTATGTCAGAGAGGCGATTGCAGTACGGGGCGTAGATACCACGAAACGCCTCTATGAAATTCTTGAGTCGCGTCTAGATAATGTTACGTACCGTGCCGGATTGGCACCGACACGTGCCGCCGCGAGACAGCTGGTGTCCCATGGTCATATTACCGTGAACGGCAAACGGATTCTCGTGCCGTCTCACCGGGTTGTCGTTAAGGATCGTATCGCGGTGCGTGAAGGAAGCCGCGCGAAGCCGTTTTTTGATATCAGACGCGAGGACATGGAAAAACATATCACACCGATGTGGCTCACATATGATCACAAAAAGCATGAGGGGGAGATAACCGCAGCGCCGTTATTTGATGCAATGATCGTGCCGTTTGACCTCGCGCTGGTTCTTGAGTTTTACAGCAGATAATTAACAGGTTTGTAATTAGCACAGTATTTCCAACAGGTATGGCTGACTACACTATTCAACTTCCGTCAAAACCAGGGGTTGTCTCCGAGGAAGGGTTCTTGGGGGTATACCAGATTGACGGACTCTACCCGGGCTATGGGCACACGCTCGGCAATTCGCTCCGACGCATCATTCTCTCGTCGCTCCCGGGAGCGGCAATAACGTCGGTAAAAATCGCGGGCGCAAATCACGAATTTTCCACGCTTGAAGGTGTCCGCGAGGATGTTATCGGCATTATTTTGAACTTGAAACAGATCCGCATAAAGCTTCATGGTGATGAGCCACAGACGCTCTCGCTCAAGGTTACCGGTCCCAAGGATGTCATTGCCAAGGATATCGAGGCACCAAGCCAGGCGGAAATTCTCAATCCCGAGCAGCCGGTTGTGACAATTACCGGCAAAGTCACGCTGGACATTGAGATGACTGTTGAAAAAGGTCTCGGGTACATGCCCAAGGAGATGCTCCAGAAGGAAAAGGTGGAAGCGGGAACCATTACACTTGATGCGGCATTTACGCCGGTCCGCCGTGCAAACTATGAAGTGGAGAGTATGCGTGTTGGCGACCGTACTGATTTTAACCGTCTCAAGCTCTTTATTGAGACCGACGGGACGGTCACACCTCGCGAGGTGCTTGAACACTCCATTACAACCATGATTCGTCAGCTCAAAGCGGTTGTTGAGTTCAAAGATGAAGAGAGTGAGGGAGCAGAGACGCTTAAAGAAGGTCTGGATGAGCACAAAGCTGAAAGCGAGGCAATTGCAGAGGAGCAGGCGGAAGACCGCAAAGAGTTCCTGAAGACACGCATTGAGTCGCTTGGTCTCTCCACCCGCACCGAGAACGCGCTTGTCAACGCCAACATCCGAACAGTAGGTGGTCTCGTGCGTAAGAAAGAAGATGACCTCCTTTCGCTTGAGGGGCTCGGTGACAAAGGTCTCCAGGAAATCAAACGGATTCTCGGTAACTACGGCATTATCCTTAAATAATCACAAGAGTGATTATTTAAGGACCCCGTGAGATGGTATCCTTGCCTATCTCACTGGGGTATCCTGGGCTCTAGACGCCAGCAAAACGAACGCCCGCTTCAGCGGGCGCGGGCGGGGAGCGAGGTGGAGTGAACACCTACCGTCGGAAACGCGGGGGAACCGAATCGATGTTAATCGCAATGACAGTGTTTCCGAGGGCGTTGATGAACGTTCCCTCCTCTTTTCTCGGAAAGAGTGTACCACGATTGTCTTTGATACTGCCCTCAAGTGCCTTCCTGACGGCGGCGGAGAGAGCCAGCATCAAAGCCCTCACATCCGTGTTCTTCCTGGTGGCGCTTGGTGGCAACCCGATGAAGACCTCAATCTCGCGGTTCATACGCCCCCTGACAAATTCCCAAATGAAAAAGGACACCCGGTAACCTAGGTGTCATATGAAAAAGGCGAAGAAGTTGAGCAAGGCGGAGCGGAGCGAGATCAGAATACTCCGCGATCGCGAGTGCGGAGTGCGAGAGGTCGCGAGAGCCATGGGGAGAAGTCCGAATACCATATCGGCAGAGCTGAGGCGCAACCGGGTGAACGGAGTATACGTGCCGGAGAAAGCGCACCACAAGGCAACGGTACGAGCTTCCCACCGACGATACCGATGGCAGACGATCGAAGCGGTCCCGGGGGATACGGGCATACGTCATCGAAAAGCTCAAGATGCACTGGAATCCAAGAGAGATCGCCGCGCGCATGGAGCGTGATATCGGGGTGTCCGTCTCAAAGAACTCCATATACCGGTGGCTCCGGAGTTCCCGCGGGCAGCCATACTGCCACTTCTTGTACAGCGGTCGGTATCGGGTGAAGCGACGCAGACCAAAGATCGGGCGCGTGATGATCCCCAACCGCACCTCCATTGCGGGGCGTCCCCTGGGCGCAACCAACAGGAGCAGGTATGGACACCTTGCGTGCGATACCGTCGTCTCGGGGCGGCAAGGCTCCGGTGCGGTCTCGGTACTCGTGGAACGCAAGAGCCGCGTGGTGGCGATCCGCAAGCTCACGTCACTCAAGCCCGAGGAGCATGTCGGGGTGCTCAAGCAGACGCTCCAAACGTTTGAGGCACGATCCGTCACCTTCGACAACGGGATCGAGAACCGATACCACGAGCGTTTGGGGATCCCCACCTTCTTCTGCGACCCGTACAGCAGTTGGCAGAAGGGGTCGGTGGAGAACGTGAACAAGATGATACGGCGGTACCTCCCGAAGGGAACCGACCTGTCGGCGATCTCGCAGGAGATGCTCGACCGGATCGCGGATATCATTAACAACAAACCACGAACGGTACTCGGGTTTCGAAGTGCGTATGAAGTTGCTAAGCTGGGTGGAGTATTTAGAAGCGGGTGTCCTTTTTAGGGGTGGAATTTAGGCCTCCTTTCTAAAAGAGAATTTATCATAGTGCTGTAGCCTTGTCAAGTATTTGTAAAATCTCATTATTTACGCTATAGTATAAACGCCTCGGGGCATTTTATTTTGTTTTTGGCTAGAGCCTAACGCCTAATAGCTAGTAGCTGGTTCATGCGGCACCACAACCACAACAGAAAATTCGGGCGGGTACGAAAACAGCGCACGGCGCTTCTAGAGGGTCTTGCGCGCTCGCTGGTGCTGCATGGCAGGATTCAGACGACCGAGGCAAAAGCAAAAGAACTACGCCCGTTCGTGGAAAAGCTTGTTACCAAAGCAAAGTCGGACTCTGTTGCAACGCGCCGGTTGGTGTCAGCACGCCTCGGCGGCGCACCGAAGGCGACCAAGAAGCTTGTGGAGACCATTGCGCCACAGTATGCAAAACGCCCCGGAGGCTATACGCGGATTACCAAGCTTCCGGTTCGCAAGAGTGACGCAAGTCCGATGGCAGTAATTGAGTTTGTCTAGTATGTTGCAGAGCGAAGTGACAACAACATACTTGACCCGCCCACTTTTGCGGAGCAAAAGTGTGGCCGGGTTCTCGGCATAACACCATGACTACAGACATTACAAAAACATATACGCACGAGATAGACGCGAGCGGCAAAGTGCTCGGACGTCTCGCCGGAGAAATTGCAACAATTCTTCGCGGCAAGGATACGCCCGCGTTCGTACGACACCAAGCGCCGGATGTGTCGGTGAAAGTGACGAATGCTTCGGGACTTCTTTTAACAAGCAAGAAGCGTCTTGGAACAACCTACAACCGCCACTCGCATCACCCCGGCGGTTTTAAGCGCGAGACGATGGAGCACGTTATTGCCACAAAAGGATACGGCGAGCTCATTCGCCGTGCGGTATATGGTATGCTTCCGGACAACAAGTTGCGTAAAGATATGATGCAACGCCTGCGCATTGAAGAATAATTTATGGCAGCAAAAGAAACAAAGTATTTTGAGGGTATCGGACGCCGAAAGGAAGCGGTTGCGCGCGTCCGCATGACGCCCGATGAAGGCAAGGCGGTTACCGTAAACGACAGAAAACTTGACGAGTATTTTCAGGTAACGCGCCTTGCGCTGGTAGCACAGGCCCCGCTTGCAGTTGAGGGAATCACGGTAAAACAGCCGACTGTTTCAGTAAAAGTATCGGGTGGCGGGCAGACAGCACAGGCAGAGGCAATTCGTCTCGGCCTTGCCCGCGCACTTATCAAATACAATACAGAGTTTCGTCCGGCATTGAAGAAAGCGGGGTATCTCAAACGCGACCCACGCGTGGTAGAGCGCAAGAAATTTGGACTCAAGAAAGCGCGTCGTGCCCCACAATGGAGCAAACGATAGTATTGCTTCATTGGGGCGGAGTGGGGCCGGGAGAACACGTTGGTCTCCCGTGGAGGAGAGCAGTCCCGCTATGGGCGGGACGTTGAATGAACCGTGGGTTCTCAAGGAGCGAAGCGACGCCGCATTGGTCGAAACGTTAGTTGCATAAAAACAACTACGGGACCCTCTAGCGGGGTCCCGTACACTTCTCGTCAGATCTGAGGTCTACGCGCACTCGGGGCAAAAGCGGAGAATCACCTTCTCCGTGATGTTGTGAATCTCCTCGATTCGCGTGAGCACATCCTTGCCGCGCGGCTCAGTGAGGACGAGCACCGCCTCGCCATTGCGGGAGGCGAGCGACCAGCCGATAGCCTCGGCGAGACGCTGGGCGATGTTGGCCCCCGCGTAGAGGCGGATGTGGTAGCGGTCGACAGCGATGACCATACCCATCCCCGACTTCCCATCGACACTTCTGGCGCACTCCACGAAGACCCGTGAGGCACCGGCCGAGGGCCCCTCTTCGGAGAGCATCAAGATTTTGATCATCGTCGTTGTCTCCTCGTGACAGGTTTGTGGTCTCTGTTCCGAGCCACATGGTATCACATGATTGATTTACTGTCAAGCCCATAGAGAAAGAAAATATGTTATTATTATGCTGAAATATGACGAAAAAGCATCAACACGTTGACCCCGATAGCAAAATGTTTTCTAACGGGGCAGGCGACAACGATGAAACACGGTACGATGATGTTGTAGTGGAAGGGGAGGATACCACAGTATCTGGACTCAAAGGAAAGGGAGAAAAGAAATTACGGGAGGAGCTGAAGCAAGCGCAGAAGGATAGGCAGGAATATCTCGCGGGATGGCAGCGGGCGAAGGCGGACTTAATCAATTTCAAGCGCGAGGCGGAGGAAGAAAAGAAGCGTTTTGCGCGGTTTGCAACGGAAGATTTCATACAGGAATTGTTGCCCGCAATGGACAGTTTTGACATGGCGTTCCGCGACACCGTGGCGTGGGAGAAAGGAGACCCTAACTGGCGGAAAGGGGTGGAATATATTTACGCACAACTCCTCTCCACACTTGAAGCGCACGGTGTGAAGCAACTCAACCCTCTCAGCGAGCCGTTTGATCCGAACATACACGACTCAATCGGGAGCACCGCTGTCGCGGACAAAAACAAGGACGGTGTGGTGGTGGAAGTGGTACAGAAAGGGTACGAGCTTGGTGGTAAAATAATCCGCGCACCGAAAGTCCACGTCGGTGAGTTTACAAAGTAGTTTGTAGTTGTCAGTTAAACTTTACGAAATATGAGTAAGATTTTGGGTATTGACCTAGGTACGACGAACTCCGCAATGGCGGTCATTGAAGGCGGCGAGCCGCGCATCATTGAGAATGCGGAAGGGAACCGCACGACGCCTTCTGTGGTGGCTATCTCCAAGACGGGCGAACGTCTCGTGGGGCTCATAGCGAAGCGTCAAGCGGTTACCAACCCAAAAAATACCATCTACGGCATCAAGCGCCTCATGGGTCATAAGGCGAATGAGGAAACGGTGAAGCGAGAAATTGCGCAGGCACCCTACGACATTGTGGCGGCGTCCGACGGCGGCGTGCGGGTCAAGATGAATGACAGGGAGTACAGCCCCGAGGAGGTCTCGGCGATGATTTTAGGCAAACTCAAGACGGATGCGGAGGCAAAGCTCGGCGAGAAAATCACCGAGGCGGTCATCACGGTGCCGGCATACTTCAACGATTCACAGCGCAAGGCGACCAAGGACGCGGGCAAAATCGCGGGGCTTGAGGTAAAGCGCATCATCAACGAGCCGACAGCCGCGGCGCTCGCGTATGGCTTCAACAAGCGCAAGAACGAGCAGATCGTGGTCTACGACTTCGGCGGCGGCACCTTTGACATTTCGGTTTTGGAAGTGGGTACTAGCGAAGAAGGTGAAAACTCTGTTGAAGTGAAAGCAACCGGCGGCGACAGCCACATGGGCGGGCGCGATATTGACCAACGCATCATCCGCTGGCTCATTGACGAGTTCAAGAAAACCTCCGGCATTGACATCTCCAAGGACCCGCTCGCGCTTCAGCGTCTGGACGAAGCGGCGGAGAAAGCAAAGCACGAACTCTCCACGACTGCGGAAACGGAAATCAACATCCCGTTCATCACTTCCGGTGCGGAGGGTCCCCAGCACCTCTTGCTCAAACTTTCACGCTCCAAGCTTGAGGAGCTCGCCAAGGACTATATTGACCGCTCCATTGAAATCACCAAGCAGGTGATGGCCGACTCGCCCTTTGAGCTCAAGGATATTGACGAGATTGTCCTCGTCGGAGGGCAGACCAGAATGCCCGCGATACAGAGCGCGGTCAAAGAACTTTTCGGCAAAGAGCCCAACAAGAGCATCAACCCCGACGAGGTGGTGGCGGCGGGCGCGGCGATTCAGGCGGGCATCTTTCAGGGCGACGTGAAGGATGTGCTCCTGCTTGATGTTATTCCGCTCTCGCTCGGTATTGAGACCTTGGGCGGTGTCGCGACCAAGTTGATTGACAAGAACACGACGGTTCCGGCGAGCAAGTCGCAAGTATTCTCAACCGCGGCGGACAATCAGACCTCGGTGGAGATTCATGTGGTACAGGGCGAGCGCCCCTTGGCGACGGACAACAAGTCGCTCGGGCGATTCATTCTGGACGGCATTCCGCCCTCGCCGCGCGGCGTTCCGCAGGTTGAGGTGACTTTTGACATTGATGCCAACGGCATCCTCACCGTCAAAGCCAAGGACAAGGCGAGCGGCAAGGAGCAGAGTATTCGTATTGAGGGCAGCTCGGCACTCTCGGACGCGGAGATAGAGCGGATGAAGAAAGACGCGGAAGCGCACGCCGACGAGGATAAAAAAAAGAAAGAAACGATAGATACGCGCAACCTCGCCGAGCAGGTGCTTATCGTTGCCGAGAAAGCGCTCAAGGATGCGGGTGATCCTTCGGCAGGCTCAGGACAAGTAAAGATACCAGAAGATGTGAAAAAAGGTGTCCAGGAGAAGATTGAAGCAGTGAAAAAAGTCAAAGACGGCAATGATATGGAAGCGATTAAAAAGGCGACGGAGGAACTGTCACAGGAGATGCAGAAAATTGGGCAGCATATGGCACAATCAGCCCAGGGACAAAGCGATGCCCAGAGCGCTAGCGGCAGGGAGGGAAACGTGCGCGACACAGAAGCCGAGGAACGAAGTGACGAGCCTCGGCCGCAGGACGGAAAGGACGACAAGAAGGACGAAGATAAAAGCTGACCGCGTCCCTAACTACATCGGTGCGGGGACATTGCTCTTGACTATGGAACGGTGACCGAAGTTGCGTCAACCGAATATTAGGCTAGTGTCAAATGCCATGTGGCGGCTTCACACATTTTTTTTGGCGAGTGTGTTCATGACCTTGTTCTCCATACCTGTCTTTTTAGTTGAGGCGCTCACCGAGAACATCAATGCGGTAAATGAGAACGGCCTTCGTATTGAGACGGTAACTACTGATGAAGATATCTATATTTCCGGCATCTGTGAAGCCGCCGCGGGCACACACGTAGAGGTCTTTGTGGTGAACGACCGCGGTACGTGGAAGGACGAGACAGTACTCACGGATGTCTCTGGAACCGTTGAGAGCATCAAGGTTGATGCGGACGGCGAAGTACCACTCTCGCGCGTTTGGACTCATGAACTTGACGAGGGCGAGTACGATGTCGTGCTTGATAGTGATGGTAATAAAGAATATGACGAAGACGAGGACTGTGTTGCTGACAAAAGCGGCACGGGCTTTACGGTCATCAACAAGGGTGCCGGAAGCGTGCGTCTCGGGAGCCGCAACCCCGACCCCGATGAAGAATTACGATGGCGTGTGCTCAAGGACGACCCATTCGTCACACTTCTTGTTCTGCGAATTTTTGCCGATGACCTTGAAGACCTCCGTATTACTTCGTTTATTCTGCAGGCGCGCGGTACGGTGAGCGACCATAAATCCATAGAACAGGTGATCATCGCTGAAGACAGGGGAAACGATGGGTTCTACACAGACGGGAGAGACGTTGTGTGGGGAACGGGAGAGTATCGCGGCGATGGCGCGGAACTTACCGTTGCCACCGACGCTATTGTTCCCGCGGGCACATCTAAAACAGTTCTCGTGACGTACCTTATGGGCAAGGAACTCCGCGACGACACGACATTTCAAGTCAATGTCTCTAAGGTGGAAGCCGAGGGGATGCTGTCGGAAGAAGATATTCGGCTCTCCGGTTTGCCACTCCGCTCGGCGGTCGCCGTTGTGGTTGGGTCGGGAGATGCACAGATAGTTGAAGAAGCAACTGTGCCAGAGACAGCCGAGGACGACAGTGTTTGGGAGGTACCAACAGACAGCAGGGTTACTGCCTTTGTCGAAAAGTTTATTCCGAGCCGTGAGGGGGGCGATGAGAGTGACAAGGAACGCTCCACATCAAAAGAGGGCACTCCCGTATGGATGCAGATGACGGTATTCATTGCACTTGTTGTTATTGGACTGGTTGTGCTCTGGAAAATTGTCCAGTGGATTATTTCTCTCGTTCACAAGTAATACACTATGTGGTTGCGGATAGTAGTAATCATAGTTGTCGCGGTAGTTGTACTCGGTTTTGTGCGTACGTGGCCGCACACCGACTTGGAAGGCGTACGACGGATAAACTCGTATGAATTCTTGGGCAGGTGCTGGCAGGGTGATGTGCGTCTCTGCGACTTTGATCCGTTTGATTAAACGAAATAGAAGCGTGAGTTGACCACTGCCGCGCGATTGGTGTAGTGTGTAATGGAACTGTTTCCCTCTGGGGAGAAGGAGAGGACCATGTTGCGTATCGTGCAACGGATGGGGGAGTTGGATCAGGTAAGTCTGGCGGGGTGTCTATGCGAGGATTGCGCCGCGGGCGGGGAGTGCCCCGACGATTCAGCGGAGCGCCTCTGTCTCAGCGGACGCCAACGGGATCGTCAGAGTGACGAGGTACCCGAGTTGCACCATGTCGCGCGCGCCCAGTTCAGGCCGGCTCCAGCTTCGGCGTAACCGCGCTCCGCGCGCCCCACTTCAACCCAGCACCCCGCGGACGACTGTCCGCTGGCGCTGTGGTATACTTGCTGTGTATGCGTGGATGGTATTTTATTCTTGTTGTTATTGCTCTCGGCATCCTTGCTGGTGTATTTTTCACCAAGAGTAGAGAGGTGTTTGCACCGATAGTCGAACCGGGTGGTACCGAGGTTACCTCGGGCATCAGAGGCACCGTTACGCTTGGTCCGCAATGCCCTGTCGTTCAGGCAGGCGTACCGTGTCCTGACAAACCATACAATACAACCATAGAAATTTTTCGCCTCGGTTCCAATAATCCGCTTGCTATTATCACCTCAAACGCTGAAGGGAAGTTTGAAATTCCGCTTGCCCCCGGAACATATACTGTGGCTCCCCAAGGAGGGACGCCGTACCCGTTATGCGACAGTACAACCGTGGCCGTCACAGAGGGTACGTTTACAGAAACAGTGGTATTGTGCGATACGGGGATACGATGAGACTCATTATGAAAACAGCGCTCTGGGTAATCGGTAGTATCGCAATTCTTGCCCTGTTGTGGTATTTTGTCTCCCCGCTTGTTCTGAATAGGGAGGTCAATGAGCCATTTCTTGTGTCGCGAGATGGAGAGCCCGTGGAGACATCCCTTAAAGAAGACGAGGGAGTTCCTGTTGAAGTGCAGATCAACGTAGCTACGGTGTCTGACACCACGACAGCAGAAGAGATGCCTGACACGGTGATGGAAGATGCCCCGACGAACGGCTCATTGCCGATGCTTGTTGCGGAGGGCGATTTCACGGATGCCGACAGTTTTCACCAAGGGAGCGGTATGGCGCAGGTGTATGAGTTTGAGGAGGGGGGTGCTCAGGTGCTCCGCCTTGAGAATTTCATGGTAACGAACGGTCCCGACCTCCACGTCTTTCTTGCAGAGAACCCGACGCCCTCAGGAAGCGATGACTTGGGCGAATACGTTGACCTCGGTGAACTCAAAGGCAACCGCGGGAACCAGAACTACGAGATTCCTCCAGGTATCGGCGCGCACAATTACAACTCTGTCGTCATTTACTGCAAACCATTCCACGTTGTCTTCTCTGTTGCAACACTTCTCACTATCAACTACTCAGAGTCATCTCAACAGTAGGTTGTTTTTCATGGGTAAATCTTTTCAGGCTTGATTGTGGCTCTGAAACGTGTACAATAGTGCGGTATGTCAAAAAACTATCCCGACGCCCTGGTCGGGACCCCGACTGAAGCGTCGGGGCTACAAAACATATGAGTAAGGATTACTATCAGATATTGGGGGTAGAAAAGAAAGCGTCGAAAGATGACGTAAAGAAAGCATTTCGCAAACTCGCCCATAAGTATCACCCCGATAAACAGGGCGGGGACGAGACAAAATTCAAGGAGGTGAACGAGGCGTATTCCGTGCTCTCGAACGACAAGAAACGCGCCGAGTACGATGCATATGGTCGTGTGTTCTCAGGCGCCGGGGGTAGAGGACAAGGAGCTTCCGGGTTTGAGGGTTTTGACTTTTCCAATTTTGCACAGGGTTTTGGCACACAAGGTGGCGTGGAGTTTGACCTCGGCGATATCTTCAGCGGGTTTGGTGATATTTTTGCTGGCGGACGGCAACGCGAGCGGCGCGGACACGACATTTCCATTGACCTGGAGATTGATTTCAAGGATGCGGTGTTTGGCACCAAACGTGAGGTGATTCTTACCAAACACTCCATATGTGGACATTGTAGCGGTAGCGGTGCCGAACCTGGAAGTAATATGAAAACGTGCCCAACATGTAACGGTCAAGGAAAAATACATGAAACACGGCAGTCGTTCATCGGCACGTTTTCAACAGTCTCAACATGCACAAAGTGCCATGGACGTGGCAAGATGCCCGAAAAAGAGTGTGTGGAGTGCAAGGGGGGGGGTGTTACACGCAAGCAGGAGGAAATCGCTATCACCATTCCGCCCGGCATTGAAAATGGCGAAATGATTCGGCTTACCGGCGCGGGCGAAGCGATTGCCGGCGGGGCACCGGGTGATCTCTATGTCAAAGTGCACGTTCGCAAGCACCCCGTGTTCAGGAAAGGGAGGTCGGACCTGCTCATGGATCTCAATGTAAAACTCTCGGATGCACTCTTGGGCGCCACGTATGGTGTACAGACGCTTGATGGTGCGTTGGACGTGAAAGTGCCGGCAGGGGTCTCACACGGCGAGATACTGCGCGTGAAAGGCAAAGGGGTGCCGGTTGAGAGTGGCAGACGAGGCGACCTTCTCATCACGATTAAGATAGAGTTGCCGGGGAAATTGTCTCGGAAGGCCCAGAAACTCATTGAAGAGCTCAAAGAAGAGGGGATCTAATCCCACCGTTTAGTATTCAAGACCTTGGAACCACCGCGAGTATTTCGACGGGTGTCTGGTAATTGATGCCCATATGGAGCCGCTCGGTGTTGTAGTACGGAACGTACTGTCTCAGCGCACAGGCAAACGCAGGGATGGTATGCACGGTTCGG
>JAKEFG010000015.1 GCA_022616195.1 Candidatus Wolfebacteria bacterium | reverse complement strand
GCATGGAAAGGCGGAACGGGGCGAGGGCGGACGCGCCGACCAGCGGGAGGCGCGGGGCGGCGTTCGTTTGGTTCGCATTACCACGCGAGCGGAGCGTGCGATTTAGGTCAAAGCCACCACGCACGCGGAGCGTGCGAATCAGTCGGTGTTTTTGGCAAAATAAGTTCTAACCGAGTACAATAGAGACACTTGCAATATACCCAATAGAAACCTTACTCTGTCTCTGCTACAATAATGTACCGTTGCCGCCCATAGCTCAGCTGGTAGAGCAGTTGCCTCTTAAGCAAACGGTCCCAGGTTCGAATCCTGGTGGGCGGACAAAAGACGGAAAGTATTACAAATCCTGTGTTAATTCTAAAAATTAGAGCAAACGGCATAATATAGATGAAAGAATTCTTAAACAATTGGTATACGCTATATGATTTAGTATAATAAATGTGGTGAAACGACTATGCAAAGTAAAAACATCTTGGAGTATGGGGTTTGCTTATGCCATAGGAATAATCACAACAGACGGCAACCTTTCACCCGACAAACGACACATCAATATTACTTCAAAGGATTACGAGATTGTCTCAACAATAAAAACACTCCTCCAACTCTCTAATACAATCGGCAAAAAATCGAGGGGTGGTTCAGGAGAGAAGAAATATTTTGTCCTACAGTTTGGTGATATAAACTTCTACAATTTTATGCTTTCCATTGGTCTTATGCCCGCGAAGTCAAAAAGATTAAAGAGTCTCCAGATACCACAGAGATACTTTGCTGACTTTTTACGCGGGTGTATTGACGGGGATGGAAACATAGACATATTTTCTCATCCAGAAAGTCGCTTGCTACAAAAAAGAATCCGTCTTGTGTCGGCAAGTCAGGATTTTCTTCTATGGATACGCGACACTGTACATTTGTTAACTAACGTCAAGGGTGGTGCGATTTACAAACAAGGCAAACGCTCAATTGTTACACTCAATTTTGGTAAGGAGGATTCAAAAAAACTTGTATCTTTTATGTATTATAGAAGGGGCTTGCCAGCCTTGGAACGAAAACGTAAGATGGCTGGACGTATTTTGGAGGGCGAGTAGCCGAACTGGTATAGGCGCACGGCTTAGACCCGTGTGGGGTAACCCATGGGAGTTCGAGTCTCCCCTCGCCCACTTGTTTTGACGCCAAGCATTTTCCCCGCTATCGCGGGTAAAATGCCGTATTATTCTGCAGTCCGCGCATGATCTACAAAGGGCTTGACTTTTCTTAGCCAAGTGTGTATAACCCTACCCAGAAGTTCAGCTCCGGCACTGCCGCGAGCTTTCGTCAGCATTCCACGGCACGCCGCAGAGGCGCACCGTGAAAACATAGGAATCCAAACAAACCGCAGACAACAGGGGGAGGTTGAGATGTTGAAGAAGTTGCTACTCGTACTCGGTGTCGTCGTTGGAGTGATGGTCGCGGTCGCCCTCGTGGCAATCGCCATCTCGCTCCTGCCCGACAAGGACCTGCAGGTGTGGGAGGTGTTCGGGTGGCTACTCGTCTTCGCCACCACCATCTCCCTGCCCCTCGGGGCGTTCTTCTTCGGCAGGATGTTCCGCCGGGGGAACACCAACGACGAGACACTCGTCGCCCTGGCCGGCACTCTGAGGAAGGGCGAGCGTCCGTTCACCCGTTTCCGCTTGAGGGGAGTGGACATCATTCAGGTCGGCGGCAAGTCAGCCGGGCTAACGCTCGGCCACCACCTCGGTGAGGTGGAAAGGGAGACTGACGATGCTTAAGCGAATCTTTGGGTGGCTCAAGAATCTCTTCAAGGAGTTCGGGGCCGATGTCGCGGGTGGCGGCCTAGCCGCTCTCTTCCTCGGCAAGCGCGACAAGGAAGGCAACGTTGAGGTCGCTGGCCTCGTCCAGCTCCTCAAGGAGGCCTTCGAGGGAGAGCACACGGTGGACGCCGTGCGGTTCTTCCGGAAAGTCAAGTCTGCCGCACGCCGCAAGGTGGAGCAGATCTACGCCGCGATGGACGGCTGGGACCGGGCTCGGTTCGAACGAATACTCGGGAACACCCTCGCCGCCTGCCGCAACGAGATCGGCGGCGTCCCCGCCCTCTCGAAAGTCATCGAGGAGTGGGACAACGAGGAGCCCCGCGGGCGCGCCGGCAGGGCGCGCAAAAAGGGTAGGAAGATATCCGAGACTCCGGTCAAGGATGTCATCGTCCCCGGACGCAGGGCGGAGGAGAACTTCATCGCCTTCTGGAACTCGTTCGAGAACGAGGGTGACGAGACGATTCGGCTCTACCTCGACATGCTTGACCGCTCGGGGGTGCTCGCTCGCTCCGCGAGCGCAATCGCCGACGGTTGGAGAAGGGTATACGAAAGCAACGCCTGGAAACAGGCGAAGCGCCTCGGCGTGCAGTACCTAGTGCTCCTCGCCGTGCCCGTGGTACTCGCGGTAGCTTTCGCGGGTTCTACCATCTTCCTCGGATTGGAGCAGTACCGATGGGTCGCACTCGCGTTCTTCGCCATCACCGCAGGACTGCTGACACTCGTCTACGCTCTTGCCTTCCCCATCAACCGGCTCATGGAGGAAGTCGCTGAACTCCTCCAGGAAAAGGAAGATGAGAGGAGTTGGCAAGCGCGGAAGGCACTCATCAAGCGGCGCGTCGGACAACTCGCGTTCGCCGTCTTGGTACTCCTCCTGGTGCCGTTCGTGGAGCACCCGGAGTACCTCGTGGCGCTCGCGCTCGCGCTCGTCGTCGTTACCACCCTCGCGGGGTGGAAGCGCACCTTGGCGGTGGGAGTCGTTGCGGTCATCACCGCGGTCGCTCTCACACCTACCGCTCGCTGGGTATACGACGAGTATCTCGTGCCCGCGTGGGAGTGGGTGGCCGAGCGTGAGGCAGAGCCTCCGCCAGCCGCAACACAGGCGGCGCTGAGCGAAGGGAGTCGGGGTCCCGCATCTCAATTCACCGTCCTCACAGCGACCAAGCCGACCGAGGTGAAGTTGCTTAAGACGGACGAGATGTCACCGCTCTACTCGGCGGTTGGCGGAACCGATTTCGGATGGCACGTGCTTTCGGGGACGATTGTCGTGTTCGTCAACGGACGGGTACTCGGAGAATGTTCGCCACAGGACGAGCACATCAACCTTCGCGAGGCAAAGGTGCTCGGTCCCGAGGAGTACCTGGAGACCCTGCAGTTCGTCGGCGTCTCACCGACGTCAATGGTGGAGGTTTACTCCGCCTGGGATTCCTAGCTGACACCCGCTCCAGCGGGCACGGATGAGGCACGCGCACGGCTTAAACTCGTGCACACGGCCTCGTCTTTTCTTTTGTACACAAGGCCACCCCCGCGAAGCGCGGGGGCGGCTAAGGTTTTTTACTACGGCTGAAGCACGGGCGGACCCGTAACGCCTCCTTTGTCGCCGCTCAAGCCGACGGTATCAATCAGTACCCTAGTGATACCGAATACCGAGGACATTATGAGAATCCCGATGATGCCCCAGAGCATGTGTTGGCGTCCTTTCTTCCTACCATCTTCGCTCCCCGCATCCCGAATAAATTCAACCACGCCCCAGAAAAAGACAATGAAGGCGACACTAAAGAGCACCCAGAATATCGGCACGACTATCGTGTCGTACACCTTCGGGACCAATACTTCAATAGAGGTGGTGGGCATGGAAGTTGTGGTACAAACCAACACCTACCCGTGTCGGCTCGAAAGGTGTAGTGTAGGACGAAAACTAGGGAATGGGAACGCCGGGAACTGCCCCGGGGTTTCTTTCAGGATCAATATCCAACGCGTCACCGATGAAGCGGACGATGCCCCAGATGGAAATCATGATAAAGAGAGCGATAATACCATAAATCATGATTTGTTTGCCCGCCTTGCGCGCCTCTTCATCACCAGCGCTGAAGATGAACTTCGCAAGACCCCAAAAGAACGCGAGAAGCGCGATACCGACGACAATCGGTGTCAAAAGGCTGACAATCCGACCAATACCATCAACGATATCTTCAATGTTCCCGAGTTGGGCATGCACCGTTGCGACCGGCAGAAGCGCCGCGCCCGTGAGAATAAGAACTTTCTGAAACGTTTTCATACTATTTATATTATAGAAACTTACTACTATTTTGATTAATGACGCCAGCGATGCGGCGTGCCGACTACACGTTTAAGGATAGCACAGGATCATACAATACTATCAAGATGCTGTGGATTAGTCGGAATCCACTGAACTCTTCCTTTACACTGACTGAGTGCCGCCACTGGAACCCCCAGAACTAGGACACCCAGGAAGACCTCTGAGGCAGGGAGCGTTCGGATTATCCTCCTGATTGACACCAAGAGAGACCCTTATAAATGCAACGATGCCCCAAATCGCTATCATGACAAAGAGCGCGATGATGCCCCAGAGCATTATTTGTTTTCCCGCCTTTCGCCCGTCTTCGCTTCCCGCGCTCGCAATAAACCTGACAAGTCCCCAAAAGAAAACGAGTAGAGCAACCCCGGCGACTATCGGTATCAGCCGACCGACAATACCACCCGCTGTATCAAGTATCCCTGTTATGGTTTGCCCAAAAACAACCCGCGGCACCATGACCGCGAATAACACGAGTGCGCTGACTATTGCTACTCCGCTTTTATAGTGAGATGCCATACACGTAACATATCGCTTATTATTATAGTAATCAACCAACATCATCGAAACAAAATACTGGAGATATAAAATAACTCATGAGTCCGATGAGAACGGCGCAGGTGGGGGCAATACTCCATCAAACAGACTTCGTTGTAACAACTGTACTATACCCCAGACAGAAAACAGAACGAAAAGAGCGATGATGCCCCAGAGCATCACCTTCTTACCCTCCTCGCGCCCCTTTTCATCACCGGCGGAAAGTATCAACTTTGCAATCCCCCAGAAAAAGAAAACTAGTGCTAGTCCGCTCACCACCAGGATAATGGGGTTCACCAAAATCAGAAGTTTTGTTCTGATGAGACTCTCTAATGTCTCTGCCGACACCACAAGAGGCATGGCACCAAAACCAAGTACAGTGAGCTGCAGTATCTTCTCTGTAACCTTTCTCATCGTTCTCATAGAACAGTATACCCTACAATGCGTTAACGGTGCCTTGGATTGCTTTCGCAAATATCCAGGCACCAAGAAGCACGGCTGTACCAACAACCGCCCAGAGAAACGCGCCCTTTGCCTTGGTGAGCTGCGTCTCGTCACCGCGCGCCGTCACAAAGAGAAATCCGGCATAGACAATAAAGAACACCGCCACCAGGAAGCCGATGTCGCGGACAATAATGAGCACCTGTTCTATAAAGCCAGCGAGGCTCTCTGCTTTGAGCGGGTTCGTGAGCTTGACGGCAGTAGGAGCCGGCGGAGGAGGCGCGTTCCCCCCGCCCCCGGGCGGAGGAGGAGTATTTCCTCCCCCTCCCCGTTGAGCAGACACAAGACGAGGCGTCCAAGCAATAACAAAAAGCACAAGTGCCCAAAAAAGTTTTCTACAATTCTCTGTCATGTATGTTTACAATAGCGGAAGCGACTGATCCCTAAGAAGCGCCGTGGTAATGGTGTGCACGATGAGCCATGCCGCTAACGCTATAATAAACCCAATGAGGACATTTTTGAATATGCCGTGCGCCCGACTCACCTTCCCCGTTTCCCCTGCCGACGTTACATAGAGAAAGCCCGCCCAGCTGAAGAGAGTAGCCGCAAAAAAGACCGCGGCATAGAGTAGCCAGTCAATAACCTTTTGTGCTGCCGCTACCAGATCGGTAAAGGTGCATGGGTGTTCGTTCGGTGCGGGCGGCCCAACCCGGTCTGGGTCAGGAGCAACGCCGGTACAAGGCACCAAACCAAAAAATCGGCTCGGGTCTTCATCCTGTGCATATACAACCGGACCGGCAAAAAGCCCTACCAAGGTCACGAGCATCAAGCCGGTGATAATTGTGGAACCTGCGCTCCGCCGGAGAGAATACATAGTCGTTAAAACAGCTGTTCAAGGCGGGCCGACGCATCTTGCACCACATTACTCACGTCTGCCCTACCCGACGTTATATTCTCCACCATATCACGGAAAATGATGCCCGTCGCGGAAGGACTGGGGTCAAGAAATGCGTCCGCAGTGAGCGCCGAGTTGTAGAAAACCGAGCGAAACGCGTCTGTCTGCGGCACCGAGAGAAGATCCCGCCGTACCGGCGGGAGTCCCGTTTCACCCTCCCATGCCTTGAGCACGTCTTGGCCAGTGAGAATGCTCAAGACTTGAAAGCCACTCGTGGTGTTCGGGGAGCTCTTGAGAATCGCGGCGCCGTGCATCGCACCGAAGGTTTTCTCTGCCGTAGCACCACGAATCTGCGGCAGGGCAGCAACGTCAAAGTTCAGATTGGGGTTTTTCTCACGCAACTCAAACAATTCGCTCGCAAACCCGATGTAGAGTGCCGTATCCCCGGCGAGGAACGCCGATTGTGACGGCGGGAGCGAGCGATTCCACGAGTACGTCGGCTTCACCGGATTCGCAAATTCTGTGTAGAAGCGGAGCGCCGCCGCAGTCGGCGGCTCCGGAGCCAAGAGACGCTCAGTGAGAACAACGTTTGGTGCATCACTCGTACCAGAGACAATCGGATTCCCGGATTGCATGATGAGTGCAGAGATAATCTCTTTTGCATGCGTAACATTCCCGAACTCCCCAAGTGCAATCGCACTCCGCGTAATATTACCACGCTCATCGCGCTCAGTAAGTCGACTTACAAGAACCAGCATTTCGTCCCAGAAACGCGGCGGCTCCGCAATACCCGCGTTTGCAAACAACGTCCGATTCCAATAGAGCACGAGAGGGTCAACAGCGAAGGGCAACGCCAAGCTCCCTGAAGATGAGAGATAGAGCTCCCCTTCCTCTATGAACCTGTCCAGAAAGTCGCGCTCGGAAAACGATTCAAATGGAATAGCGTAGAGTTTATCGCGATGTCGCATGATAAGATCTTGTGGAAGAAAAATCATGTCGGGGCCGCGCCCGGAGGCGAGCGCCTCAACGAGTTCACGATCAAAATTATCCGGGGATATCTCGCGATACACCACGGGAAAGTCCGTGTCCAATTCAATCTGTATGTGCTGAATGAGAGCATTCACTTCACGTGCTGAGAGCGTACCCCAAAGCATCACTGGACTGATGGGTGTCGCGTCGCCACGCCCGCCACGAAACGTTGCAAATGCAATAGCACCTGCAATGAGAAAAAAGACAAACAATCCCAATATAATAGCTTTAAAATTCATATCTCATTATGCATTATGCACCTTTTGGCCTGCGCGCGACTATCCCATAATGGTGTTCCCCCGCTTGAATACGTCTTTCTATACTAAATCCAGCATTCCTGAGCAGTTGCTCAGCGGCTGTTTCTGCCACCACATCGCGTTGACGCGGACCAACACCACCAAACGCACCCCTCCAATCAACCAGTAGGAGCCGACCGCCTGATTTCAGAACACGCCACGCTTCTTTAAGAAAGACTTCCTTGCGAGTCACCTGGAAGAGTATGTTGGCAGCAAGCACCACATCAGCGGTCCCGTCCCTGAGTTTTGATCCGCCCTCGTGCTCAAGATCCCCCTGTAATACCTCAATGTTACTCGTTTGTACGCCGTGTACAGTGTCCTGTATGCGGCCGAGAAGCCCGGATTGAATATCAATTGCATACACTCGTCCGTCCATTCCGACCTTCCCCGACGCAGCAACTGTGTAGAATCCCGACCCCGCACCAAAATCAGCCACCCGCATACCCTCCGAAAGTCCGAGTTGTTCAATATTTCGCTGTGGATCTGAAAACGCCATCGGCTTGAATTATGAAGTACAGATTGTAAATTACGAAGTGCATAATATTGCAACCAAGCCGCGCCTACAATTGAGAGAACTACACACAGGTCACCGATGCGATGCTGTCTCCGTCGCGCAGTTTCATAATGCGCACACCCTGCGTCGCGCGCCCGAGAGAGGGTATTTCCTTGAGCCCCGTGCGCACTACTTGACTGTGTTTGGACATTGCGACAATCTCGCTGTCATCCGCAGCAACTATCCGCACCGAAACAAGCTCTCCGGTTTTGTTAGTCACATTTGCTGCCTTGATACCAGCGCCGCCGCGTTTCTGCACCTTGTATTCCTTGAGCGGGGTTTTCTTTCCATATCCCTTTGCCATGACCACAAGAAGCTCCGGCTTGTTGCCCCCTAACGAGAGAACGTCAGCCGAAACCACCTCGTCGCCCTTGGTGAGTTTGATTGCACGCACGCCTGACGCGGCTCGGCCCATGGTTCGGGTGTCTGACTCCTTAAACCGAATTGCCTTTCCCTGTTTTGTGGTAACAACAACGTGATCGTCACGCTTTACAAAACCAGCCGACACAAGCTGATCGTCACCCCTTAGCGTGAGGGCAATGAGACCGCTCCGACGCACATCTGTAAACGCCGCCGCGGTTACCTTCTTGATAACACCATGCTTGGTAACCATCATGAGTGATCCCCCATTTCCTTTTACCTCCTTAGGCTGTGCGAGTACTGAGGTAACTCGTTCGTCACTCGAGAGCGACAGGAAATTCATGACTGACTTGCCGCGCGTCGCCCGCTTGCCTTCTGGAATATCGTACATTTTTATCTGATACACCTTTCCACGATCCGTAAAAAACAGCAGATCACTGTGCGTACTTGCAGTAAGAAATGTGGTTACGAAGTCCTCTTCCTTAGTACTGATGTCAACAACTCCCACTCCACCTCGACGCTGCCTGCGATACTCGCCTGGATTGGTACGTTTGAGATACCCCCCCGCCGTCAGAACCAACATACTCTCTTCGTCAGGAATGAGATCTTCAGTAAAAAGCTCCTGCACACCGCCGGTGACAATGGTAGTCCGACGGTCGTCGCCGTATTCTTCGGCAACACGGTGCAGTTCGTCGGTAATTATCTTGAGAATTTTCTTCGGGCTTTTCAAGATATCCGACAGCTCGGCAATGAGTTTTTGCACCTCAGCCAGCTCATCTTCAACTTTTTTGCGTTCCAGCCCAGCAAGTTTCTGCAGCTTCATTTCAAGAATTGCAGTGGCCTGGCGTTCGGAGAGTGCAAATCCAGCCATAAGTCCCCGATGTGCTGTGGGCACGTCCTTTGCTTTTTTGATAAGTGCAATGATGGCATCAATATGATCAAGAGCTTTCTTAAGCCCTAAGAGAATGTGCCCGCGGTCTTCAGCCTTGGTGAGATCAAAGCGAGTCCGTCGACGAACTACTTCAGCGCGATGCACTGCAAATTCCTCAAGAATACCCTTGAGCGATAGCGTCTGCGGCACGCCGTCGACAAGTGCCACCATGTTGTAGTGGAATGTGTCCTCAAGTTGTGTGTGTTTGTAGAGATAGTTCAGCACCTTTTGCGGATGCGCATTCCCCTTCAGCTCAATGACAATTCGGACTTCGCTGGTTGACTCGTCGCGAAGATCTTTGATGCCGTCAATCTTCTTTTCGCGCGCCAAGTCGGCGATTTTCACCACAAGATCTGATTTATTGACCCGAAACGGAATAGAGGAAATAACAATCTGTGCGTTCCCTTTTGCGTCTTCGGTCACCTCGGCACGGCCGCGCACCACGACGCCGCCCTTGCCATTCGCATACACATGCTGGATGTCTTTCTTGTTGTAGGCAATACCCCCCGTTGGAAAATCGGGCCCAGTGATATGCGAGAGCAAATCTTCCGTTGTTGCGTCGGGATGTTCAACGAGGTGTATTGTGGCATTCGCGACCTCACGGAGGTTATGCGGCGGAATGTTAGTCGCCATACCAACTGCAATACCCAGCGTACCGTTCAAGAGCAAATTTGGTACTGCTGCAGGAAGCACGATTGGCTCTTGATGCGTGCCGTCATAGTTGGGGCGCCAGTCAACCGTCTCCTTCTCAATGTCGCGGAGGAGCTCGCCGGCAATTTTACTCATTTTTACTTCGGTGTAGCGCATCGCTGCAGGATTGTCTCCATCAATGGAACCAAAGTTTCCTTGCCCGACAATGAGCGGATAGCGCGTGGAAAAATCCTGCGCGAGCTTGGTGAGCGAATCATACACCGCGATATCACCATGTGGGTGGTACTTACCGAGCACCTCACCCACCACCGCCGCCGACTTGCGGGTCTTTGCGGAGGCAGTAAGCCGCATGCCATGCATCGCATAGAGCACGCGCCGGTGCACGGGCTTGAGTCCATCCCGAACATCCGGAAGAGCGCGCGCGGTGATAACCGACATCGCATAGTCAAGATACGACTCCTTCATTTCCGCCGAGACGCTACGAACGACAACATTCCCGGTTTTCCCTCGCGCGTCCTCCTCGTGTGTAGTGATTTTGTCCTTATTCGTAGCCATATTCGTGTATTAAGTATAGCACATTTTAGGGATTGTTTCCAGTCAAAAACAGCCCGAAGCATGGGGATTACGGGTGGATTCTCACATATGATTAGTTGCCTGTTTCTCTTGGTAAATCCGGTTCCACGAGCGTCGCCGTGTCCTGTGTATCCGTAGTAGTACTTGAGTCATTTTGTCCCGGCAACCCCGCAGGCGGCTTCGCGAGGCCTGCGCCCGTACTGGTTGCCACGGGTGCGGGTTGTGTAAACATACCGGTGAAGTTTTTCACGTGCTCTGGCACGTTTGAGAACAGCCCAGAGAAACTATCAGTAAGCGAGCGAAGTGGGGTCACGTCGGTATTTTCCACGCGGACACGTCGTTCCAATGAGGTACGGCTTGGAATCGTTGTGAGCCACACGCCCACGATAGCAAGCGTTATCAGAAGCGAGGCAACAAAAGCAAAATGTCGACGGGTCGATTCCGGCCTGTTCTGCAATTTGTGTATGAACTCAAACACTACAGTGTCTTAAGAACAATAATTTCTCCCTCTTTTCCAACGAGGTCTTTTTGTTTGAGCGTCAGTTTGTCAACCGGAGTGCCGTTGCTTTCTCCTTCTTCTCTCAGAAACTGCTTGAGCGAAGTGTCGGTATAGTGCATCGGAACAACAATGTGTGGCTCCAGTTTGGTGGAGAGCTTATGCGCCGCCTTTGCATCAAGGACCCCACTGCCGCCGACCGGGATGAAGAGAATATCAATCTCATCGAGTTCTTCTTGAATAGCGCTCGGAAGCTCCCCCTCGCCGAGTGTCCCAAGAAAGCAGAGATACATTCCTTCAAGGGTCACGAGGTATATCGTATTGATACCATTACTGCCGCCGTAGTGTGACGTCGACGGGAGGCCGCGCACGGCGACGCCACTGATCTCATACTCACCGGGTCCGGAAACGACAAACGGGTTCTTGTCGCCGCGTGCGGCGGTTTCCACGCCGTTCATGTCCGGATGATTAAGCGACACGAGCGCGATGTCGGCGCCAAAACTCGTTGACCTGTGCGCGGACTTTTTAGAAACAGGGTTAAACGCAAGCGTGGTGTCGCCGAATTGTACTTTGAACGACTCCAATCCGTGGTATTGAATGACCATGATGTAACGTCTAGCGACTAGGCACTAGCCGCATAAAACAGTATAGCAAATAACACTGTGGTTAAAATAACCCTGGGTGTCCGCGGGTGTATTAGAAAATCTCATCTATTTTCTTAAACCATCCCTCTAGGTCGGTATCTGGAGTATAAATAATCGGACGTTCTGTAGCAGTCGGGCGCTCAAATACCTTCTCATCTTCTTTAAGCCATGCAGACGGTACATCATGTCGTTCTTTGGTTATCTTATTCTTCTCTTTCCGTTCTTTGAGAACCTTATCTGGTATATCAAGGTAGATAAGTACGCTCTTTGCATCACTTTTTTCTGCAACAGCACGAAGCTCGTCCCGTTGGTGTAGGTGAAGACAGTTATCATCAAACACTACCGATTTACCAAGCAAGAGCTGGTTTCGAGCACCCTGCACGGCTATCGGCCAGAGATTGTTCCACAGTGCATCATCGTCATCCTCCGGCGTATCCTCAAGAACGAGAATATCGTCAAGTGCAAAATAGATTCTGTCCCGACCGATTACCTCGGCATTGTAACGTTCCGCAGCGCGTTTGGCAAGCGTTGATTTCCCAGAGAACGCCTCACCACAGAGAATAAAAAGTGTTGCCTGCTTAACCTCCGTGTCCAGTGTTCTTAAGCCGCACCTTCTTTTTTAAGAAGCGCCCGTTTCTTGGTTGCACCACCGCGGTTGTAGCCACCCATAGCCCCATCACTCCGTATCACCCGGTGGCACGGTATCTTCGGGTCATAGTTTTGCTTCATAATATTCCCCACTACGCGCGCCGCCCTCGGGTTCCCAGCACGCGTCGCCACTTGTTTGTATGTGAGAACCTTCCCTCGCTTAATCCGCGCCACGACCTTCAACACCCTTTCTTTAAAGTTTTGATTCTTCATAATACTCAAAATGGTGTTTCTTTCTGTCCCCCCTTTTTTTGTTTATGTTGTTTTTCTCCTCTCGTATGGACAGCGAGTGTCTCCCTGATTGATTCACCCGCATACTGTCGATACGGACAGTACTCGCAGTGTTGGCCTGCCTCCGGAATCACATCCGCCTCAAGTGCTTTTTGAGCATCTAGAAGTGTTCGCTCCACCCAACCGTCGTCGCCTGTGTACGGAATGATGTCCACGTCAAACTCAAGCTTACCGTCAAACGCCTCTGCGTCCTTGCGCCCGTTGACATACACAAAGTAGCCCGTGTCAGACACCTCAAAACCGTTGCCGCGCATGAGCCACTGGTACACTTCCATCTGCCGCTTGTATACCTGCTGCCAGAATCCCTCAAGGTCCGGTTTCTCCGCCTTGCTGGTGGCTTTATAATCAACAACGTGGAGCTCTCCTTTTGGATTGACCCACACATCGTCAATAGCGCCGAAGACCAGAAAATTGGTCGGCGTGTGCAAACGCTCAACCCCCTTGAAATTGTTGCGCCAGACGTCCAGTTTTTTGTGCGCGAACGGCACCGCGTCAATCTTGTACTCGGTCATCAAGGGGTGCGGGTCCCCCTTCGCCCGATGCGTATCAAACTCTTTTTTCAGCAAGTGGTCAACGGCAATGTTCAGGGTAAAGCCGGGCAGTGACGGGCGCGGCACGCCAAGCCGCCTATCAAGATAAAAACAGCGCGGGCACTCCCAAAAAAGGTCAATTTTTGAGCGTGAGAGTCTGAAGGGCTCCTTGGGCAACGCGTGACCTAAGCCATGCCGAAGAGGGTCAAAAAGCCCCCTGGTGCGTTTGTAGTAACCGTAGTCAGCCATCGCGCCAGTATAGCACAAAGAAAAAGAGGGTCGCCGAAATGCAGTAGAACTGCCGGCGACCGTTCACGCGTCACTCCCCTTTTTTTGCTTCCAACTCGCGGAGAAGCTTCGCTATTCCCCGCGGCCGCCTCCCCCGTACCGCTACCGGTCGAAGCGCCTCGCGAGAAGAGCGGACTCTTGCTCCCTTAGGTGGCTCGAGCGGAAGGAGCGGCTCCGATGTTCCCGGCGGCAGTCGGAGCCCCCTGGGTACTTCCCCCGACAGCTGCAGAAGCCGCCCTCCGGGAAAGAGCACCTCCCGTTCGTCACGCGCGGTGCCTACGTCACCGCGACCACCATCGACATCTCTGTCAGAGATTTGAGCAGCCTTGACTCTAATGAAATCTGCCCTCTCTAGCAGACTGCGCTGCTGTATGAAATGGAGAGGGATGAATCTCCTCCGCAGAAGCGCGGTGTGAAGATGTATGGTCGAAATACCCCCCTCCTGCCGGCGCAGAATCCTGAGCGCCTCTCTAGAGGCCGGGTGCAGTTTGAGTACTCGCATACCTGCCTCCATAGAAGTTGGTTGTGTGGAAAGACCGCCTAACTCCAGGTTCCAATATAGCAGGTAGAAGAGAAAAAATCAAAGATTGCCTATGGCAAATCTTTCCTAGCCCTCGTGCCCGTTCGTAATGTCCTTCACCCGATTTTCCAAATACCAAAAGATAGTGAAGGTGAGAAGTGTGAGTACCGTTGCAAGCGCCGCGACGGCATAGAGTTTGAACCCCACCGCAACGCCGATGCCAGCGGCAACCCAGAGTCCCGCCGCGGTCGTGAGCCCACCGGTAAGCTCCGTGTCCTTAAAGATAATTACTCCGGTCCCAAGAAACCCGACTCCGGTGATGATACCCGCAATCACCCGCATCAGCTCCGGCATTGCCGCCGCGCCAAACGTTACAAAGAAAATAAGCGAGGTCACTACAAAAAGGCACGAGCCCATAGACACCAGCCCGTAGGTACGCATGCCCGCTTTCTTGTGGGCAAGCGTCCGCTCCGTCCCCAAGAGCGCGCCCAAGAGAAGCGCGATAAGAAACTGTACAACTACGGATATATCAAATGTGCCGAGAGCCTCCATTTATTTCGTAAATTTATTATACAGCCACACAAAAATGACACCGCCGATATACGCATCCACAAATCCCCAGACCGTGCCGATGAGTACGCCGAGAAGTGTCGGCGCGTAGCCGATATAAAACGTACCGACCGCCGCAACAAATTCTGCACCGTAGCCAAACGCAAGCGCCGAGAGTCCGATGAGTAAGCACCCGAGCGCCCACGTGATGCCGAGCGCCACGCCGATTCCTTGTACATTCAGTTTCTGCATATTTCCTGCCACGCTACTCATCACCGACGACAAACTATTCACTGACCTTAGTACACTTCAAACATCATCGTCTCTGCACTCGTGAGTAATGTGTCCGTTTCAAAATTGAAGAGTTTGTCGCCGTTGTCCCGCCACAGCGTTGCATGGTACCGCTCCCCCACCTCCGTCTGACGTAGCAATTTTACCGTCCCTTGGTATACCCCGGCGTCAAAACGCTGAGCACCGAGAATGTTGCCCGGCTCTCCGTCACTGTCTTCCTGAATAGCTACCCAACCCGGCACCGAAAGCCCCACACGGGAAAGAAATACCGATTCCCCCGCAGGTTGGTCCTTAACGAGCACCACATCCGCACTGGTCGCCCCGCTCTCCGGAAGAATGACTCTCCCGCTTGGATCGGCATCCCCACCTGTCTGTGGTGTCACAACCACACTCCCCGAGGCTTCGTTTCCATCCCCATCTATGTTGTCTGTGTCCGTCGTATCGGTCACGGATGTGACACCTCGGAATATGAGCGCTCCGGCAACAAACCCGACTATGAGACCAATAAGTGTTCCAATGACTATACGCCACGTGGCGCGCGATGATCCGTTTTGCATATTCGGTTTCGGAAAGAGTGTTGGCGCCGACACATTGTTCCGGTTGTTGTCCCGATACGGCTGATTGTTGGACGATGTCCGCTCTCCCCGGTGTTTGTTGTTCATACCCTGATTCTACCTCACCTTCGAGGAGCGCACAACCCGCGGGCTTCTTGAATAACGGTGTCGGTTTTGGCGGCGGAGAGCCCGATTTCTTGAAGAGTCTCCGGATGCTCCATGAGAAATCGGCAGAGCACGATACGCCGCTCAAGCAGGAGATTTTTCTGTGCCTGGGAGAGCGTCGTGAGACAGGAAACTGGGTGCAGTCCCGACGCGTCTATGAGGTCGTGCAGGTTGCCGTGGTGTGGATAGGTCCACCCGATAATAGTAAGCCCTGCACATTCTGCGTAGCGAATCGCGTTGTGGGTAAACTTCGTATTGGTGATAAGCCACACCGCCCCCTCCTTGCCGGAAGTCTCCTTGCCGTCAAAATGTGTTTCTTTAAGGTCTCCCGCACGCGCGTTGACATAGAGTACACCCTTCAGGTCGGTCTTGTATCCTGATTCGTTGTGAAATTTCGCTTCTACCGCAACAACCCTCGCGTCATTTTCCGCAAGCACATCAATCTCATGTTCGGTGCATTTTCCAGAGAGATACACGTTCGTCGTGGCGCGGTATCCCTCTTGACGGAACAGCTCAGCAAGAAACGACTCAAACGGAAACCCCGAGGGGCCAAGTTCCATGATGGCGCGCCGGAGTGAGTACCGCGCGGCAATAGGTTTATCTTCTTCACGTTTGAGCAGCTCAAAGGCGTGTCGGTAAATTTCCGCCGTAGTCATGCCGTCGCGCAGTTCGCCTTCAACGCGCGTCACGATTCGCGCAACCGTTTCCGCGTGGGCACCGGCACGTTCAAGCGAACGCCTTAACTTATCGGGTTGAAACAGCTCCTCCTCTCCGTTTGCCTTAGTGACAAGTACCATTGTGCGTATCGTTATCCCTTCGCTTCCTCAAAAATCTCAAACGGTAGCGAAATGCCGTCAAGCGTCACGCCGACGAGGAGCGCGCCCGCACTTGCCCGCGCCGTCACTTCAAACGATTCCTGGTCAAGCACCTGTATGCAGACAGTGTCCGGTGCCGGAGCCGTGGTTGTCAGCACTATGCGGATTTGCTCCGGGAACGATTCGGCAACCGTGGCATCAGTGGTGAGCGCGTGGCATGGCGTGGGTACCGTCACCACCCCGGCATAGTGATGTACGCCCCCCGAGTACTCGTGCGTGATGGTGAGTTTTTCCTGCCGCGTGTCGTCGCCGTCAAGATTGCGGTCCGTCGTTGTCGGAGCTGTAAACTCATCAGTAACCAGCGAGTTTCTGTCGACAAAGACAAATCCGCCCCACACAACAAGACCGAGCAGAATGACGACAATAATAAGAATGATGATCTGTTTCACGGTCATGTTTTAGTGTGTGGTAAACCAGCCTGCGCAGGCAGGTAGTAAGTAGTGTGTAGTATAGCAAAAAACAAACGTCTCCGCTACACACTACTCACTAGACAATGACCCCGCCGCCAAGGCACACCTCGCCGTCATAAAGTACCAATGATTGACCGGGCGACACTGCCGTCTGTACCGTGTCAAAACGAATGCGCGCACCTGCGGCAGCCGCCTCGATAATCGTGCACCTTTGGAGCTTCTGCCGGTACCGAAAGCGCGCCATATACGACATGCCCACGCGCGGCTCCGCGCCAATCCAGTTCGCTTCCGCAAGCGCTACCTCGGAAACCGCGTGTTCTTCCTGTAAACGTTCCGATACGGTTATTGTGTTGCGCCTCATGTCCTTCGCCACAACGTAATGCTTGCCTTCGTCGGAACGCTGCGAAGTAATCGTAAATCCGTGGCGTTGTCCAAGTGTGTACACAATCGCTCCTTTGTGCTTCCCAATAACGCGGCCCGATGTATCCAGAACATCACCCTGTACAATCGTTGTATAGTGACCGAGAAACTCGTGCACATCCACATGACCAAGGAAACAAAGCCCCTGGCTTTCTTTCTTCTCCGCAGTTGGAAGTCCGAACCGTCTTGCAATTGTCCGCACCTCCGGCTTCGTGTAATCACCCACCGGGAAAAACGTCCGTCCCAGAACCTTCTGTGAGAGCGCCCAGAGAAAATAACTCTGGTCTTTGTTCTCGTCCACCCCAGTCAACAGTTCGATTTTTACTTTTTGATTTTTATTTTTTGATTTTGCCTGACGAAGTCGGGCATAATGCCCTGTGGCAATCATGTTGGCACCGCACCGCAGGGCTTCGTCGAAAAATGCGCCGAACTTGATGGTTTTGTTGCATACAACATCGGGATTAGGCGTCCGCCCTGTTTGGTATTCGGCAATCATGTAATCGGCAACATTCTTTTTGTACGCGTCCTCGCAGTCAAACGTCTCAAACGGGATGCTGAGCCGTGTTGCAACCCGCATCGCGTCACGGCGCTCTTCGCGCCAATTGCACGGGAGCCACTCCGGATACCAGCCCTTGATGAACACTCCGGTTACCTCATGCCCGGATTCTTTGAGCAAAGCTGCCGCAACTGAAGAATCAACCCCTCCGCTCATGGCAACGAAAATCCTTTTTTGCCCCTTTCCCATTGGTTTGTTATACCACAACGAGTGTGTTGACAAATAAAAATAGCGGATTTAAAATGTGAGCTGGTTCAGACTCCGCAACTGGCGATGGCGCACACCGCCCGGGGTCTGAGCCCTCCCCCCCCGCGCTGGACCCTTCCACGGCGCGGGCTTTTTGTTTTAAGCTCGTGTACTTTGTATACTTTCCCCATGACTGACATTATCCAGAAAGATAACCCGGTTCTTCGGAAAAGAGCCGCCGAAATTGAGACCGGTGAACTTGGTGGAGAGCGAATCTCGGCGCTTGCCGAACAAATGTCCAAAGTGCTTGCTCGTGAGCATCACGGCGTTGCGCTCGCCGCTCCGCAAATCGGAGAGTCACTCCGGATGTTCATCGTATCAGGTACGCTCTTCGCACGGCGAGACAACAAAGGAGAGATAGTCGAGAAGCATCCCGACTTGGTCTTTATCAATCCCCGACTAACTAATACTTCGAAGGAAACGGCGTGGGTTGAAGAAGGGTGTCTTTCCGTTGAGGGGCTTCAGGGGAGGGTGGAGCGGGCCCTTGAGGCAACCCTTGAGGCATACGACGCGACAGGTAAGCCCTTCACGCTCAAAGGAGCGGGGCTTCTCGCGCAAATCTTCCAGCATGAGATAGATCACCTCAACGGCGTCCTCTACACCGATAAGGCAAAAGATGTTTATAAACTTTCTGAAAAAACAGAGACATAAGACATCGTAACCACGCTGAAACATTCTAATATTCTATAGAATATTAGAATGTTTCAGACAACCGAATGTATCATGAAAGCTTCAGAAAACATCCCCTTTGCATTTTTTGGAACGCCGGAGTTTGCCGTCATCGTTCTTGACGAACTTGAGCGTGCAGGCTTGCTACCCGCCATCATTGTAACCGCGCCCGACAGGTCGAAAGGGCGCGGCTTGAAGCTTACCCCGCCACCGGTCAAAGTGTGGGCAGACATACACGGCATTTCCACACTTCAACCCAAAAAACTGAACGACCCTGGCTTTCTCTCAAAACTTAAGACGTATGACTTAGAGTTGTTTATCGTTGCCGCCTACGGCAAAATCATTCCACGGACGGTCACTGACGTCCCGAAACACGGTGTTTTGAATGTACACCCATCGCTTCTGCCGAAATACCGCGGACCGTCACCTGTGGAGACACAGATTCTCAGTGACGACCGTAACGTCGGTGTTACCATCATGCAAATCGACGAGGAGATGGACCATGGGCCAGTCGTACAAAATGAAAAAGTAAAAATTAAAAATGAGGAGTGGCCGTTGCGGGCCAGTACATTAGCAAAAATACTGGCTCACACCGGGGGCAAACTGCTTGCCGACACCATACCCAGATGGGTTGCGGGTGAAATTGCGGCGGTGCAGCAAGACCACAACGAAGCAACATATTGCAAACTTATTAAAAAAGAAGATGCACACATTGACCTCAACGACAACCCGTATCAAAACTTTCTCACAATACAGGCATATGATGCATGGCCCAAGGCGTACTTTTTTGCCGAGAAGAACGGCAAAAAAGTACGCGTTAAAATCACCGACGCAAACTATCGTGACGGCAAGCTCACCATCAAGAAAGTCATCCCCGAAGGGAAACATGAAATGGACTACGAGAGCTTCCTTCGGCGAAACGAACCTACCTCTCAATAGTCACTTTCTCAAGCACGATGTCGTCAACGGGGCGGTCAGGCCCCTCGGTCGGTACACCTACAATTGCATCCACGATCTCCATTCCGTCGACGACGCGCCCGAATACCGCGTGCTTGCCATCTAAGAACGTGTTGTCGACAATGTTGATGAAAAACTGGCTCCCGTTGGTGTCAGGTCCCGCATTCGCCATGGCAATCGTCCCGCGCACGTTAGAGAGTTCCTCCGTAAACTCGTCGGAAAACATGTACCCCGGCCCACCCGTTCCCCACAGTTCTTTCTGGTCGTCATCTTTGGAAAGCGGGTCGCCCCCTTGAATCATAAAGTTTGGTATCACGCGGTGAAATCTCGTCCCGTCATAAAAACCGTCCTCGGCAAGCGCGATGAAGTTGCCGACCGTCTCGGGTGCTTCCCCTTCAAACAATTCCAGTTCAATCGTTCCCTTGCTCGTCTTCAGCACGGCGCGAGGAAGTTGTGCTTGTACATCGTTTTCCATACGTGTATCAGTGTCAACCGCCGGCGACGTGTCGGCGCGTTGTAGATAATGCAGGAATCCAAGTATCACCGCAAGCACCACAACGGCGCCTGCAAGCGACACAAGTAGTTGTATGGTCTTAGACATTGTCTTCAGCTTCGTTAGAACGGCTAAATCGGTGAAGCATGCGTTTCAATGCGAGTCCGCCTCTGCGCACGAGATCGGTGCGCTTCGTCTTTTCCTTTCGTAGCTGGCGCATGAGCTCATCCTTTGCTTCATCTATTGCCGCGTAGAGATCTTCCCGCTCTGACTCGGTGCGCAAATCCGCCCCCGCGATGTGAAGATTTATTTCCGCGCGAAAAATGTCGCCCGACTGGTGATGTTTCGTCGTTTGTCCGACCTCAACGTCCGCGCGCGCAATCGTATCATTCGGGTCAATAAGCTTTCCAAGCATCACCACCTTCTCCTCCACATACGCCCTGATTGCGGGCGTAAGCTCAATGTTGGTCGCTTTGATGTTTGTGTTTATCATAAACTCTTAGAGATGGTACTGACTCCACATTGATTTCAAACCGTTTCGTTCGGGAATGATGCCCCGCCACTATTCTAACGTTTTGCACCGATACCGCAAACTGCCGCGCAAGAAGTTCCTGCACTCGGATGTTCGCCTGATTCCGCTCCGCCTCCTCACGCACCGCGACACGAAACATATCATCCGACACCTTTTCAACCAACTCTTTCTTCGCTCCCGGCGTCACCTTCACCCTCACTGTTTTAGACATTGGAATTTATGATTTGTTTCGAGCTTCGGATTTCGTGCTTCGAATTTCTCGCAGAAACTAGCTCCGCTCGTACAATCCTATGAGCGTCGTTTCTGCGAGTATGTGTCCTGTCATTGCCGCTTCAACCTCCGCCTTTGTCGCCCCCTCGGACAAGTCAAGCATGGTGTCAAGCGCGTAGAGCTTAAAGAAGTAGCGATGTACACCCTCGGGCGGGCACGGGCCGCCATACCCCAACGTGAGCCAGCTGTTGTTCCCTGAAACCCCTTCCGGCTCCTTCCCCTCTTCAATACGGGCTGTGTCGGGCGGAATGTTGAATACAATCCAGTGAACCCATGTGCCGCGCGGCGCGTCGGGGTCGTCCATGATAAGCACCAAAAACCGTATCCCCTCCGGAATATTCTCCCACGCAAGCGGTGGGCTCACATCTTCTCCGTCGCAGGTGTACTTCGCGGGAATCACACCGTTGTGGGCAAACGCGGGGCTCTTGAGAGTAAACGCGCCAGTCATTGTGGCTTCTCGCGTTAATCGAAAATCTCCAAAAGATACGTGTCTATCTCCGTCTGCGGCAGGTCGTAGAAGTGAAGATTTTTGCGGTCCAAGTCGCGCGCGAGGTCGCGTCCGACAAAACGCCAGTGCCACGGTTCAAAGATATAGAAAGCATTCCCCTCGGGGTACGAGAGCGTAAAACCATGCTTGTGTGCGTTCTCCAGAAGCCAGTCGTACGCTTCCGTGTTCTCAAAACCCGAAAGCGTTCCGCCGATGCCTGTGGTAATGAAGTCCGCCGTGGTACCGAGTTGGTGTTCCGAGTACCCCTGCTCCGCCGAGAACGTATTTGCGCCGCTTCCGTACTGCACGACATAGTTTGACTTTACCGCCGCCTGCGTGCCGAATGAGCGATAGCCGGAAACAACGTAGAGTTCCACGCCGTCGCGTCGCGCGTCCTCAAGCAAGTCCTCAAGGAACGGCCAGACGCGTCTGTCCACCTGTTCCTCCCGGCTCTCGTCGTAAAGAAACTCGGCGTCAATGTCCGTAAGCCGTTCCGGCGCGAAATGCTCGTTCAAAAAATACACTTTGGAATATTTCTGCAGAAGTTCCGGAGCAAGCTCGGCAAGTTTTTCCAAGTTCCCCACCGTGCCGGTAATTTCTTCCACCTGTTCGCCCAAATCGCGCAGGCGTTCCTGCTCCGCTTCAAGTGCCTCGGCGAGTTGTCTCCCCTCCTCTTCCGACTCTGCGAGCATCTCCTCCGTTTCGGCAAGTTTCCCTTCAAGTTCTCGAGCGCGGCTCTGGAGCGCCGTCCGGTCCGCGGAGAGGTCGTAGATGACATACCCGAGCGCGCCAAGCACAATGACCGCTCCGAGAACGGCAAATTGTGTATCTTGAGACAGCTTACGCATAGCAGGTTCTTTTACAAACGTGACTATAACACACAATCCTCTCCTGTTATATCCCCTCAACACACACGTTGAACGCACGGACTTGGTCATTGTACTCCACGGTACGATCTTTCACCGTCATCAGAAGCCAGTTGAACGCTTCCACCGCGGCGTTGTACGCGTCAACGCGTTCTCCGTACGCTCCGCCGTATTTTTTCTCGGTCGCGTCAAGTGCCGCATACTCGTCGTTGAGTCGCAAACGGAGTGCGTCAAGCTCCACCTCATACGCTGCAAGAATATTGCCGAGCGTCGTCGGGAGCTCGGGACACGCAGAGCGGGGCATACCAAACTCCTGTACCGCAACAAAAAGCTCCTCGCCTTCAAATTCTCCCTCAAGAAGCGCGACGCCAATATCACGATACCGCTCGTGGAGAATGTTCTCGCGGTGCTCCGTGCTTTCCATCCAGCCTGCGACCACCTCTTCACTGCTCTTGAACTCGCCGAGCGCGAGGTTCTCACCGATAAGGATGTACGGATATCCCGCGCGGAGGGCGAGGTCGGCCGGGCGGGTGCCGTCGGGCGCGATGTGCTCAAAATAGCCGCGCGCGAGAATGTCCTCTGCCTTGGCAAGTGCCGCCTGCGCGAGCGCGCTGTTTGGGGTGAGCGCGGCGAGCCCCGTCGCACGACGCTCCGCGTTGGTGAGCGCCACAATAGCGTCGGCGGAGAGCGCCGAGTCGTAGAGGAGCGACCATCCTGACGGTCGCCGCTCGGCTTGTCGAGCAGAAGCGGGCGCTGCGGGCGCGCCATCGGGCACAATCGTGTCAACCGCAACATCCGCAGTAGACACCTCCCGAAACGCGGCAGGTTCCGGCGGCGCGGGCACATCGTACGCGTACCACGCGCCGAACGCAATGAATATGACCGCGAGGACAACAACTCTTAAGACAGCAAGCATGGTGCGTTATGCGTCGAGCGCGGAGAAAAATCGAATGAGGTTACCGATGTGCGTATCAAGGTCAACGCCGAGTTTTTCACAGCCAAGGTAGATACTCCCCCGTTCAATTTTGGCGGCAAATGATTTCTCGTTCAGCCGCTTTTTGATTGACGAAACCTTCATAGTACCGAACGGGACGGGATTCAGTTTTTGGTACGCGTAGAAAATGCCGCTAATTTCGTCGCATGCGAGAAGCGCCGCGGCAAGCTTCGTCTCTGGTAGTGTTGTGAAATTGTTGTACCCGTGCGCGTGCGCCTCTACCGCGTGTATCACACTATCGGGATATCCCCACTCGTGAAACCATGCGAGCGCCCGCGCCGGATGTTCATTCGGGTGCTTCTCAAAATCAATGTCGTGCAAGAGCCCCGTGAGATACCACAACTCCGCGTCCTCGTTGTAGAGTCCTGCGTAGCCCTCCATGGCAACGGCAACCATTCGCGCGTGGTACCGTTGGTACGCATCGGCAACATGCGCATCAAGAAGCTTCTCCGCGTCCTCTCGCGTGGGCAAGCTCATGCCGTAGGCGGATTATATCGGGAAGTGCTTGGCGAGCGAACCCACGAGCGGGAGCATTTTCTCTCTCCCTTTCACCACGTTCACAATGCCGACAATGGAAAGTATGAGGGTGATGAGATTCACGATGTTGACGAGCGGCCAGAGCACCCACACCATCATACCGAGAAACCACGCGACAATTTCAATGACGAAGAGTACCAGCCCCTGCTTGATGTGAAATTTTACAAACGGATTATCCTTCGCGAACAGATACGAAATAATAACAAGCGGTCCGATGTAGGCCAGAACACTCATAAGTGTTCTGTTTCCACCCGTGTTCTGCTGAGGAGCGGCTCCTTGCGGGGACTCCTCTTGTTTCATATCTGAAGCGTTGTGTTCATTCATACTTCCCTAAAGTATTTTACACTGACAATTTCCCAAACCACCTCCGTAACACGGAAGCGCAAATGTTACTCATGCGCCTTTGACTCAAGCAGCTGCATCATCTCTTCATCCGACATACCCATCTTCTCCAAATCTGCGGCGTGCTCTGCCGTAGCATGCGCCATCATATTCTCCGCGACTTCCTTGGCGGTCTCCCCGTGCGCCTCATAATGACACGTTGAGTTGGGGTTAAGGTCTTTGCACGTTAGCTTCATCATAATATAGTATGTGTAGTTAGTGTAGTAATACCGACCGATACCAGTCCAGTATATCATACCGTTCAAAAACAAGAGTTCTTTGTGATGCCCACTTGGCATCACCGCCGTTTCTCCTGAAGGGGTTACCGGCCAGCACTCCGAGAAAATGCAGAACAACGACATTCCGCCGCGCACGTTAGTCAATGAATGTGAGTGCTGTGCCGCGTTTCCCGGCGCGTCCCGTTCTGCCGACACGGTGAATATAGTCCTCGTGCGACGCGGGCAGGTCAAAGTTGATGACGTGCGACACGCCCACGATATCAAGCCCGCGCGCCGCGACATCGGTTGCCACCAAGACCTGCACGTGGTCGCGCTTAAAGAGGTCAAGCGCCCGCTGGCGCCTGCCCTGTGTCTTGTTGCCATGAATGGACTCCGCGCGTATCCCCTTAGCCACAAGTGCTTTAGCAAGCTTTTCAACGCCCCACTTGGTGCGTCCGAAGACAAGCACTTTGTTGAAGGCGGGTTGTATCAAAAGGTCATAGAGTACGTCCAGCTTCTGCTTTCCGGGCGGTATGCGTACCACGTCCTGCTCAATGGATGCGGCGGTTTCCTGTGTCTTGACGCTCACGCGCACGGGCGTGCGCAGAAACTCCCCCACCAGCTTTTCAATCTCGCGCGAAAACGTCGCGGCAAAGAAGAGCGTGTGGCGCGGCGACGGGAGGAGCGAGAGGATTTTGCGCATATCATGCACAAATCCCATATCAAGCATGCGGTCCGCCTCGTCCAAGACAGCGGTCCGGAAATCGGCAAGCGAGAGCGCCTTGCGTTCCAGAAGATCCTTGAGCCGTCCCGGCGTCCCGATGACGAAGTGCGGTCTCCGGCGAAGCCCTGCCATCTGTGCGCCGATGCCGACGCCCCCGACGCAGACCACGCCGTGAACGGAGAGCCCCGCCGCAAAGCCGCGAAGTTCCCCTTCAATCTGCTGGGCAAGCTCGCGCGTCGGCACCATAACGAGTACTCGCTCGTCTTTGTGTTTCAATATCTTGTCAATCAAGGGAACGAGGAACGCCGCGGTTTTCCCCGTGCCGGTGTTGGCAATCCCCACCACGTCTTCCCTGCGGAGAATGTGCGAAATAGTGCGGTCTTGGATGGGGGTCGGCTCCGTGTAGCCCTTTTTAGCAATAGCCGCTTTGAGGCGCGCGTCAATGGCAAAGTCGGCAAACCGGTGCTCGGGAACAAAGTGCTCCACCGCCTCGGTAATGACCGCCTTGTTGATGTAGCGGGAGACGTCAATCCGCTCTGATAAAAAGCGCTTTCGCCCTCGCTGTCCGCCCTGACCGCGCGCGCGAAAGGGCGCGCGCGAGGGTTGTCCCCTCCGCCCGTGGTGAAAAGGACGCCCTTCCCGACCCGGGCGTTTTCCTCTGTGAGTTCTCGATGTCTGCATTACAATACCTTCAAAAGGACCAAAACAAGGGTTCTTTCTCGGTTAGGTTCATTCTACCACGAGATTGTGAAAAGTTCAAGCTCCCTTAGGGACCTTCCTCATCGCAACCAGACCCAAGAGAATGAACAGCGTTACGATTGTTGCTGCTATTCTATACCTCGTAGGCCCTATAGACACAAGATTTGTGGCTATGAGTCCCCATACGACAGGGCCCACTAAAGACGATGCTCGTTCTACTAAACCAAAATATCCAAACGTGAGGTTGTGCCCACTTGTCGGAGCAAGGTGACTCATCAATGAACGAGACACTGTCCAGTTTGAGCCAAACCACAGCCCCATTAGCGCAGTGGCGACGACAAACAGGGTAAAGTTACTTACCCAAGCAATAAACGGCAAAATGACAACCAACCCAGAGAGTATAACAATAAGCGTCTTTTTGTGACCAAATCTGTCTGCAATCGGACCAGATACAAGCCCACCAATCGCAGAAGTAATTAGGATCCCGAGAAGTATATACGTTTTGGTAGTATCAGGAACCTTCCACACCTGTTCAAGGAAAATGGAGAAGTTGTTAGCCGCGGTCAAAATAGCGTCGTTAAAGAAAAAATACGCTAGGAAAAAAGCGAGAACGCCAGAGACCATAAAAAGTTCCTTGGTCTTCACCAATGATTGCTTGATTTCTACTGACAACGAAAATGATTTTTGCTCTTTGTGTGGTTCTTTAAAGAAAATAAGCATCGGTAAAGCAAGCAACAAAAATACAACCACGGAAGGCAATAACGTCTCGGCCCTAAGAGAACCCCCGAATAAGTTAACACTCCCCGTGGCAAACGGTAGAACAAGTATCAAGCCGGCTATTTGTCCTAAGTAATTCGCCGCTATACCGTAACCCGAAACACGGCCACGTCTTTCGGGGGACGCTATGTCATTGAGAAGAGGAGTATAAAACGTGAAAGAAAGAAGATAGATATACCAACCGACTCCAAACAATATGAGGGCTGGAACACCGTATCCCAAAATAGCGAGAACACCGCATAGTCCATACGAAATGACGGTACCAAACGTGGTATAGCGCAGACCAGTAATACGTCTCCAGTATTTATCTAACAATGCCCCCGTGGTAGGAACAGAGAGTAACAAAAGCACTGCGGCTATGGTAAAAACAAGATTAAACCAGATGTCTGCAACACCTTGGTCAATAACAATCCACTGTGAGAAATAAAGAAAAAATACAATTGAAACTACTGAGTTTGCGAAGTCGTATAAAGCCCAAAGAAATATGTTCTTCCGTGTAGACATAGACCCAATTAAACCAGTAAAAGGTTCTTTGGTCTATCTTGAGTGAAAAATAATGACCCCGCAGGCAGGAACACTCACACCAGATAAAACGAGTTCGCCCCGCGCTTCGGTGTCCGAAGCGCGGGGTAACGAAAGAACACAGGGTCGCCGCCCCGAGCCTCACTGCGTGGGAGGATCGGGACTCCGAGAGAGCCGCACGGTGCCGTCCTCCTCGACCGTCACGATCTCGTAGTTGTAGGCCGGGGCCGCGGAAGTACCCTCCAAGAGGTCGCGGAGCTCCGTCGGGAGTTCCGCGAGGAATTCTTCGCGGGAGAGCGGTTCGCAACCGTGCTCCGCGGCCTCCGTGAGGTCGGCGAAGTCCCGACTGGGCTGGTCGTCGGTACTCTCATAGAGGAAGCTTTCCTCGGCGGCCAGGACCGCCTGGAGGGTTCCGACTCCTTGCTCGAAGTGCAACACGAGTGTGGGCGATGTCGGTGGCTCGCAGGTTCCCAGCCGGATCCACCACAGATCTCCCCACTCCCGGACGACGTACAGCCGGACCTCGGGCGAGCGGAGGTCCTGGACAACCCCCTCGTCCACGAGAACGGTGCTCTCGACGCGAATGGACTCCTCCTGAGCGAACGCGGGGGGAGCGGCGAGAACGGTGAGGAGTGCGAGTGCGATCAGAGTCGTGTGCTTCACCGGAAGAACCTCCTTGGTTTCACAATCCGTTGTGAGGTGCGATTATCCCGAGGCCCACACGGCCCGAGACGAGCACGGCGGGGTTAACCCCGTAAGGATGGTCTGGGAAGATGATACCCCGGGAACAAACAGATGTCAATATGTTTCCTGTCGAGCTTTGCTTGTGTTCACACCACAGGAAACCTAGTGTGTGGATATACCCCCCAAGAAGAAATACATACCTGCCTGCCGGACAGGCAGGTATGTATTTTTAATACAACTAGGGAGAAAATCCCCGCCCGCTGGCGCAGACGGGGATTTTCTGACGACAAACCGTCTTGGAGTTTATCTATTAGCCTAAATCTAAGTCCCCACATGCAACATACACATCTACCTCTTCGGCAGATTTGTGGACATTGAGCGCAAGTGGAAGCTGGCTTATGAGCAAGCTGTCCAGTGAAGTATTGAGCAGTGTTTCGGAAACGCCATTGACTGGGGATTCAAGCGGATACACTACTTCTCCGATAGCAGCACACGAACCCGTGTGAATGTGTGCCGGTTGTGCTACACCTTCAGGTGCCCCGGTAAGATTAAGCGCAACATGCGTGCCTCCTTCTACTTCAGTAAGTATAGCAACCCCTGACATGCCGGAGTCATTTTGCTCACTAAGAGAGACGGTGACTGATTGCACTTCCTCCTCTTGTTCTTGCTCCTGTTCTTCAGTTGGTACTTCGCCGTCAGGGCGATTCATGAACCAAAAGATGGCAAGAACAATAACGAGTATGACAACAATCCAAATAACTGTATTTTTCATACTATGTACATTTAAGGCTAATAACGTATCTTAGTATACCACACCAGACAGTGGTAGGCGCTGGAGGTTAGGAGCTAGAGGTGAGCAAAAGATTCATGATTTTTGAAATTTTTTGCAGGGCTGACTATGCCGCCGCTTCTCCCTCAAATTCGTATCCCGCTTTCTGCCAGCCGGCGAGGCCGTCTTTGTAGTGGGTAACGTTGGTGTATCCGGCTTCCTCAAGAGCATGAGCCGCCTGGACGCTTGCCATACAGCCGCTTGACGAACAATAGACGATGATTTCAGGCGCCTGCCTGCCGGCAGGCAGGTCCTTCGGCGCGCCTACAACCTTTTCAAAGTTTTCCGCGTATTGAAGACCGTTGGGAACATTTTTTGCTCCGGGGATATGGCGCGCCGCAAAGCTTGTCGGCGCGAGCGCATCAATGGGGTAAAAATCTCCGCCCCCTGCCTTGCCGGCAAGCAGGTCATCAATTTTCTTTTTCAATTCTTCGGTTGTGATTACTTTTGCCATAGGCTCAAAGTTATTATTAAAGATTTTGTTAGGCGAACCGGCGTACTCGCTTTTTTATCATACCAAAATTATATAATTTTTGCGTGGCTCCCTAATAACTCCAACCTTCTTCCTGAATCAGTCCGAGAATACTGAGGGATTTTACGCCGACGGCTGTACAGACTTGCGGGATTCTCTTGGGACTACTCACCGCCTCCTCCGTTATCAAAATCAGATTTTCAACTTTAGCTTGTGCGACAAACCACGGGTCAGCATGCACAGACTTCGACTTCTGTTGTTGGAGAAAAGAGACAAAATGCCCGCCCCTGGGCCTGACACAGGGCCATGAACTTCTCGAATGGCTCCGCGGGCCCTCCTTCGTGAGAACTCCGGCGGGGCAAGCTGGAACGCTCGCTGCTCCTCCCACTTCGCATCAATGCTTCGCTCCGCGGGCAGGATTCGAACCTGCGACCAACTCCTTAACAGGGAGCTGCACTACCGCTGTGCTACCGCGGAGCGAAATTTTGGTGCGGGGTCGTTGATCCCATTAGACAGCATCCGCGTCTAACAGGACAGGGCAGCCGCAGAATATGCTCTATTGTAGCCAAAAAACGTATGTGTGGAAAGTGCCCTCGGATGGTGTAGAGTAGAGAGTGTCGCCATTACTAGCTCACCGTTACACACAACAGTATGTTTGGAGATATCAACTATCTTGCTGTCCTTGTTGCGGGCATCGTCGCCATGGGCATTGGCTCCCTCTGGTACGGTCCGCTCTTCGGCAAACCGTGGATGGCGCTTATGGGTATCACCCCTCTACAGATGGATGCGGGTAAAAAGAAGGGGATGATGAAGTCGTATATCATTGGCTTCATCGGCGCGCTCGTCACCGCGTTCACGCTCGCCTACCTCATTTCTTCACTCGGTGTCGCGGGCGTGACCGGCGGTCTCACGCTCGGCTTTCTCGTCTGGCTCGGTTTCTTCGTGACCACCAAGCTCGGCTCCGTTCTCTGGGAGATGCGCCCGTGGAAACTCTACTTCCTCAACATCGGCTACGACCTCGTAAATCTGCTTGTGATGGGCATCATTCTCGCGGTCTGGCAATAAAATAACAGGTCTTTCACCTTTCCTTGCTCCGCACCCGCGAGAAGCGTAGGATAGGTTCATGAAACTGTGGGCAAAAACCGTTCTTGCCCTCGTAGTGCTTCTTGTCGCGGGTGGCGCGTGGCTTCTCTTATCCGGTGACGCGGAAACACCCAACGAGGGTGCGGCATTCCCCTCCCGCCTCACCGTACTCTCCGCCGCGCTCTCTGTCCGGGCAACATCGAGTGTAAGTTTTACTGCCGCCACCAGTAGCATGGAGCTCTTCCCCGGCGCGATTGTACGCACCGACGATACGGGGCGCGCCTTGATTGAGGCGCCGGGTACGAGCATCACCGTCGTCGGCGAGAACACGGAGCTCACCGTCGCCGCGGGAGACGCCGGGCGCACCGCACTCGCGCTCCATACGGGAAACCTCTGGTCGCGCATTGAAAAATCGCTTGAACAGGGGGAGTTTTACGAAATAGAAACACAGCACGCGGTTGCCGCGGTGCGCGGCACTTCATTCGGCACGAACGCGAGCGCCGCAAGTACGAGCATACTGGTAACGGAGAATAGTGTGGATGTCATACAAAAGAACCCCGAAACCGGCGAGCGCCTTCCCAACACGCTTGAGACCGTTGAAGCGGGCTCAAAAGCGACGGTGAGCTTTACGGACGGCATCATCATAGAGCCGCTCTCGCCCGAAGACACTTCAAGCGAGTGGTTCGGGTTCAACAACCCCGACTTCGCGGAGCCGCCTGCAGAAATCGACACGGAGTTCGCGATGCCGCCCGCGGAGCCCGACATATCCCCGCCACCTCCGCTCACGCTCATCCAGGTGAACCCCTCGGCGGCGGTGTTGGGCGAAGAAGACAATATTGTCCTCACCGGCTCGGGGTTCACCGACGTCACAGAGGTCTTTGTGGGTTCCCAAAGTATCGCTGAATTTTTCATACCGCAGGACAGCACGCTCTACTTTGATGCACGGCTCCTCAATAGCGCGGGTACCTTTGATGTGAGTGTCGTCAACGCCGCGGGAGTGCGCGCAACGCTCTCCGACGCCCTCTCCGTCGCGGAGCCGAGTCCCGAGAGAGAGTCCGCAGGCGCAAACGGCAGTGAGCCCACCGGCACAGTTGCCTATCCTCAAGGGCAACAATAAACCATGGGTGTTTTTCTCCACCGTCGGCACATCGGTCTCGCGCTCGTCGCGCTCATCGCCGCCCTTCTCGCCGGAGCGCTCTACCTCTCCGGAGCGCTTGATACCGCCGAGGAAAATATCCTTGACCGGTTTGTTATACGAAAAGACCCGCCGCGAGACATTCTCATTATCGCGATTGACGACAGAAGTTTGCGCGCAGTCGGTCAGTGGCCGTGGCCGCGCGCCGTGTTTGCCGACGCCATCGCGCGCCTCCGTAGGGCCGAGGTCGTCGGCATTGACGTTAATTTCGCGGAGCCGTCGCGAGTGGGCGCATTTGACGATAACCGGCTTGCGGAGGCGCTCCGGACGTTTCCGGGGCGCGTCGTCCTGCCACTCTTTATAGACCCGCGCACCGGAAACAGCTTCGGGCCGCTCCCTTCCCTCACGGGAGAGAACGTTTCCCTCGGGGCGGTGAATGTCTCCCTCGACGCGGACGGCGCTGTGCGTCTCATGGCGCTCGGTAGGCCGAGCTTCGCGGAAGCGCTTGCGGGAAAAACTGCGGTAATTCCCGAAACCGCACGAATTGATTGGCGGGGGCCTGCCGAAACGTTCCCGACCATTTCGCTTATAGACGTGCTCGAGGGTACGGTACCCGAAGACGTTTTCGCTCACAAAACGGTGCTCATCGGCGCCACCGCGCCCGACCTCAAAGACAGCGTTGAAACGCCCGTGGGGCTCATGCCGGGCGTTGAGTTTCAGGCGAACGCGCTCGCGACACTTGAATCGCCGAGCCGCTTCCGCGATTTGCCGCGCCCGTGGGGTGTCCTTGGCATCGCCCTCGCCGCATTTCTCGCAACGCTTCTCGCGGCATTCATCCGAAAAACCCTGCCGCTCATCGTTCTGTTCGCTCTCGGCGTCGGCCTCATCTACCTCGTGGCGGCGGCGCTCTTCGGCGTGTATCTCGTCACTCCCGTGCTCTATCTTGAGCTCGCGTTCATCCTCGCCGCAGGGGGAGGCGTCGTGTACCAATACGCAACCGAGGCGCGCGAAAAACAATTCATCCGCACCACGTTCCAGTACTACCTTGCACCCGAGGTTGTGAACGAACTCGTCCGCGACCCTTCAAAGCTCTCGCTCGGGGGCAAACGAAAAACGCTCTCCATTCTCTTCTCCGACATCCGCGGATTCACCACACTCTCGGAGTCGCTCTCGCCCGAAGAACTCACGGAGCGCCTCAACGAATATCTCTCGGCAATGACGGACACTATTTTGGAACATCGCGGACTCGTCGATAAATACATCGGGGATGCGATTATGGCGTTCTGGGGGGCACCGATTGACGACCCCACGCACGCGGAGCACGCCTGCCGCGGAGCGCTCGCCATGATTGCCATACTTGATATGCTCAACAAAACATGGAAGAAAGACGGTAAGCCGGAAATCCGCATCGGCATCGGCATCTCGACGGGCGAGGTCGTCGTGGGTAACATGGGCTCCGCGAAACGTTTCAACTACACCATCGTCGGCGACGAAGTGAACTTCTCGTCGCGCCTCGAGGGGCTCACCAAAGCGTACGGCGTCCCTATCCTTATTGGAGAAAACACCCGCGACGCAATTGCCGCCCTACCCGACCTTCCCACACGTCTCCTTGACCGCGTCGCGGTCAAAGGCAAAAGCGAGCCGCGCGCCCTCTATGAGCTCATCGCGCGCGGCGTGACACCCGCACACCAAACACTTTTTGAACACTATGAGCGCGGACGGGCGGCGTACGAGCGGGGCGACTGGGACAGAGCAATCGCTGCATTCAACGAGGCGCTCGCTACAGAACCAGACGGTCCGTCCGCGCTCCTTCTTGAGCGGGCGCGGGAATTCAAACAGCAGCCCCCCGAGCGTTGGGACGGCGTGTACCGGTTCACGAGTAAGTAACCATCCGCATCCTAAAATTTCAGGATATTCTCAACCTGCTCCCCTTCGCGTCCGTCCATCGTCGTCTTCGCGTGACGAGCCGCGCCGTGATTCTTCTCTGTCTTCACCGTCGTCATTGCCCTCTCGGTCACTCCCCACCGACGCGCTCTCAACGTCGCCGTCGCCATTTTGCGCGTCAGCGTCACTACCGTTTTCCGGAAGCCGGACGGGAAAAAGTTTGATGTTCTCCGGAAGCCGCAGTGCGGCGTTGAGCACGATCGTCGCGCGGTGCAGTGCGCGCCGCGCGAGTGTGAGTTTTTCTTCCGCTGTTTCAAATTCTCCTTTCGCAAGTTCCTTGTCGGCATCCGCAAGCGCTCTGTCAGCCGCGTTGAGAAGACGCTCCGCCTCCTCGCGCACCGAAATGCGCACGTTGGGACGCCCTAAGAGAGCACGTTCCTGGAGTGTATCCAGCTCCGCCCCCACCTCCGTTATCTCTGCCGCAAGGTCCGCCTCTGCGCCGCTTTCCGCCGCCGCTTGTTGTTCTTCTTCGTCCGCAGAGGGAGACGGTGTCTGGAGCGCCATCATTGGTGCCTGCGGCTCCTCGCCCCCGCTCCTTCCGTATTCGTGTGCCCGTAGAGACGTCACGGTGCGCACGCGCGCAAGAAGCACGCCCACTTCCTCGCCGTCCACCTCGTCTTCCCCAAGCGAGGCGAGGATACTGTCGTGCACGTCAAGCGTCGCATCAAGCGTTTCGGCGATATCCGTGTCGGTTTTGAGCATCGCGACGCGTGCTTCCGCCGCGGCAAGATGCACAGTGACACGCGTTTCGATATCCTCACGGAGCGCCGCATTGAGACGCCCTTCTGCGGCAAGCGTCTCCGCTTCCGCAAGCCGACGATTCACCTTATCAACCTCCCGCGTCGCTCTATGTTCGGGCGTGCGCGCGAACGTGTCGCGAAGCGGCTCGTTGACGCCCACTTTCACCGCATAGAGCGCATCGCCGGGAAGCGCCCCCTCCGCGGCATATGAGACCGTTCCACCAAAAAGTACTACGACAAGCGCTACGGCAACCACCGCGACAAAACGGTGTACGGCAAACCACGCGTATCCCACAGGCGCCGGCGCAGAGCCGCGCGACACAGGCCGGTGCGTGACGTATTCCGAAAGCACCGCATGCACGCGCTCACGCTCCGCCGCAGAGAGACGAATTGTTTCAAGTTGACTCTTCAGTTGTGCAAATTCTTCTTCCATGACGTTACTCCGGTGAGCTTTCATACAATTCACGAAGTTTTGCAATGCCGCGGTGAATGCGCACCGATACCGCGTTCTCGGTCTCGCCCAAGATCTCGGCAATCTCCTTAGGACCAAATCCTTCAATGATACGGAGTTCCACCACAGTTCGGTACTCTCCATCAAGGCGCGCAAGAAGTGTGAGTGCTTCTCTGCCGAGCGCCGCGAGTTCCGGATCTGTAGCGTGTAGAGTGTCGGGAATACGGAGCGCCTCTTCGTCGTCAAGCGTCACCGGTTTTTTCTTCCGGTACCAGTCAATGATGAGATTGTTCACTGTCTTAAACACAAACGCCTTCATGTTGTGAACTTCTTGCCCGGTGCGGAGATAGTCCCACACCTTCATGAATGCCTCCTGGGTAATATCCACCGCTTCCTCGCGAGGCGAAACGCGCAGATAGCAGTGCCGAAAGACCGAATCACCAAACCCCTCATACGCCTTCAAAAAGAGTTCCTCCGGGTTGGTGTTTTGGTTCATAGAAGAAGACGTTTTTTAGGATCTATTCTTACCCGCCCGGTTACTTGCCGGCAAGCTCCCAGCGATAAATATCAAGCGAGTTTTTCCCTTCAAACATATCAGACGGGTTGGGCAAAAACACCTTGCGCGTGCGGACATCCTCCGTCGCGTCGGCAAGCAGGCGATGAAAGAGGGCGAACTCCTTTTCGTATTTGCGGAAATCAATGTAGTGGCGCCGCAGTTGTGACTTTCCGTCCCTGTTTTTCTTTTTCTTGCACTCATATACAAGAAAGCGCCTCACCGGCTTCTCAAACTCGGCGAGCACGGTGTAGTAGTTGAAGAGCGCCTGGACCATAAATAAGGGGTTATCCGTTTCAGTTCTGCCAAAAAAATCAACGAATTTGTGGTCAACGATATCGACCGCTTCGGGGTCCACACGCGACACAACCACGAGGTCCGATACCGCTTTCACGGGAACTGGAATACCGGGAACGTGTCCGAGCGCTTTTACTTCAACACCAAGCACCTTGTGCCGCGGCGGACGCGCGAGGTAGAAAGAAATCGCCCGCACATACTCCCGCTCCATCACGACGCGCTTTTTCTTCTTCGCCCCGGAAGATGTCGCCTTTCCGAACTCAATCTCAAAGTCAGGAATATTTCGAAGATACTCCAATCCGAGGTCAACCGCCGCTTCCTTGGAGAGTCCGCCGTAGAAGTGCTGGAGCGCCGTATGCCCCGCGCGCCCGACCACCGATGCGGGTGTTGCTGGGATGTCATACACACCCTCAACATAACGCTTGTGCCAGGCCAAAGGATTGCGCAGGTACGCAATGAGCGAAGAATAACTCCAATGATTGATAGGGTATTTCTTTTTTCCACCGGACGTTTTTGGGACTGTCATTAAAGGCTATTTTAGCACATCCTAAAAAACTTGACGGTAGTATTTCTATCTGCTATAATGTCGTCAAAGTCCTTTAAAAGATTGGTGGCATACTTTCACTTCTGCTGCAGGTGCATACTGGTGCGTCTACAGCAGAAGTGAGAACTATAACGACAAGGAGGAAGAGATGAAAATCTTCAGCGTTTTGGCCAAGGCGATGGTGACGGCCCTGATGATACTCGTCTTGGTGCGTGTCGAGCACGACATCAAGGCGTCGGGGCAGGCGGGGCTTCCGGCACCCGAAGTCCACAGCGAGTGGCAAGAGGATTTCGAGGTCGTCGGGTTCAGCGACGAGATCCCGGGCACTGGTTTCTCGTTCGTCATCGTCCGGCGTATCTCGGACGGCGACCTGTTCACCGCTGTGAGCGGCTACAGGCCGGAACCCGGAAGTCGCGTGCGGGTGCTGAATGTCACCTTCTCCCACCACACCACCATGGGAAGGTGGATTCTGGTACTCAAGGCACTGGAGTCCCCTTCTCCGAACCGCTGACTGCGGCTACACGCCGCCCAGCCCCACCCCCGCACGAGCCCCACTCGGCTCACCGCGGTCGGGTGGGGTTCGTTGCTTTTATACCAGAGCACTCAACCCGTTGAGTGTTCGGTTACTAACCGCATATTGCACTAACGCGCGAGCGGTTAATAATTCCTCAGTTTTGAAGCCCGTTGGTGCTGGCGGATTTTTTCATGTGCCTTCGCCTCAATCTGCCGGATGCGCTCGCGGGTGACACCAAACTCCTTCCCCACTTCTTCAAGCGTGTGCGGGATGCCGTCCATAAGCCCCGCGCGCATCTCAAGAATTTTTCGCTCCTTAGGCGAGAGTTCATTCAGCACTTCGGAAATCTGCGTCGTCAAAATACGGCGCGACGCGTCGGTATCCGGCGATTCTATGGTATCGTCGGCAATAAAGTCACCGAGTGTGGAGCTCCCGTCCTCGTCTTTGCCCACCGGCGTTTCTAGCGGGACGACGTTCTGGTTTATTTTTTCAATGTGGTGGATTTTTTCAACATCCAACCCCATCTCAAGCGCAATTTCCTCCGGCATGGGGTCGCGCCCGAGGTCCTGCGCCATACGCCGTGAGATGCGCTTGTATTTGGCAATCGTTTCCACCATGTGCACCGGAATGCGGATAGTCCGTGACTGGTCGGCAATCGCGCGCGTCACTGCCTGACGAATCCACCAGGTCGCATACGTCGAGAACTTATACCCTTTGCGCCAGTCAAACTTCTCCACTGCCTTGAAGAGGCCGATGTTTCCTTCTTGGATGAGGTCGAGAAGCGTGAGGTTCGGGCTTCGGTTCGCATATTTCTTCGCAATGGAGACAACGAGTCGCAGGTTGGCACGCGCGAGGAGGTTTTTTGCTTCTTCATCCCCTTCTTCAATACGCTTGGCAAGTTCGCGCTCCTTGGAAGCAGTAATAAGCTCATACTGACCGATTTCGCGGAGGTACATTTGTATGGAATCGTACCCGCTCGCCCCGCGCTCATAAACATTTTTCTCCCGCCCCGTGTCACCAAGATCAAGAAGCCCCCCACTTTCAAGTACGTCAATAGTTTCAGCACCGAGTGAATCGTAGAGTTGTTCCAGAAAGAGCACGTCATCCTCAACTCTCGGAAACTCCTTAAGAATTTCGTCATAGGTAATAAAACCGCGCTCGCGTCCTTTGACAAAGAGCTTCTCCGCACGCTTCCAGAACTCCCGCTCGCGCTTGGTTTGCTTCGCCGCTTTCTCCGGCGTCTTCTTTGCTACGACGGTTTTCACCTTCGGTTGTGTGCGAACACGACCTTTCCGCACAGAAGCGCGTGAACGTGTGCCTTTTGCCTTGGTCTTCCGCGACCCTGTGGCACGTCGCGATATCGCACGTCTCGCCGTGCGTTTTGCTGTCCCCGTATTCTTTTTTTTCTTATGTACCGCCATGTATACAAACTAAAAACTACGCGTTTCGCTTAAGTTCGTCTTTCTTCTTGGAGAGTTCCTGAAACTCTTTCATGTCCTTGTCCCGAGCTTTCTCGCGCTTGTCCTCAAGGTGTGTTATCTCGAGAAGTTTCAGTAATTCCGCCACTTCCTTCACCGGCGACTCGGTCTCGAGATCTGCCGCGAACAAAATCTCTTCTCCATAGCGCGCCATGAGCGTTTCAAGCGAGTCCGCTCCCGTAAACTCAAGAAGCCGCTTGGTAATGCTCGGTACGTCGAGCTCCGGGACGTCAAGCCTCTTCTGCCATATAAGCAGTACCAGTAGTCTGCGCACGCGGTCACTGTGCTTCACGTCGGGCGTAGCGGGTGCCGTGTGTGGTGTCTCTGAAACGTTTTCGCGTGCGAGCTTTTCAACCTCCGTTTGTACGCTCCGCTCGCTCACCCCAAGCTTTTCCGCGACGAGCTTGACGAAGTGTGCTTGGTCAATCTTGTTATCAATCCGCCCAATATACGGGAGAACCGTCTTTCGCACCGCAAGCGCAAACGCACGCACATCCTTGGCGGACTCGGCAACAACACTCATCAGAAACTCGACTATGTGGGTCGCTTCGCGGATAGCGCTCCGCCACAATTCCGGGTCTTCCTTAATAACATCCGCGGGGTCACTCCCCTTCGGAAGTTTTGCCACCTTTACGTCAAACCCCATCGCGAGCGCGAGCTCCGCTCCGCGACCCGCCGAGGCAGTACCCGCCGTATCAGCATCAAGCGCAAGAATGAGGTTGTTGGAGAGACGCCTGATGCTCTCCAGATGGTCGCGGGTTAGTGCCGTACCCAGGGGCGCTACCGTGTTCTTGAATTCTGTTTGGTGGCTCATGATAACATCGGTCTGTCCCTCAACAACAATACAGAAATCATATTTTCGCATTGCACTTTTAGCGTGGTCATAGCCGTAGAGCACCCGTGACTTGTGAAAGAGTGGCGTCTCGGGGTTATTAACATACTTTGCCGCCCGTTCCCCAACCGCCTCTTCTCCATCCGGGATTGGTGGAAACACCCGTCCAGAGAACGCAACGGGACGCCCTGAGGTGTCGCTGATGGGAAACATAATCCGTCCCCGAAAGGTGTCGTAGTACCCTGCCCCGTTCTCACGTCGTTTAATGAGGCCTGCCGTGAGGAGTTCACCGTCAGTAAATCCTTTTTGTGAGAGCCTGCTGTAGAGTCTCCGCCACTCGTCTCGTGCGTAGCCCAACCGAAAGTCAGTAATTGACTTCTCGGTTACACCGCGCTCCGACAGGTATGCTTGTGCCGCTGTGTTTTCTATCAGATTTTTTTCAAAGAACTCAGTCGCGCTCTCCATTGCCTCATGAAGCCGGTCTTTCTCGCGATGATTTCCCCGTCCGGACCAACCGTAGGTTATCTCGACACCGGCGCGTTCCGCGAGCAGCTTGAGAGCCCCCTGAAAATCAGTCCCCTCGAACTCCTCAACAAACGTGAAGACATCGCCTTTAGCACCGCACCCAAAGCAGTAGTATGAACCGCGCTCAGGAGAGACAAAAAAGGACGGGGTCTTCTCGTTGTGAAACGGACACGCCGCCTTTAGATTTTTCCCGGCACGATCAAGTTTGACGTAGCTCCCCACTACATCCTGAATAGAGAGTCGTTCTTTAATTTGTTCTACGGTTGTGCTCATAGACAAGTCACAGATCTACGGTGTTTCACACATAACGCTGTCTCAGAACTGTTGTATTGTAAGGAACGTTACTCGTCGACATCCTCCTCGTCTCGAAGATTGTGCACAAGCTCCCACTTGGGACTTCCCGCATAGCCGGTTCCGGCAGGGATCAAACGGCCGACGATAACGTTCTCTTTGAGACCTTTGATGGGATCAGAGCTCCCCCGAAGCGCCGCGTCAATCAGAACACGGTTTGTGTTCTGGAACGATGCCGCCGAGAGAAAACTTCGTCGTGAGAGTGCCACTGACGCGATACCCATGATAAGCTGGCGCGCTTTTGCCTCCGTACCACCTTTATTGTTTATTTCTTCATTCACGCGAGTAAGTTCACTTTGTTCGACAACATCACCTACAGAGAAATCCGTATCGCCGGAATGAGTCACTTTATAACGAGAGAACATCTGTCGGACGATAACCTCAATATGCGGACGAGCAACCGATGCTCCCTGCAATTCATAGATTTTGCTGATTTCGGAAATGATGTATTCCTGCGTCTTCTCCTTGCCTGCAAGCTTGAAAAGTTTCTGGAGGTCCGCTGACCCATCGGTTAGCAATTCTCCCTTTTCCACCGTGTCGCCCTTTTTTACCAGCGACATACGATAGCGATGTATGCCATACTCGGTTGCCTCAGTCTTCCCCTCCTTCTTTTTCTTGATATCCGTCGCATTTGAAAGAACGGTAATGATTTTCTCTTTCCCAGTATCTATAATGTCCGTGACCGTCCCTGCAACGTCAGCAATGATTGCGGGGTTCTTCGGCGGGCGGCACTCGAAAATTTCTTCCACGCGCGGAAGACCTTGCACAATGTCACCCCCGACGCTCGCGGTTCCCCCGGCATGAAACGTGCGCATGGTGAGCTGAGTTGCCGGCTCTCCAATAGACTGCGCGGCAATCGTTCCGACCGCTTCGCCGAGTGATACAGGATCATTGCGTCCCATATCACGCCCATAGCAACGTACGCAAATACCCTCAACTGACTCGCAGGTCATAGGTGAGCGTACAAAGACCTCCTCAATACCTGCCGATGCAATGGTTTCCGCGTACTCCTCCGTCATGTAGTCGTTTCGTTTGAACAAGATAGTACCGTCTGTATCCTTCACTGTATCTGCAAGAAATCTGCCAGCGAGACCTTTGGTGAGTGGTACTTCAATGCCGCCAAGGTTTTGATGCTTGATTACAATACCGCCTTTTGTTTTACAGTCCTCTTCAGTAATTACCACATCCTGTGAAACATCAAAGAGACGACGCGTTAGATATCCTGATCGTGACGTGTTGAGCGCGGTATCACCGAGTCCCTTCCGAGAACCGTGGGTTGTAATAAAGTACTCGATCGGTGTAAGTCCCTCTTTGTTTGATGAGAGGATCGGAAACTCAATAATGCGTCCCTGCGGCCCAGCGATGAGGCCTTTCATTCCCGCCATATTGGTGATTTGTGAGAGTGAGCCGCGGGCACCCGAGCGCCACATATCATTAATAGAGCTCTGCGCATCAAGCGTGTCATCAACCGCACGCTCCATCTCAGCACGCAACCCATGCCAAATCTCAATATTTTGCCGATATCGCTCGTCCTCGGACAACAGCCCGTCTTCATACTGCGCGTGTACCTCGCCTGAGGCAGCGATTGCCCTGTCAACAAGTTCTTTTTTGGCCTTTGGAATTGGAATGTCCCCCAACCCGAACGTGATACCCGATGCTGTCGTATATCGGAAACCAAACGCTTTTATTTTGTCTAAAATCTCTGTGACCGTCTCATGGTCATACCGAGCGATAATTGTTGCAACAATTTTGCCCATTTCCTTCTTGGTAATCTCGGCGTTAATGAATGCATAGTCATCAGGCAAGACACCGTTGAACAAGAGTCGGCCAATCGATGTTTCAAACCGGTTGCCCCCGAAAGGTGAATATTTTTCTTTCCCTGTCGGCTTGACAAAAATCTTCGCTCGAAGCGACACGTTGTCAAAATTAAACGCGGTGATGGCAGCGTTCGGCGACTCGAACGCTTTCCCCTCACCCTTCTCACCCTCCACGATCTTGGTCATCCAATAACACCCAAGAATGATGTCCTGGTGTGCTATGGAGACAATCGGAGCGCCTGATCCGGGGCGAAGGAGATTCCGACTTGCTGACATAATCATCTCTGCCTCTTTCTGGGCTTCCTTAGAGAGCGGCACATGTACTGCCATCTGGTCACCGTCAAAGTCGGCATTGAACGCCTGAACAACAAGCGGGTGAATCTGAATCGCCTCGCCTTCGATGAGAACGGGACGGAATGCTTGAATGCCGAGCCGGTGGAGAGTCGGTGCACGGTTCAAGAGTACGTACTTGTCAGTAATAACTTCCTCAAGAATCTCCCACACTTCCGGAGTTCTCTCATCAATCAGACGTCCTGCACCGCGAATGTTAAATGCATACTCACGTTCCAAAAGTTTTTGGATGACAAACGGACGGAAGAGCTCAAGCGCCATGTGTTTCGGCAGGCCACACTGGTCGAGATGAAGTTCAGGGCCGACCACGATGACAGAACGCCCTGAGTAGTCAACGCGTTTCCCAAGAAGGTTCTGTCTGAAAATACCCTGCTTGCGGGAGAGATTGTCTGCAAGCGATTTCAGAGGACGGCGCTGTGCCTGACTCATCACCGAATACGAGCTCCCCTGTCTCATTGAGTTGTCAATTAGCGCGTCTACCGCCTCTTGCAAGATGCGCTTTTCATTCCGTAAAATGACCGCCGGCGCTTTAATGTCCACTAATTTTTTGAGGCGGTTGTTGCGATTGATGACGCGTCGGTAGAGGTCGTTTAAATCACTCGTCGCATGACGTCCGCCCTCAAGCGCCACCATCGGACGAATCGCCGCAGGGATGACCGGGAGTATGGTTACAAACATCCACTCTGGACGCACCTTTGAGCGAATCATTGCGTTAATGAGTGACAACCGTTTCTTAAGCTTTTTACTGTCTGCCGCCTTACCCTCGGCAAGTTCCGCCTCCACTTCCTTAGCAAGTTTCTTGAGATCAATGGTATTGAAAATCGCGTGAATAGCTTCTGCACCAGTCGCCGCCTCAAAAAGCGAGCCGTACTTCATGCTGAAACGCGCATACGTCGCGTCATCAATAATACTCCCAACCCGTATACTCTGAATATCACGTTTCGCTCCGAGATATGCTTCCTTCAAGGCCGATTTTGATTTTGCGTCCTGAAGTGATTTTGTCTTGCTCTTGTACTCAGATTCCAAGTCCTTGAGAAGGCGGACACGCTCATCTTCAGAGATTGCCGTCACGATATACGCAGCGAAGTAGACTACCTTCTCCAAGTCCGGCGCCGAGACACCTAAAAGAAGCGCCATGCGCGACGGGATGTTCCGAAGAAACCAAATGTGTGCAACGGGTGTTGCGAGCTCAATATGTCCCATGCGTTCGCGGCGGACGATAGAACGTGTTACTTCAACACCGCACTTCTCACAAATAATACCGCGATAACGAATGCCACGGTACTTGCCGCAATAGCACTCAAAGTCCTTCTCGGGACCAAAAATCTTTTCGTCAAAGAGTCCGTTCTTTTCGCTTCGCTGCGTACGGTAGTTGATTGTTTCCGGTTTGGTCACTTCGCCATATGACCACTCCAAGATCCGCTCCGGACTCGCAAGCCGAAGGAACATCTCGTTGAACTCTCGTGGAATATCTCCTCGTTTCTTCTCCATATATGTTAGCGAAAATCTATATCAAGCGATAACCCGCGCAGATAGTGCACGAGTACATTAAACGATGCTGGGATGTTTGGGGGACGAATCGGCTCACCTTTTACAATCGCATCAAACATTGCCGAGCGTCCGAGAATATCATCCGACTTCATCGTAAGCATCTCTCGCAACGTATATGCCGCACCGTGCCCGAGGAGCGCCCAGACCTCCATCTCGCCAAACCGCTGGCCGCCACGCTGTGCCCGCCCGCCCAAGGGCTGTTGGGTAATGAGCGAATACGGACCAATTGAACGCATGTGAATTTTATCCTCAACCATATGTTCAAGTTTGAGCATATACATATACCCAAGCGCAATATCCTTATCAAACTTCTTACCGGTACGCCCATCACGAAGTGGCACTTTGCCACTTTCGGGAAAGCCCGCCGCCTTGAGTTCATCTCTAATCTCCGATTCTGTGGCACCTGCAAACGCCGGAACAATCGCTTGATAGTTCAGGGTGTGAGCGGCCAGACCGAGGTGGATTTCAAGAATTTGTCCCAGGTTCATGCGCGAGGGCACACCGAGAGGTGTCACGATAAGGTCAACCGGCGTGCCGTCCTCCATATACGGCATATCTTCTGCTGCGAGCACTTTAGCAATAACGCCTTTGTTGCCGTGACGACCGGCGAGTTTATCACCAACCTGCACACGACGGAGTTCCGCGACCTCAATAAAGATTTTCTTGATGATGCCCGACTCAAGTTGATCACCGTGCTCGCGCGAGAACACCTTAACACCGACAACACGGCCACGCTTCCCTGCTTCCATCCGAAGCGACGTGTCTTTCACGTCCTTTGCCTTCTCGCCAAAAATGGAACGAAGGAGCCGCTCCTCAGGTGTAAGCTGGGTTTCACCTTTAGGTGTTACTTTGCCGACCAGGATATCACCCGGACGGACTTCCGAGCCAATACGGATAATGCCCTCTTCATCAAGGTTTTTGAGTTTTGCCTCACCAACATTTGGGATATCGTGCGTCGTCACCTCCGGACCAAGTTTGGTATCGCGAACATTGCAGAGAAATTCTTCAGTATGCACTGATGTAAACACATCGTCCTTCACCAGCCGCTCGGAAATCACAATGGCATCTTCAAAGTTCATGCCGGACCAGGACATAAACGCGACAAGCACATTCTGCCCTATTGAGAGTTGACCGCCTGTAGTTGATGAAGTATCAGCAAGCATATCACCACGCTTCACCGTATCATTGACACTCACAGCCGGACGCTGGTGAAACACGGTAAAACTATTCGTTCGAGAGAAATTGACGAGGGGGTATTCTTCATCTTTTCCTTTCTCACCCTTCACTCTCACCATACGTGCGTCAACATAGGAAACAGTGCCAGCCTCGCGTGCAAGTACTACTCGCCCAGAATCACGTGCTGCCTGTGCCTCCATCCCAGTCGCAACCAATGGCGGTTGTGGCTTGATGCACGGCACCGCTTGCTTCTGCATGTTGGAGCCCATAAGCGCACGGTTTGCATCATTGTGATTCAAGAATGGAATGAGTGATGTTGCAATTGAATATGCTTGGTTTGTTGCCACGTCAATGAAGTCAACCTGGCTTCGATCAACCAAGTCAGGCTTACCCATGAAGCGAACCTCTACTTTTTCGTCCAGAATGTTTCCCGTCTCATCGGAATGCGTCGCCACATGCGCAATGCGGTATTGTTCCTCGTCCTGCGCATTCAAGTACACCACCTCGCCGGTGATGACACCGTCTGCAACACGTGCATATGGAGTTTCAATGAGGCCAAAATCATTAATGCGTGCATATGTTGCAAGGTGAAGAATGAGACCAATATTTGGACCCTCAGGTGTGTGGATTGGGCAGAGACGCCCGTAGTGTGATGGGTGTACATCGCGAACCTCAAAACCAGCCCGCTCGCGCGTGAGCCCGCCAGGACCGAGCGCTGAAAACGTCCGGAGGTGTTCAATCTCCTGCAGGATATTCTCCTGTTGCATAAACTGTGAAAGCTGGTTGGTACTAAAAAACTCCTTGATTTGAGCAGTGAGTGGACGAGGATTGACAAGCTGCACAGGAAGTGTTGTTTCTGCATCAAGAATAGACATCCTGTCCTGAGTCTGCCGCTTCATGCGCGTTAGTCCGACACGAAGACGGTGTTGAAGCATCTCGCCGACATAGCGCACACGGCGTGAGCCTAGGTCATCAATATCGTCTGCAACCGCCCCCGGCGTGTTGTTAAGCTCAATAATATGTGTGACAATAGTTGTAACATCGTCCAAGTCAATTGTCTGGCGTCCCAATTCCTTAGGGTCAGTGCTCTTGCCAAATCGGTGGTTAAAACGGTATCGTCCAACTTCCGAGAGGTCGTACCTATCTTCGTTAAAGATTGAATTAACTAACTCACGAGCGTTCTCGACCGTCGCCAGATCACCGTCGCGAAGCTTGCGATGAATTTCAACAAACGACTCGTCTTGATTCGTCGCTACATCCTTCTCAAGTGATGCATTGATGTATTCCTTCGCTCCGGGGTGTTTTTTAAAGAGTTCCCGTATATTTGCGTCCGTCTTAGCACCAAGCACCCGCAGTAGACTCGTGACTGAGAATTTCCGCTTGCGGTCAATACGGACCCAAATAACATTCTGCGCATCCGTCTCCAACTCAATCCAAACACCGCGTGACGGTATGATTTTTGCACCAAAATACTGGCGTCCTTTTATATCTTGTGAGCCAAACAAAACCCCAAATGAGCGAATGAGCTGGGGTACAATAACCCGCTCGACACCGTTAAAGATAAACGTCCCGTGATCGGTCATGAGCGGAAAATCGGCAAGGAAAATCTCCTGTTCCTTTTTGGTTCCAAGTGTTTTATTGAAGAGTGTCACCTGCGCAGATAGGGTCCCTTCATATGTGCGCTTGTTTTCTTTGGCGTGTTCTTCGTCGTATTTTGGTTCGCCGATGGTAATATCAGAGAATGCCAACTCAAACTTCTTACCTGAATAGTCAGCGAGTGGTGAGAACTCCTTGAAGATATCTGTAACCCCATTCGCAAGAAAGCTGCGGAACGAGCGAAGTTGCTCCTCCACAAGATTTGGCATCGGTGCGAGTGGCTTCTTGTATTTTCCGAAGTGTTTTTGCTCTGTAGGCATAGACAAGGAGACACAAACAGCACACGCTCCCTTCATTAGAGGAACGTGCGGCACAACTAGCTACTTGCTAGAAAACGCTAGCAAAATGCGAATATGCCTTTTATATACGGTATTAAAATGCCGCTTTCCCCCCACAACTCACTCACCAAAGCGTCCGGGACATTCTAATAGAAAGTGCGTTGGGTGTCAATTACCGGCGTGTATAAACTGTGGATAAGACACACGATCAGCTTTTTGGCAAATCCCCTCTTCTTTGCTTGCTCCGCCACACTTCAATTTCCTTATGGTTGCCCGAGAGTAGAACCTCTGGGACACGGTACTCATGTCCTTTATAGATAATGACCTCCGGCTTAGTGTAGTGCGGATACTCAAGCGCCCCCGCCCCTTCGTCCCTCAGCCGCTCGTCCCAATGCGATTCTTCCCTAAGCGAGGCAAACGAAATAACACCTGGGAGCAGGCGCGCCACTGACGACACAAGAGTCATTGCGGGAAGCTCCCCGTCAGTCAGCACGTACGGACCGACTGAAAGTTCTTCTGCACTGGTCATTGAAATCACCCGTTCATCAATACCTTCATATCGTCCGGCAATGATAATAATGTGATCAAAATTGTTTGCAAACAAGACCGCGTGCCGTTGCATATACTGCTCGCCCTTTGCAGAAAGAAGTATCGTCTTTATCCGCTTCCCTTCGCCAATAGCCGAACGTGCTTTGGCAACCGCCTCTGCAATTGGAAGTGCTTTCATGACCATGCCCGCACCCCCACCGTATGAAGTGTCGTCAACGGTCTGATGCGAGTCGTCCGTGTAGTCACGAGGATTGTAAAAACGAACGGCGATATGTCCTTCTTTCACAGCTCTCCCTAGTACGGACGTCGCGAGATACGACTCCATACTTTCAGGGAAAACGGTGATGATATGGAAAGTAATCATATGATTGTACCGTCATTGTAAAAGTCACACAAAAATCCCGCAATGCGGGATTTTTGTGTTGTTTGCTAGAGCCTAAGGCCTAAAAACTGTTTCACGCTTTGAGCTCATTCATTGCATCATCAACGCTTACCGAGGCAGAACTCATCGTGCCCCCTTCCGGCTCGTTCACCTTCAAGTTTACTCGGGCGTTGTTCTTCATACCCACGACCCGCAAGAGGGTGCGAATCGCTTTGGCGGTGTTGCCTTGGCGACCAATAACCTTCCCCATGTCCTCTTTATGTACATCGAGTGTGAGGAGAACTCCCATTTCGTCAACCGTTCGACCTACCTTAACTGCCTCCGGGTGGTCAACGAGCGCTTTGATAACATACTCCAGAAAGTCCTGATCCAATTCCTTTGCCATGGTTGCCTGCCCGCCCACTAACTTTACTGTCATTGCCTGTGTGTTTGCCGACCCCCTACCACAAATGTAAACGTGCGCTACACTCCAACACTCGCACCTCCTGCCGACGTCGCAACAAAACGCAACAGCAAAGTTAGTGGGCGGGTAAATACTACCTTTCTAATTAACTACCGTACGACCTGTACAGTACCGCTTCATAGTAACACAACGAGCTACGACCAACAATCTTACTCCTCAGATTCTAGTGTTTCCTTTACTTCTTCTTGCGGGGCCTCGCTCGGAGAGGCCTCCACTTTCTCCACAGAAACTTCTTCGGATGTGGGGACAGGCTTAGCAGGTTTTGTCTCTTCCCCTTTACTCCCCCCTGCACCTGCCGTCTCTGTCATCTGGCCTTCCGATGCTACTTCTGTCGTGCGCTGTGAGTCACCGGATGTCGGTTGCTCTTTGACTACAGGACTCTTCCGCGGCAGAACATTTTTCTTCTTGCCACCAATAACTTTCTCGTCCACCAACATGTTGTAGAGCGTGTCCGACGGTTGTGCCCCGCGTTCCATCCAATACGAAACACGCGCACCGTCAACACTGCGCTCCTTGGTCTTGGGATTGTAGAACCCCACCTGCTCAACCACATTCCCGCTCTTGGGGCCACGGGCGCTTTCGGTTACCACAATGCGAAACGACGGGTCATTGCGCCGTCCGACTCGTTTGAGACGTATCTTAAGCATACGAAGCGTAATAATAGCAGGAGAGGTGTCCTGCGTCAATCTGTCTGCTACAATCCGAGTTATGGCACAAAGGAGACGTCCCAAACAGAAACAGAGAAAAAAAATACTTCGTTTTGAAGGAGTGATTACGACCACCCGCGGCGGTCTTGGTTTCATACAACACCCCGACTTTGAAGAAGACGTCCGCGTGGAGCAAGAGCATTTGAACACAGCACTCAACGGCGACACGGTGGAAGCGGCACTGCTTCCCCGCCACCGCGACGGAGAGCCGCGCGGCGAAGTGATCCGTGTTGTACGGCGCGCAAAGACCCGTTTCGTCGGCATTGCAGAACAGGAAAAGAACATCTGGTATCTCATCCCGGACGACAGCAAGATGTATACCGATATTCTGATCGAAAACCCCGACGGTCTTTCACCGAATCAAAAGATCGTTGTGGAGCTCGTCCGTTGGGAAGATCCGGCCAAGTCCCCCGTCGGCAAGGTTGTGCAGATTCTCGGCGCAAAGGGGGAACACGAAGTGGAAATTGCCTCCATCGTCATTGCCTACAATATAGACACTCGTTTCCCATCCTCCGTTGACTCGGAAGCGGGGCGCATCGCGAAAGCAGGCAAGGATGAGCTTGCCGACCTTCCCCCCTCGCTATCGCCAACGAACGAACCAGTATTTATCGAAACCCGTGCCGGCAAACGAAGAGATTTTCGGGGAATCCCCACCTGCACTATAGACCCGGATGACGCGAAGGATTTTGATGACGCCTTGTCGCTTCGCGAAATCCGAAGCACAAAATCCGGAGCACGAAACGAAACCTTATGGGAGGTGGGAGTGCATATTGCCGACGTGTCGCACTATGTGAAAACCAGGAGCGCGCTTGATGAAGAGGCGGAAAAACGGGGGTTCTCGGTCTACCTTGTCGACCGTACAATACCCATGCTCCCCGAAGAACTCTCAAACGACCTGTGCAGTTTGAATCCTGGCGTCCCGCGTTTCACCTTCTCGGCAACATTCCTGATAGACAAGGAGGGTGTCGTCAAGGAGCGCTGGTTCGGTAAGGGTATCATCAACTCGGACAGGCGTTTTGCTTACGAGGAGGCACAAAAAGTGCTTGATGCTCAGCGTGGTGAATTCGCACGTGAACTCGCCGTGTTCAACACGCTTGCCGAGAATATTCGTACACGTCGCTTCGCCAAAGGAGCGATTGACTTTGAACAGGACGAGGTAGAAGTAGAGATTGACGCGAAGGGAACTCCTGTTCGCATCTACCGCAAGGAACGGCTCGCCACTCACAAACTCATTGAAGAGTGGATGCTTCTTGCCAATCGGGAGGTCGCTGAAACCATCTACCGCACGCACAGCAAGCAAAATCTCAACAAAGGGTTCATTTATCGCGTCCATGACCTCCCCGACCAGGAAAAGCTTGCGGAAATTGCCGCCCTGGTGCGCGGGCTCGGCTTCAGCTTCCCTGCCCGCTCGCCGCATAAGGCAGGCGGGGGCGAGCGAAAAAAGAACATCTCCTCAAAAGACATCAACGCGCTCTTTGCACAGATTGAGGGAACGCCGATTGAACATCTCATCAAGACAGCTGCCATCCGTGCAATGGCAAAAGCCGCCTACGCCACAAAAAACATCGGGCATTTCGGTTTGGGGTTCCCTCACTACACGCATTTTACCTCGCCCATCAGGCGCTACCCGGATCTTCTCGTACACCGCCTCCTGTTGCAACACTTACACGGCGCAGAAGTGCCGGCGTCAGAGCTCGCTTACTACGAAAGTGTCGCAGAGGAGCTTTCGGAGAAAGAGATTGAGGTGCAGAAAGCGGAGCGCGAGTCCATTAAGTACAAACAGGTTGAGTACATGGCAGCACGGGTCGGTGACATATTTGAGGGTATTATCACCGGCGTTACCGAGTGGGGCATCTACGTGGAGGAGCTTACAAGCGGCGCGGAAGGGCTCGTCCGCATGCGCGACCTTGCCAACGACTTCTACGCCTTTGACCAGAAGCACTACCGCATCAGGGGCGAGAAAACCAAAAAAACCTATACGCTCGGGGACCGTGTGAAGTTTAGAGTGGCCGGGGCAAATGTTGACCGGAAGACATTGGACTACCTGTTGGTATAATACTTCCCATGGAAACGCTCATTGGATATGCCATATCTCCCACCGCACTTTGGATTGTGCTCGCAATCGTTTTTGGCGCGTGGCTCGTGGTGAGTTGGATACTCTCCTACCACTGGCACACCTATACGAAAGGGAGCCATGCCATCAGGCGCGTTATGGTTATTTACTTCGGCGTGTCTCTTGTCATCTTCATCACCGAAGCCCTCCTTATTATCTCTATAAGCTAGTGCCTAGCACCTAATTGCTAATAGCTCCACCATGGCTGACTACCTCGTAGACCTCGGAGAAAACGAACATATCGTCGCGGAGGTGCGACGGCACATGTTCGTCTTTTATACGCGCATTACCGGAGTGGTGTTTCTCATATTTCTCCCGCTTGTCTTCACGGCGCCGATTGTGCAATTCCTCAACGGGCGTTTCCTTGAAACCGGCCTGTCTGCGCAGGCAGGCGGTGGGGCGTTTTTTACATTTCTCTACCTTCTCTGGTTTCTTGTTCTATTTGTCGTTTTCTTTTTTCAGTGGACCGACTACTACCTAGATGTCTGGGTGCTCACCACCGAGCGCATTTTTGACGTGGAACAGCGAGGAGCATTCAATCGACAGATTTCTGTCTTCCGCCTGGAGCAGATACAGGATGTAACCGTGGAGGTAAGCGGCGTCCTCGCGACATTCCTCAAATACGGCGACATACACATCCACACCGCCGGTGAGGCAAAGGATTTCATCATTCGCGATGCCGCCGACCCTCTCTACATCAAAAAGGTCATCATGGAAGAGCACGGTAAAGTCATACGGGCACGCACAGACCAGGGTGTTGATGTATCTGAATAGTTAGAGCTACTGCGGACCCACAAACTCGCCTCGCAGTTTGTGCGGTTGCGTGATACGCCGATACCCACGCATGCCCATCAAGATGCCAAGTCCTACAAACTCCATGGCCAGGTGACTGCCGCCGTAACTCATAAAGGGCATGGTGATGCCGGTCACCGGGAGTAGTCCGATGTTCATGCCAACATGCACTATAAAGTGACTCACGAAAAGGATTGCGAGCCCGAGTGCAAATAGTGTTTCAAAGTTGCTTTCTCCATGCTCCGCCTCACGGACAATGCGCCAGACCACCAGCCCATAGAGCATAAAGAGAATGACCACGCCTACAAACCCCCACTCCTCGGAGAATGCGGCAAAGATAAAGTCCGTCTCATACTCTGGGAGAAACTCAAGCCGCGACTGCGTGCCATAGCCGACCCCCTTACCGAGAAACTGTCCTGAACCTACGGCAATGGTCGACTGAAAAGCATTATAGCCAGCACCCTGCAGATCCGTGAGCGGATTGAGAAATGTCCGAATGCGATCTTTTTGGTAATCCTGAAACACAAAGCCCCATAGCCCACCAAACACGAACGCACCGGTAACAAACACGAGAAGAATGTGTTTCTTGGAAATACCCGAGACAAGCACCATACCAAACCACACCAAGAAGACAATGACAGCCGAACCAAAATCAGGCTGGAGGAATAACAGCAGAAAGAGAATGAGCGTATAGAAACCGGAAACAATAATATGTCGATAGTGAGCAATCTCAACGTGCCGGCGTGAGAAATATTTTGCGAGCACAAGGATAAGTACGAGTTTTATCGGGTCCGACGGCTGAATGAAAAAAAGTCCGAGATCAAACCGAGATGTTGCACCCAACGTCCGCGTGCCAAGCAAAAAAAGCAGAAGAAGTGCAACAATGCTCGCAACAAAGAGTGCAACAACAACATTTGTCCTGCGGAGAAATCGCCAGTCAATGCTACTCGCCACAAAGAAGAGCACAAAAGCAAGAAGAACCCAGAGCACTTGACGGGTAAAAAACGTATCCGTCCCGACAAACGAATGTATTGTAACAAGACCCGCAGCGCAGAGCGGCAGCGTGGCAATAAAAAGAACCCAATCAACCCCGTTAAAAATGCGAGAAAACGCAGAATTCATATATCAATTACAATAAAACAAGAGCACTCCGTCAGTGTTTACCCGGACTAACGTGACATTTCTAACGGGGTCAATGTGTCCGTGAAGTCGGGCTATCATCGCTCGTTCTCCCGAACCTCCGGATAGAGAACTGTCTTGGCAGCTGGCACAGGAAAGGGTGTTTGCCACGTAAAGATAAGCGCTGTCCGCTCGCCACCTCCAAGGCGGTCCACAATTGTGCGCGATGTTGCAAGAGCATTCCCGTTCTCGTCAAACACCACGGCAACTACAGCAATATTTTCTACGTCAGCAAACATCGTGTTTTCGAGCATCGCGGTAAGACGCGGCGCGGTTGATACATTACTTAAAACCAGTTCACCTGTACGGAGTGTCGGGGCTTCCCTCTCACGCCGCTGCCAGTCCGGCACCTCAGTAAATTCAAAGAAGCTGTTTTGTGGTATACGCTCTCCAACTATGATATCACTTTCAAAAACAACAAAAGAGTGCTCTGCGGGGATTGTTATTTGCCCCTTACGCTCGTATACCAACAACCCGTTTGCATCATATAGTTTGAATACATAGGGTACGTCTCTTGCCTCCACGCCAACATTTGGATTTTCAATAAGTGCTACAATGTTGTAGACACCAGGTGCAATTTGGAAGAATCTACTCCACAATACGATTGGCGGTGTCGCCTGAAAGCTACAAACACGTTCGCACTCACCGCCACAATCAATCCCCTCCTCGACACCGTTCCGCTTGCCATCAAAACACGTCGGGGGAGTATAGAAGATACGAAAGCCAACCCAGATGAAAAACGCAAAGACAACGACACTTATGATACTCACGTAAAGTGCGCGGCGACGTCCTGCCCATGACATAGTGCTTATATTGTAGCAAAACACGCCCGTGCGCACACGGGTGGTTTTAGAAGTTAAGTGCTGTGTGTTGGCGGCTAGCTACTCTCCCCTTGCGAGTACCATCGCCACTACTGTGCTTAACTGCCGTGTTCGGAATGAGAACGGGTGTCTCCACAGCGTCGAACCACCAACACACAACACTTAAAGTCAGTCGCCTACACGATAGAAAAGCAGGAACTAAGCGATTTTCAGATTCCCTAATAGGAGATACTCGACGAATTAGTACACCTCGGCTCAACACATTACTGTGCTTCCACCTGGTGCCTATCAACGTGATCATCTCTCACGGGTCTTAATGATTCCTAATCTTGGGGTGGGCTTCCTTCTTAGATGCTTTCAGAAGTTATCCCGTCCCGACATAGCTACCGAGCGATGCCCTTGGCAGGACAGCTCGTACACCAGCGGTCAGTCCACTCCGGTCCTCTCGTCATGTATCTCTTGTTTCACTTTTGAAAAACAAGATTACTCCCCTGTTTCCAGGAGCATAGACTATATCTTCACCCGTTCCCCATGAGATGGAGGACGAGGGTGGCGGCATGTTACCCACTGAGATTGTCAGGAATACATTCCTGATTCAATACATCAGCAAGTCCGCCATGTAGTGGCAACTACATGAACAAGTCGTTACGGGGTCAAATCCAAACATGCATACAGCTCTTCCCTACGCTTTTTTGACTTGGTTGTATAGTTTTCATGTTGAATGATCACAATACGGTCAACCAAATACTTCTGCTGTTGTTTCGTGAGCTTTGAAAACGGCGTCGTACACAGTACCGTACATGCCTCGAGCAATGCACTCACTTGAACCTTCTTAAACCGTATATACGGTACTAGTTGTTCAAGAATTGTTTTGCACTGACTAAAGCCATTGATACGTAACTCTGTAATGCCGTCACGGCGTCGAGATAGATATCCAATGCCTAAAACTTCACGCATCCAGCACAGCGGCCTCTCATGGCGAGTATCTTGATACAGACAGATTGTTGCCATAAAACGAATACCTCGTTTTGTATCAGATCGTTTTTTGATCTGCAGCATCAAACTGCCGTCACCATCAAGAAAACCCGCTATATACGCTGTGTGTGTTTGAGATCGACTTCCCACGGTATTACCTTGCAGCGGATTACGGTCCGCAAGCGAATTATACCATAGCTGGACCAATAGCTATTCACAATCCTCGGACAGTAATCATATGAAGGCTTCACCGTTATAAGCCACATTGTCACTTCGGATCTCTCCGAAGAGTAGCAATTACTTACTAGGAGCAGCTCCCCTCAAGAATCAACGCCTGCAGTAGATAGGAGACCAACCTGTCTCACGCAACTGTAGCAACTAGCCGCTAGCTCCTAGCGTCTAGCCACACCGCCGTTACCGGCGGGATCGGACTGTAGCATATTCCCAACACATGTCGCGTATAACACAAAACATGAGTAAGGAACGCTGACGTTCAGTCTCTACGGGCCGAATTCTATTTGCTCGTGGTGAGCAAAGTCGAACCATTCCCTCGGTGTCCTCCTTCTTCTTACCTAGAAGCTAGAAATTCACCGATATTAGTCCCGACGCTCTGGTCGGGATCCTCGATTTGATACATCAAAATCGGGGTCAGCTTGATACATGCGTATTACTACACATGACCGCCGTGATTAGGTTGATTCTATTCCCGACGCTCTGGTCGGGATCCTCGATTTTGATACATCAAAATCGGGACTTATTTCATAGACGAAAAAACGATTGTGTCGTTATGAGCGGATTCAGACTGCTCTATTCATGATTCATATCTTATGATTCATGCCCAGAACGGTCTGAACCCAGCTCGCGTACCGTTTTAATTGGCGAACAGCCAAACCCTTGGCACCTTCTCCAGCGCCAGGATACGGTGAGCCGACATCGAGGTGCCGAACCCTGCCGTCGATATGGACTCTTAGGCAGGACCAGCCTGTTATCCCCAGGGTAACTTTTATCCGTTAATCTCGAGCCCCGTCTAAAGGGAACTCTCGGTTCACTATGCTCCGCTTTCGCGCCTGCTCGGGATGTACCCCTTGCAGTCAGGCCAGCTTCTGCCATTACACTATCGGCACGGTTTCCATTCGCGCCTAGCTGACCGTAATAGGCTCCTCCGTTACTTTTTAGGAGGATAGCGCCCCACTAAAACTGCCTACCAGATACTGTCCCCCGCCGTTTTTGCCGTCGAGGTTAGAAAGCACGCTATATAAGAGTGGTATTTCACTGGCGACTCTACGAAAGCCGAGACCTTCGCTTCAACGTCTCCCACCTATGCTACGCATATACTACGTACCCCCACTATCAAGTTACAGTAAAGCTCCTGGGGTCTTTTCGTCTAACTGCAGGTAGAGGGCATCTTCACCCCCATTGCATTTTCACCGGGCGAATCCTCGAGACAGTTCCCCAGTCGTTACGCCATTCGTGCACGTCTGAACTTACCAGACAAGGAATTGCGCTACCTTAGGACCGTTATAGTTACGGCCGACATTCACCAGGGCTTACGCAGTCCAGCACATATAACCGAAGTCACATGTACCCTCCGCGTTTGACCTTCTGGCATTGGTCAGGCGTCACCCCCTATACATCCTCTTACGAGTTCGCAGGGAGCTGTGTTTTTGGTAAACAGTCGCCAGGGATACTTTCGCTGCGCCCAGCACTAGATTAAATTCTTAAAAATTCGGGGAGCGTGAAAAATAATCATCACCACCCGATTATGATCATCTTCTGTTGAAATCCATTAATTGGTCGATTGCCAACATGTCCAAAGACCAAAGGATTGCCTGAGCAAAAGCTAAATGTCTTGATGATTTTTCTCGTTTTCCTACCTCGAGAAAAGTCGGGACATTCTCTAACAAATATAGAGAATGTTTTAACTTCTGTTCTACAGAAGTTTCAGAGAATTTACGGCTTGTGTCAATCCTCTCCGGTAAAATTTCTGCCGGTATTATTTTTTTCATTTCACCGATTGCCTTTAGGTACTGCTCATTTGTCATGCTTTTTCTCCTTACTGTTTACATTTAAGAACTTAATCTAGTGCTGGGAGGCCTTATTGCGAACTTACGGCCGCTTTTTTGCCGAGTTCCTTGAGGATCTCTCACCCGTTCGCCTTGGTCTTCTCGACCTTCCCACCTGTGTCGGTTTGCGGTACGGTTTCCTGGACATGAACCTTAGAAGTTTTTCTCGGGAGCGTGCTCCACGTTGTTCTCCCGCCGTAGCGGAATTCCGCACACTTCTCGGGGTGGCGTCAGCCGGATTTGCCTAACTGACTCCCTCAAAGCATGCACACAAATCCAATAATGTGCAACGTGTACAACCCTCCGTTACTCCATCGAATGAACAGGAAGTCACGGAATATTAACCGTGTGTCCATCGGATACGGCTTTCGCCATCTCCTTAGGACCGACTAACCCTTGGCTGATTGACATTGCCAAGGAAACCTTGGGATTTCGGCGGGCAGGGATCGCACCTGCCTTGCGGTTACTTGTGCCAACATTCTCTCTTCCCATCGCTCCACCCCGGTTTACACAGGGGCTTCATAGCAATAGAAATGCTCTCCTACCACTGCACCCCGTCGAAACGGGATACAATCCTCAGCGTCGGTACGACACTTAGCCCCGATTATTTGCGGCGCACAATCTCTAAGTGAGTGAGCTGTTACGCTTTCTTTAAAGGATGGCTGCTTCTAAGCCAACCTCCTCAGTGTCAGAGAAATTGCACCTCCTTACGTGCACTTAGTGTCGATTTAGGGACCTTAGCTTGAGGTCTGGGCTGTTTCCCTTTTGACCAATGGACCTTAGCGCCCATAGTCTAACTGCTATGCTCTAACCCTCGGTATTCGGAGTTTGATAGGAGAAGCGAGCTTTCGCCCTGTCTACTCCTTCCAGTGCTCTACCCCCGAGGGAAACACATAACGCTAGCCCTAAAGCTATTTCGGAGAGAACCAGCTATTACCGGGTTCGATTAGCTTTTCACTCCGACCCACAACTCATCCGAACGTTTTGTACCGCGTATCGGTTCGGGCCTCCCCCCACCTTTCGGTAAGGTTCACCCTGGTCATGGGTAGATCACCCGGCTTCGGGTCGTACATGTACTACAGATAACTCTTTACCATGCGTCCTAGGAAACACACGCACGGCAAAAAGTTATAGTTCGCGCTGTTAACACTCGGTTTCCCTGTGGCTTCGTCCGACAAAGGACTTAGCCGAGCAGTACACGTACACTCGTTGGCTCATTCTTCAATAGGCACGCCGTTGTGCCAAAAGACACTTCGACTCCTTGTAGACGCACGGTTTCAGGTCTATTTCACCCCCCTCTCCGGGGTACTTTTCACCTTTCCCTCACGGTACTGGTTCACTATCGGTCTCTAAACGTATTTAGCCTTACCGGTTAGTACCGGCAGATTCCCCCGAGCTATTCATGTCTCGGGGTACTCAGGAATAACAACAAGAGAGACATTCCGTTTTCGCATTACGGGGCTATTACCCTCTCGGGCTTCGCTTTCCAACGAATTCAGCTAACGAAGAACATTTTATAACTCTCCTCATCAAAGATGACGTTGTTACCCTACTACCCTCTGCATAGCTTTCGCTTCACAGAGTTTGGGCTTCTTCCATTTCGCTCGCCGCTACTCAGGAAATACTTATTAGTCTCTGTTCCTCCGGGTACTGAGATGTTTCACTTCCCCGGGTGTGCCTCCTCTGATGAATCAGAGGATCACGAGGGTTGACCTCGCAGGGTTTCCCCATTCGGAAATCTCCGGATCGTAGGTTGCTAGGCACCTCCCCGAAGCATATCGCCGCCATGCCGCGTCCTTCATCGCCGTTTAGAGCCAAGGCATCCACCGTGCGCCCTTATCAGATCTCCTATTAGGAAATCTAAAAACCGCGTATCAATGTCAAGCATTGATACCTTACTTAATTACCTGCTTGCTCCGCCTGTACGCATCGCGTGTCAGCGGAGACTTTGATTCTCTATCGTGTATTTGCTTGTCAACGTCCAGTCAGCCCATCGTGTTTTCCGTTCCGTCTCCCGAGGTGCAACCTGCGAACAGGTTGCACCTCGGGAACAAGAACTAAAAAATCCGCTCTCGGAGCGGAGACTTGGCACACTACCAAAATAGCCTAGCTACGTTCTCCGCCTCTCTATGTAGTTCTGTGTCGCTTTCATATATACCCCAAGTATACTCCCTCGCAATTGAGAGTCAAGCCGCTCTGTGGAAATCATGTGCAGAGCACTGGGTACGAACATACCGAAGGTTACTCAATAAAGGCCTAGTTGAGGTACATTTCTCTGTTTCGTTTGTGCTCTTCAAATGTGACGGCGTAATAGGTCACCCCTTTAGTATCTGAAAGGTAGTAGAGGTAGTCCGATTCCGTTGGGTCAAGGGCGGCGTGGATGGCATCAAGTCCTGGGCTTCCAATAGGCTCTGGTGGAAGTCCCTTGTGGACATACGTGTTGTACGGCGATGTTGTTGCAAGGTCGTCTTGCGTCAATTCATGAGATGCCTTACCAAAGAGTGCCACGAACGGCGCATCAACCTGAAGCGGCATATCAATAGCAATACGTCTCCACAAAACTCCAGAGATAAGACGCCGGTCTCTCGGATCGTGTGCCTCACGCTCTACAAGCGATGCCATAGTTACAATCTCGCTAAACGAATGCCCTGACACTGCCACCTCATCTCTCAGTGGTCTTGTCCTCTCAACAAAAGTCTCTCTCAGGGCGTTCATAACGTCCTCGGTAGTTACTGAAGGAGAAAAGAAGTATGTATCTGGAAACAAAAACCCTTCATATCCCTCTGTTATCTCAAGAAATTGTTCCCGCTCAAAGTGCGGTAGCGCTGCCGTAAGAATATCTGCCATTACATACCGTGTAGCACCCTCGGGTAGACGTACCTTGATGTAATCCAATCCAAAGTCTCCGCGCACAATACGCTGCCCCAAAGTAATCACACCAACCGGTTCGGCAAACATATAATCACCAGCCTGAATGGTTTCAGATGCTCCGAGCAACAGAATCACCGATTTGAGCACTGTGGAAAATCTCACCAACTGAAGTGAGTCAAACTCACGAGCGACCTCGGAGAGTGTTGCCCCATATGGGATCACCACTACTTGTCCTTTCGGAAAGTCATGCGGCGGACTCACCACAAGAACCAAGGCTGTCCCAAGTAAAACAGCAATCGCCGTGAGACACGAAAGCGGCAGGAATGTATTCACCGAGTCAAGAAGACGTGTCATACGTCGAATTACATCGGCAAGTGTGCTGGTGGCTCCGCCTTTCGTGCCTCAAGACGCTTGAATGTCGGCGTCGTAGAAACGCGTCCCGGGAAGTGATACATCGTCGCGAGCTCTTCCGTGTTCAGAATGAAAGGCTTGCGCTTGTACGGCGAATGAAAATAACTCCGGCGCTTGTAGGCATCAAGCATGATGCGCTTGCGCCTCGGCACCCGCGTGCCGAACGGGTCCTGCCAGGGCGCTTTCACGCCGGTGGTCTTACCCGGCTTGAAGCCATTGAGGTGATTCGTGCTGTACTGCTTGAACGAGCCGATGAGCCCGCCGATGTTCGCCGGATTGAACTTGTCCTTTTCAGCGACATACATACCGCGAATACCAACATCGAATGCCGCCTTGGTGATGCTCCGCTCGAGCGCCGTGATGACCTCTTCTTCCATGCGCGTGAGTTTCACGGGACCGCTTTCCTCATCCTTACTCTGGATTTTCCGCTCCTTCACGACTTTCTCGATTTCTTTCTTTACTGCATCCTTCCATGCATCAGTCGTCGGGAAGAACTTGATTTTTTCGGAGAGCTTTTTCTTGTCTGCCTTGAACTCAACAAGTTTTCGGAACGGTCCGACCATTTTAGGCGTTTCGTCCTTATGCTGACGAACGAGTATTTGAATCCATGCCTGCTCGCCGGCACCGAGCGAGCCGAGCCATTCAATGACCGGCGCAATCGGATCTATCTTTTGCTCTTCTTTCGGATCGCGATCGAGACCGTAGTCGACGTAGGTTTTGATAGGATACGGGTCGGCTTTGGTAAGCGCAAACTCAGCGCCCCATAACTGCACGAGTTCATTGTCGAAATCAATGCCGTGGATATAGTCAGGAACCTCGTGTATCTCGACATCGGGATATTCTGCGTAAATCTGTGACTCGATGAGTGCACGGCTTCCCTTATGTATCCGGATGATGAAATGCACGGATCCTTCAACAGATACAAGCTCAAGCGACGTCCACGGACGCACCCCACCTTTCCAGTACTTTTCATATGCATGCGCCTCGCCAAAGCTCTGTTGGAACGTATTGAGCACCAGTTCCATGGCGAGCGGCGAGCGGGTGATTTCCTGGGGTAATAGAATCTCGAGAAATACCCACTCCATGCTACTAATAAACGCCGCTCGCCGATACCCTACCCACACCTTCCAAAAACCGATACCGAGCACAAGCGGCAGCCACACCGGCGCGGCAAGCGCAAGCAGGCGCAGACCGCTCAGAGTGAGGTTAAGACCCGGACCGGTAAAAAGTTCACGGAGAATGTCCATGCTGTCATGATACCACTTCAGTCCGTAGTTTGTAGTGGGTAGTAAGTGGTTCGCAGGAAAAGAAACGGGGAAGCCGCCGTACGATAACTTCCCGAGACACGTGACTCCGCTGTTACTGGGACGCACGAGCAAGCTCGAATGTCACCCTGTTGATAGGTAACTCGTTCGTGAGCTTGGTAGAAATCTCTCGAAGCGTCGCCTGGAAACGAACCCCGCAGACAAAGCACGGGTAAGTAGGTTCGCTCATCCCCACCAACACCTACAGATAGAACCCCTTCAAGAAGCTCGGCGACAAGACCGTGCTCGCCGACGATCTCATTTGCTTGATGTAGGATTTCCTCTTTCTCCATCTGAACCTCCTTCCCAACACACCACTGGTTTCTGCCGCGAATGTATACCAGCTGTATGTTTCTGTTAACAACAGAGCCCAACAGCCGCTCAAGAGCGGCGCATGCAGGCATCTGGAATTTTGAAGGAGAGTGTTCCGAGCTGCTACGCGAGCGCGTACTTCCCGTCCTTTGTCCTCTTAAACATCGGATCCTGCAGATTGACCGCGATAGTATTTCCCTTCACGTAGCGTTCCTTGAGCACCCGGTCAATGATTTCCTCTTTGGTCAGCGGACCGTGCTGTTTGAGAATCTCGACAATAACGTCTTTGACGACACCTTGCATGTATCCCCACTCCGAGAGTGCATAGAGCCCGCGTCCGACAAGCACGAACCGTTGGTCCTTTATGAGCTCGTTGTGCGCGGTTGCAGTGTGTGCCCGCCGGTCAAATAGCTTGCTGATTTGTTTCGCCACTTCGGTGAAGTGGAGCGGTGAGCCGTGCCGAAGAATCACCAGATACGCATAGTCGCGAATGCCGCGGGGGCTCACCGCAGTTGACTCAACACGTCCCCAATCGCCCAGAGGGCTTTTGGCAATTTTCTTCGAGAGCGAAAGCCAGCGTTTCAGAATTTCTTCGTCGCGGTACTGGTCCGCGAGCTCTTTGAGATGTGACAGAAATCTCGTCATGAGCTCCGGCTCCGACAGAAGCTCTTCGTCCGGCAGTGACGCGTACAAGTTCTTCAGCGCCTCCTCAACACCACGGGCGACATCTGCATCAATATGCCAGCGATGCGTAAAATGTTCGTCTTCCTTGAAACGAGTGAACGGGTGACCGAGCACCAACAGAAAGTGTATGTAGTTCTGGGTGCTCTTGTCCTTTGCAACCTCATCGAGAAAAAATTCTTCCGGGACAACCACCCCCATCGCGTTGATGAGCCGCTCGAGCTCATCAATGGCCTTACTTTCCTTCTCATAGCTTTCGGACTTGCGGATGGCCCCGAGCGCGTAATTCTCGATCTGTCTGACGCGCTCTCGGGTAATATCGTAAATCTGACCGATGGCTTCAAGCGTCATACGACCGGTGTCCTTTCCGAGTCCATACCGACGGGTCAGGACATCAACAGCACGATCAGGAAGCACGGCAAGCAGGCGCTTGACAACCTGTTTCGGGACAAAGTTCAATTTCACCGTTTTCTCCGATTTTGCTTTCGTAGCCATGGCACCACTATATCACAAATGAGCAATAAGTGCAAGTTTTAGAGGTAGTACTTGTCTCACAGCCACTCATTCTAGCACCGACCATTATCTCCGTCAACCCCCTACCATTTCTTGAGAAATGGCAGAAGGCAAGCTCAGAAACGCCTCTAGACAACGATATTTACCAACCGCCCGGGGACATAGACAACTTTGTTGGGTTCCTTCCCCCCAAGCCACTTTTCCACCGTCGGGAGAGTAAGTGCTCGCTCCCGCGCGTCCGTCTCATCAATATCTTGGGCTGCCTCGAACTCTCCCCTCGTCTTGCCGTTCACCTGTACCACAATGGTCACCTGTTCTTCCTCGACGAGCGTCGGGTCGTACTCAGGCCACGGCTCCAGATGGACAGAGGTGGTATTCCCCAGTTGGTACCACAATTCTTCCGCAAGGTGCGGCGCGAACGGTGCAAGAAGTTTTAAAAACATCTTAAGGGCCATGAGGTCTACTTCCATACTCTCCCACTCTCCCTTGTTATTAAGTTTACCTCGCCAATCAGGTTCACTATTCTCGCCATTAAACTGAATCATGAGTTGTGCAACGGCAGTATTAAATTTGAGCCGTCCGATAACCTCAGTTACAAACCTCACAGTTCTGTGAATCAAAACAGATCCGCCAGAGACGTCTTTCAGTCTCTTCCTATCCTCTGCAATCTTTGTAACCAGTACATGCACCCGTTCAAGAAACCGTCGAACACCGACAACACCGTCCGGATTCCACGGATACGCGCCGACTTCATTGTAGGGACCGATGAACGCGAGATACATCCGCACGGTATCCGCGCCGAGCCGCTCCACCATATCATCGGGATCAATAACGTTTCCTTTTGACTTGCTCATTTTGTTGCCGTCGGGACCGAGGATGAGTCCGCGATTCATTCTACGAACATACGGTTCCGTGTCGGCAACCAAACCGAGGTCAAATAATACCTTGTGAAAGAAACGGGAATAGAGAAGGTGCATGGTCGTGTGTTCCGCGCCACCCGAATAGAAACCAACGGGCATCCACGCCTCCTGTTTCCCGCGCGATGCAAACTCCTTGTCGTTGTGCGGGTCGGTGTAGCGGAGAAAGTACCATGACGAGTCAACAAACGTATCCAGGGTGTCGGTCTCGCGCTCGGCATCTCCACCACATTCTGGGCATTTCACATTCACCCAATCCACCACTTTCGCTAAGGGCGACTTACCATTCCCTGTCGGTATGAAGTCATCAATTTCGGGAAGCACAACCGGTAGGTCATGCTCCGGCACGGGTACCACACCGCATTTTGCACAGTGAATGACCGGAATCGGGCATCCCCAGTAGCGCTGTCGCGACACCGTCCAGTCGCGAAGTTTGTAGGTTGTTTTCATTTCGCCTCCAACCGCTTTGGTGATTGCCTCACGTGCCTCTTGTGTTGTTATCCCATCAAACTTTCCAGAGTGCACCAGTGTCCCTTCCCCGACATAAACGGACTTTCCAGCAAGAATTGCGGCAACCTCCCTCTTAAAACCGTGCTCCGGTGTCTCTCCGGCATCAGGCCAATATGCAACAGCCCTACCTGTAATTTTTTCTTCCCCACTCACCCCCTGCATTTTGCGCAAGGTAAAATCATCCAGAGAGCGCGGCTCGATAACGCAAACTTTTTCCAAGTTAAACTTCTGTGCAAACGCAAAATCCCGCTCATCGTGTGCTGGTACCGCCATAATAGCGCCCGTGCCATAGTGAGAAAGTACATAATCAGCAACCCAGACGGAAATTTCCTCTTGCGTGCCTGGATTGAGTGCCGTAATTCCCTGGAGCTCAACTCCGGTCTTTTCTTTTCCGAGAGCAGTCCGTTCAATATCTGTTTTTTTCCGTGCAGTTTGTCTATACGCTTCCACCTCATCCCAATTAGTAATCTTATCTTTCAAGGACTCAATGAGCGTATGTTCAGGAGCCAATACCAGATACGTTGCACCAAACAAGGTATCTGGACGCGTCGTAAATATTTCTACAGACGCATTGTGTTCTTGGATAGTAAAGGTAAGGAGGGCACCTTCACTTCTACCAATCCAATGCCGCTGTGCTTGTTTGATTTCTTCTGGCCAATCGAGCTTTTCCAGATCATCAATGAGCCGCTCTGCATAGTCGGTGATTTTTAAATTCCATTGGAGCATCTGCCGTTTTTCGACTTCTGTTCCACACCGTTCACACACACCCGTCACCACTTGCTCATTTGCCAAGACCGTCTTGCACGACGGACACCAGTTCACTTCCGTTTCTTTTTGATATGCTAATCCTTTTTTGAAAAATTGCAGAAAGAGCCACTGTGTCCAACGATAATATCTGGGATCACACGAGATGATCTCTCGAGACCAATCAAGTGAGGTTCCCATCATTTCAAACTGCTGTCGCATGTATGCGATGTTCGAATAGGTCCACTCCCGTGGATTAATACCGCGCTTAATAGCAGCATTTTCAGCAGGTAGTCCAAACGCATCAAAGCCGATCGGGAAAAGTACATTCTTTCCTTGCATACGCATAAAGCGTGCAAATATGTCTGGACCAATATACGCAAACCAATGTCCAACATGTAAATTACCCGATGGATACGGAAATTCCACAAGCGTGTAAAAATTGTCCTTCCCTTCCACCGTATCTGGCGTTTCGTAGAGTTTTTGCTCTTTCCACTTTTTCTGCCACCTCTTCTCTATTTCTTTGTGGTTATAGCGTTCCATCCCCGTAGAATGACACTATACCACAGAAACAAACCGCCCTCACGTAGCATGAGTGCGGACGATGTTTTTATCGTACGTTAGTTATCGGATTACTGATTCGGTATAAGGTGGATAGAGTTCCGGGTCAATCGTCCGTGTAAAGCATGTCTCGCCCGCATCATGCTCCCAATTCTCGTCCAGCCCTCCGTCGCGGTACGGTAGGGTGCTCGGCACTCCTTTGGGTGTTTCGGCACTCGCGCGCACAAATGTCGCACACAACTCAAATGAATACATGCCAGTCACCGCATAGCGATACGGTCCCCCTGTCTCGGGGTCAGCTGGCACGCGGAATCCCCGTATGGAATCCTCAAGCAATGCGAGTTCCGCCGGAAGCGTTTCTTTGCTCTGCCAGTAGTCAACAATCTGCCACTGAATATTCTGGAGATTGTAGACGCGCTCCTGGTCAAGACGGAGCGCACGCTGTGTTGCGGGAGAACCGATGATAAAGAAGCCTCCAATAATTGAACCCAGTGCAACAACCCCCACAACCCACCCGAAGAGCTTTGACGTAGCCTCGCGGGTATCCCAATAACCACGAATGGAGAGTAGATAGTAGCCGAACACAGAGAGGGCAACAACAAACACCACAAACACCTTGGCAGCAAACCGCCCTGTAATCTCCCCGCCAAGGAAGGTGTTTACCAAAGCAACAAGATCTACAGCGACCGTCGCTCCTGCGATAAAAAGCGTGAGGTAGATAAGCCAGCGTCTGATCCACAACTCCTTTTTGGCAGGCTCCCGTCGGACACTCTGGTTCACCATGCGAGTGAGCACAATAAAAAGTGGAAAGATGATGATAAGCATCGCCATGCTCCAGCGTATAGCTCCTGAATACGGATCGACATAGGTGTCCACGACACTCGGGAGCAAACGATTAATATATTCAAACCAGAGAGTGATTAAACTCACCGCGCTTACATAGAGCGTCACGACCATACCAAGATAGAGGAAGAAATCTTTGGGTGTGGTTTTTGGACCGTTCATATAGATAGATACAGTGTAACGCCGGTTACAGAGAAATCAAATGAAAAGGGCAGGGGTGTGGTGTGCATCCCGAAACCTGGGGGTGGCCGCGCTTTTTGCGCCTCGTGAACGAAATCGTCGTCGCGACGACCCCCACGCTTGTGGTTTGTTGCCGAACCCAGGCATCATCGTGCTCCCCCACCCCACATCCGCAGATGAATCCGAACACTTGAGATAGAATAGAGTTATGAAAAAAACATACACGCGCGAAAAAGATAAAAAGCGCCCCGAAGCTTTCGGATGCGGAACGAGATCGAATCGCCATCTTGAGAAAGAAAAAACACTCCCTGCGCGAAATTGCAGAAGCGCTCGGTCGGAGCGTCTCCACAGTTTCGGATGAGATCAAAAGAAACAAGACGAAGAAAGGAGTGTACGATTCGAGAATAGCCAAGCAGAAAGCATACGTCCGAAGAAAGTACGCAAAGTTTCAGGGCATGAAGATTGTCGGCGACAAGGACCTCAGGCTCTTTGTTGAAGCAAAGCTTCGTGAGGGACGATCTCCCGAAAGCATATCGGGAAGGGTGTGCAGGCAAGAAAGACATCTTCAAAACATTTCCGCCGACTCCATAGAGCGCTTCCTCAAAAGCGTTCATGGGAGGAAGATTGAAGCGGCAAGAAACAAACTGAAAGCGAAAAACCACAGGAGACATCGGCCAAAAACAAAAAAGCTCGACGATCGAAAATTCATTGATACACGGCCTCGAATCGTAGACAGGAGACAAAGAGTCGGCGACTGCGAGGCGGACTTCATCGTCTCGGGGAAGAGTGGAAAGGGGTATCTGCTTACCGTGGCAGGCCGGAAACTCCGCGTGTCATTCATCGAAAAGATTCTCCCTGTGACGATCGTAAACGTCCACCGCGCGTTCAAACGAATCAAGAAGCGATACCCGGAACTTCGCACCATTACCACCGACAACGATCTTCTCTGGAAGCATCATAAGCGGCTTGAGCGAGAACTCAAGGTGAAAATGTATTTCTGCCACCCGTATCATTCGTGGGAGAAAGGAACCATTGAAAATATCAATGGAGTGATCCGAAAAGACATTCCGAAAGGAAGCGACATCTCAAAGTATTTATTACGATTCATCCGTTCCGTTGAAAGAAAAGTGAACGATCGTTACATGGAATGCATCGACTCGCTTACTCCGCAGGAAGCGCTCGATCTGTATCGGAAACGAAAAAACGCGCAGGGTGCGCGGTTGAAAAGAAAATATTGAGTGTTCGGATTGAGCCCGTGGAGCGGGCACCCCTGCCAACCGGAAGTATAGCAACACAAGTAAAAAAGTCAAATCTTAAACTCAATGATATCACCGTCCTTCACAATGTATTCTTTTCCTTCTGTGCGCACTAGTCCTTTTTCCCGTGCTGCGCCACAGGAGCCTGATTCAACAAGTTCCTGCCAGGAAATAACACTGGCCCGAATGAACTTGTCCTGAAAATCACTGTGAATTGCAGCCCCTGCTTCAGGCGCTGTGGAGCCGCGACGCGTTGTCCACGCGCGCGACTCTTTTTCGCCCGTCGTAAAGAATGTAATGAGGTTGAGAAGTTCGTATCCTTTGGTAATGAGCGCGTCAAGGTTACTCCCCGAGGCACCAAGCTCTCTGCGAAACGCCGCGCGTTCCTCACCAGCAAAATCTTTAACCTCCTCTTCAACGCGGGCATCCACGAGCACATACTCCGCGCCGGACGCGGCAAAAAATTCCAGAAGCGGTTCGGGAACAGCCGCGCTCCCTTTGCTGTTGAGCACGTAGAGAATGGGCTTGAGAGAAAGCAGGTTGAGCCCTTTGAGAAGCCTCCGCTCCTCGTCGGAGAACGTGAGCGCCCGCGCGAGTTTCCCTTCCTCAAGCCCTTGTGCAACGCGCTCAAGCGCCGCTTTGGATGCTGCTGCGCTCTTGTCCCCAGCGCGGGCTTCTTTCTCAATGCTCCCGAGACGCTTGGACACAACCTCTAGGTCGGCGAGCACGAGCTCAAGATTGATGACCCCAATGTCATGGAGCGGATCCACCCTCCCTGCCACGTGCGTAATCTCTGTATCCTCAAACACCCGCACCACCTCGGCAATGGCATCCACCTCTCTAATGTGCGAGAGAAATTGATTGCCGAGTCCTTCCCCCTTGGATGCCCCCGCAACAAGCCCGGCAATGTCCACGAACTCAACGACTGCCGGAATGGTTTGTGCTGAGCGCGACAGCCCGGAGAGTGCGGTGAGACGCTCATCGGGCACCGGCACAATACCCACCGACGGATCAATGGTGCAAAACGGATAATTCGCCGCGTCCACGGATTGCCGCGTCAGCGCGTTAAACAGCGTTGATTTCCCGACGTTCGGTAGACCGACGATGCCGATGGATAAGGACATAGAGTTCTATTGTACTCGCGAGAACATGTCTCAAAAAGTCCGACACAAAACCCCCGCGGGAGCGGGGGTTTTGTGTCCAACCGGAAACGGACCTGCTTACTGTGCGGTCGGAGCGGAGCCGTCATCTGTCATGGCATCCGCACCGGCGTCGGCGCCAACCTCAACGCCAACTCCTGCTGATTCATCACCAGTCATAGCATCACCTCCCGTCGCGTCGGTAGACGCCGCATCGCCTTCCATCACCTCTTCCTCACCGGTCGTCGGCACAACAGCACTGTTGTCCCGTCGGCTGTAGAACAGCACACCGGCAATAATGAGAATAATGACGATGATGAGAATAGTCATGCCAGCACCAGTACCTCGTTCAAGATTCGTCATACTCGTACGTATTTGTATACTCTCCTTGCTAATAATGATGCGAGAGCGTCTCCGCTCCCTCACACTGCTGACCTAATGTTCCAGAGTGTAACACGGCCCGGCGCGTCTTGTCACGCGCCGGGCCGTGGACAGCGGATACTGCCGTGTGGGTCTTGACATAGTTACTCCTTGGTGGAGTAGTTGAGGTGATTGCGAACGGAAGCGTCGTTTGACACGGTACGGTGGGTCTCTCCGCGTCCCGCACGCTTACGATGTTCAAGAATTCGCGCAAGTGCCACCTTTGCACCAGTCAGGGGCGACGAGTATCCACCGTCAACCGCACGCATCAAACTTTCGATAAGCATTTCGAGATCACCAAGAGACATGTCGGCAACAACTTTCATGACCGCACTGTCCGCATGCGAACCCTCAATCCGAGCGCGGTGTACTGCGTCAAGTTCGTAAATGACTCTGCAAAGAAATTCCTCCGTTGCACGCCCTTGCTGACTCATTGTGCGAAGGAACGTAAATACCTTCTCCTGCGCATCATTTACAAGCCACTCAATAAAGAGCGGGACCGTAGAGAGTTGAGATGGGAAGAGAATGTCCGCTACGCGCGACTGGTTCAAAAGGAGCCAGCCATCTTCGCGTGGGTAGCGCGCCTCTCCCGTGGAGATAATTTGGCGAAGTGAGAGCTCTGCCTTGGTTCGGTCTCCGTGTACCGAGGCCAGAATCGTCCGAACTGCATCGGCTGAAAGTAGCACCCGAGCACTCCGCGCGAACTCCTCAAGTGCTTCCTCGTCGTGCGAACGCGGCTTCTCTACACCATCTGTCTTGGGAGATTCGCGTACCTCCTCTGTAGGATAGGTGTTCTCACTTGATTGTTCTTGAGTTATTCCGGCAGAAACTGGAATAGTTATGTGTGACATCCGCGTTCGGGCGCGCTTTCGCAACACCATATAGGTGACGCCTCCACTCACCGCAAGAAGTCCGAGAATAAAGAGTATTGCCTGCAAGACTGTGCCCACGCCGGTATATGGCACTTGGGAGAGCATGATGGATGTCCCAAGCACCTCTTCGGAACCCGAGAAGAGCCGCACGCGCGGGCGCGAGCCGCCCCCGCCGCCGCAGTTGACCGTACAATCGCCGTCACCGTCTCCATCTCCGTCGCCATCTCCATCTCCATCACCGTCGCCATCACCGTCGCCGCCGTTGCCAACTGTAATGGTAATCGTTGCGGCATCCACAGCACATTCATTTGACGCAGTGATAACCGCCTCGTAGACACCTGCTTCAGTCGGCGTCCCTTCAAGTACGAAGGATTGGTCGTCTATCTGTACTAGTGAGAGCCAATCAGGAAGATTCTCAGTAATTGTAATCTCCTCACCTGTAATCATGAGAGGGTGGCTGAACGGTTGACCAACTGACCCTGTTGCAGATGTCTCAGCGGTAATCACCGGCGGGTCAAGCGGACACTGTCCACCATCAACAATAATCGTAATGGTTACCTTGTCGTCGCCGCAGTCATTTGATGCAGTGAGTACTGCTTGAAATACACCGGCTTGGGGGGGTGTGCCGCGCAACTGGTAGTGACGCACCGTTGCAGGATCAATCTTGGTGCCGTCGTCACTGCCGCTCGCGAAGAGACCCTTGAGAAAACTTACGGGGGGCAGTTCATCGCCGGGTTTGCCGTCGTCGCCCACCTCCACCAGCTCAAGCCAGTCGGGGAAATTGTCTCCTGTTTTGACGTTAATCGGCTGATCACCAAAGACATTAATATCGTGTGTAAAGAGTACGCCAACCGTGCCCTGTCCGGTCGTTGGTGTGTTGATGTGCGGCGGCTCAAGCGGGCAGATGTCAGTGGTAACTTCGATGGTAACCGGAATGCGGTCGAATCCGCACTGGTTGCTCGCTTCAATGGTCGCCGTCGTTATCTGACCGGCAACTGTCGGAGTCCCCGAAATCGTGTGGGTGGTCGTGCTGAATGAAACGCCCGCAGGCAGTTGACCGCTGAAGAGACTCCAGTCGATCGGTTCATCTCCTCCCAGAAGCTGCAGCGTATGGCTGAAGAATACACCCTGCGTCACGATGAGCGTCTGCTCGTCGGCGAGTACCGGCGGGTCGAGCGGACACTGCGGCACATTGATCGTTATCCAGAGCGTATGGTCATCAAAACCACAGGCGTTTGAGGCGCGGAGCACAACTATCGCTGTCGTCGGCGCTTCAGGAACACCTATGATCTTGTTGCCTGCAAGAGAGAGGCCCGGGGGCAGTGTTCCCTGATGGATTTCATAGTGCTCTACCGGACCGCCGGAGGTCGTGATGGTGTAGGAAAATGGCTCTCCGACAACGCCAGTTGCCGTCGATGGGCTCGTGATAACCGGAAGGTCAAGCGGGCACTGCTGTCCACATACACCGGTCGTGTGCCGACCCTTCCATTTGTAGAGCCAGTGTGTACCTGCCTCCTGGAGCGCCGCAAAATCGGGTGGCACGGGAGAATTCCCCGGATTCTTCAGCCAGAACAGGTCCGCTTGGAAGTTACAGCTTGGAAGGTTTGCGGTAAACGTTTTTGTCTCGCCGGGCGCCAGTATCTCGATGTCCTCGTCATGCAGAGTCTGTGTATTGATGTAGCTTCCGTCCGCAACGGTCGTCGCGGTCTGAAGAACGTGTGTTTGGTAGACGGCAAGTCCAATACGATAGTTACAGATGCTTGAAAGGTTGGTTACCGTAACCGATACGTGCGTGCTCGCATCGAACGGCTGTGGTGTGAAAATGAGACCGCCATCGTGCTGACCGTTGTCACCATCAACTTTGATGTCCTGATTGAGAGTGGGACGCTCGTCGCAGTTCACCGCGTTAGTGTTCCCAGCATCACTTCCCGTCTGAGTTGAGCTCGTGTCAGGGTTCGACGGCTCGCTTGGCTCCGGAGTCGGTTCGGGCTCGGGAAGGGGCGGAGGGGTATCGGGCTTAGTATCCGTCGGCTCGGTGTTGGTATCCGTCTTTACCGGCGTTTCTTGAGCGTATACATGGGATACAAAAACAAATCCGGCAAAAAGAAGCAACGCCACAACAAGAGTTGTCGAAACGATTACTCCCTTTCGCAGAACGACCGATGTAGCAAGCAGATTGTATGATATTTTTTTCATGGTATCTCTTAAAATATGCTTATGTTGCGGTATTATACAGCAGTCCTATTAAAAGTCAAGGTATCCCGATGGGTTCTCGGAGAGCTCATAGGAACCTATGAATTCGGCTTCAACCACGAAGCGGTCCTGCTTCTGTCCGAACGAATCGCAGGTTGAGAGCGTCAATTTCCGTCCGGTCCGCGACAAATCCACCCACGCCTCGTTCGCGTCCACGAGCTTCACGCTCGTCACGCGATAAATGTATTCGTCGGAGCGCGAGCGCGCGCGAATGATATCGCCGCTTTCAAGACGCTGTATGCCGTTGAACGCTTTGAACGACGGATTGATAACCCTGGGAAGATACGAGCTGTGCCCGAAGAGAAAAACATTTCCTTCTTCCTCAAGATTTGCAGAGCCGGGATAGCGTACCGCGCCCTCAAGAAGCGCCTCATCCAGAACCGCAATGTCCTGTGACTCCGGGTTTAAAACCGTCACATCAATGCCGATGGCGTCAATCATGATACGGACGGGATCCGCCTCCGCCGCCTGCGCCACAAGCGTCGAGGGTCCGAGCACCACAGGTGCCACTTCATTTACCTCTGCGGATGCAACTGTATCACCATCACCAGTAAGCACGTTGGGAACCATTCCGGTAACCGCCAGAACGCCAAACAGTACAAAAAAGATACCGCCCCAAAGTATGCCGAATAGAACGGGAAAATCGCGCATCAGTTGCGCCGCCTCCGTAAAAACATTTCTGGTTGTATTTCGTAGGATAGACATGGCTGACTTTGACACTATCGCTGTTGCACCAGTATAGCACAGAAATACTTGACAAAAACCCTAAACCGTGTATAATGGCGCTATGTATGGGGATTTCGGGTCCACGGTGTTCTCATCCCGAAATACAACAAGATTATACATTATACAGATATAAAAGTCAAGTATTATGAATAGTGCCCAAATCATTCCCCCAGGGATTAATCCCAAGAAAGAAACGCGTGAGATTACTTTTAAAGTACTCGCGGGTATTGGTGTTGCCGTCATCCTTGTCGCGCTTATCTGGGTCGGCGTCCGCACAGCACAGAATCTTCCTGATGGTACGTCGGGAATCGCCGGCGCACTCACAAACATTGGCTCGCGTGAGCGAATCGTGGTAACCGCGGACCCCGCAGTCGCCACATCAACCGACACCGTTACCGTGTCATGGGAACATCTCAACAAGAAAGAGGACGGGTCCTACACGTTGCGCTACGACTGTCACGACGGGCTTGAGCTCATTGCCACAGCCGGCGACAATGAGGAAACAATTTTCTGCAACGTTCCGTTTAACACCACGGGCGTCGACAATATACTTGAAGTACGAGCCGTCTCGGAAAGCGCGGCGCGCGCGGAAACAAACATTGCCATTGACTTTACAAGGAATGGCTCACGGAACATCAGCGAGACGGGAGAGACGCTTCTCGTTGTCATCAATCCCGACCTTATGGAGGAAGCAACAGTGGCAGGAACGAGCACCCCGGTAGAGGGTCCCGCAGCACCTGAAACAAATAACACTACCGGTTCTGTTGTGCCGGCACCGGCGCCGCAACCGACACAGACCTTCACCTTCGGTCCCACATCAGGCGCGGCATGTCTCGCGTCAAACCCCAATGGTACAGCCGACCTCACGCTTGTTGTTATCGATACCGGCACGGCGAACAGTCGCGGCGAATTCACCCACAAGGACCCTGTTGACACCGACGACACGGTTGCCGTAAAATTCCTTGTGAGCAACAACGGAACAAAAGACACGGGTCCGTGGGATTTTGAAGCGCATCTCCCCACACGCCCATCGCGCGACTTCTCTTCACCTACACAGGACTCGCTCTGCGCTGGCGGGAGTCGCGAGTATATCTTGAGCTTCACGCGCGTCCAGCGCGACCCGACAGTCACTGTCCGCATTGAACTTGACCCCGACGATACTGTTGACGAGATAAGTGAAAGCAACAACTCTGAATCAGAAACCATCAACGTCGACGACTAAGCAAAAATCAGTTACTGATAAGTAACCACCCCCGCTGTGCCAGAGGGCACAGCGAGGGTGCTTCGTTTCCACATAAAAACCTCCTGGCCGACCCCATAGGGCCGGCCGCTGAAGAAAGATCTTGGAAAGTGGACGAGGTGACACCCTGCGAGACTTCAGTTAATCCGGGTGGCCACCATCCGGGTGACTGACCCGTCCTCCCCGTACCACTTGTCGAGCCAGAAGTGAACCATTTCCACCTTTCCCCTGAACGCCGTCCACCTGTAGAACAGGTGTTCCCGAGGGTCACTTACCGTGAAGATGACGGCCTCCTTGCCCTCCCGCACGACGACCTCCAGAAAGTAGTCGGTGGGCCGACCAGTCTGGTCCATCAGCATGACTTCGTCCACCCTGATTGGGCGCACGACGTTGAAAGTGACGGTGAACTGACCCCAGTCGCGCTCGAGAAGTTCCTGGGCATCGAGATCGAAGTACACTGCGTTCCCCTCGATGCGAAGGTTCTGAACGTGATCCCCCGTCGGGTCAGACGGGGTTGCAAAGACCTCAATCTTCCCCCTCTGTCTCCCTCGCAGCAGGTCGAAGTTGAAGGAGGTGAACCCGACGGTGATCCGCTCGCGGATCATGTCATCCTCCACCAACGCCGGATAGGCAGTGGCCTGAACCCACCCCCGACGCTCGGGAACGAAGTCCGATCGGTCGGTCCAGACACACTCGATGTCCACAGAGGAGGTGTTCATTTTGTCCGCGGCGTATTCGACATACTCCGCGAACCAGTCGGGACATCCCTCCTCCTGCTCGGGCGCGCCAACGCGCCACAGAATGAGACTGAAGGCGATACTGGCGATGGCCACCAGACCTGCCAGACCTGCAAGAATGAGGAGCAAACATTTTTTAGAACTCATCACCTTCCCTCCGCGGTTTCCCGCTGTTGTTTCCTGTTCTGCCTGCACCCTACTCCGCACAGCACCAAAAGTCAAGAGAATTGCCTACGGCATGGCAACTATTCGCTTATTCGCGCGAATAAGCGAATAGTTGCACTAAAGATAAAAAAGAACGGTTTGTTGGAAAAGTTTATTCTTCTACACCAAGTCGCTCCGCAACGGTGTCCAAAAGCTTCGCCACACTTTCACGGTCGGATGTTCCCTCGGGAGCCAGTTGCTTTGCAAGCTCTCGCGCGGCATGGTATCGCTCAACGGCAAGTACGCGTTCTTCTGGGTCGGGGCGTTCAAGCGTCGCAAGATACGTCAGATGCTCCCGCAACTCTCTGCGGCGCGCCGCACG
>JAKEFG010000014.1 GCA_022616195.1 Candidatus Wolfebacteria bacterium | reverse complement strand
GTGGGCAGTTTTTTAAATCTCATTGTATTCAATTGTGGTTTTAGCTCTTAATAGAGCCGTAGTATATCAAAAATAGCAACCCGTTTTGTCCTTTAACTCAATAAGTCGGACACCGTGCTCACGGACGCTCCGCAAGGTTTTTCATCCAAACGCCCTCGTTCTTGTCGTAAAACCGTGGTATAATTTGATTACTCGTGTCACTCGTTGGGTTATTCATAATTAGTGTCGTGATATGGTACAGGGGTTCATACAATTCGTGCGTGAACAGGGAGTGATGGGCCTTGCCATCGGCTTTATCCTCGGTGCCGCCTCAAAAGACGTGGTGTCGTCTCTCGTGGACAATATAATCAATCCGTTGGTGGGGCTTATCTGGCGCTCGTCGGAAGGATTGAGCGGTTGGAGTGTTGGTGTGGTACAAACAGGCGCGTTCATTTCCACACTCCTTGATTTTCTCATCATCGCCGCGGTCGTCTACCTTGTCTTCAAGGGACTCAAGCTGGATAGGTTGGATATGAAGAAAGATAAATAAAGAGTATGAATAAGCACGAACGACCACAAATACTTTTGGTAAGTAGAGGTTTTGTTTTTGACGCCGCAAACCATTTTTTGCTTATACGGCGCTCGGAAAGGGACAGACGCAACCCCGGTCTGTGGGAATGCCCCGGCGGTAAGTTAGACAAGGGTCAGGAACTGCACCGCGCTTTTGAACGTGAGGTAATGGAAGAGACAGGACTGCTTGTGGAACCGACTGAACACATGGCGTATGTTGACGGTTATGTTGTAGACAAGGGTCCGTACGAGGGAATGCCGTATGTATCTATTTTTTCAATCGGCAAATCTATTGGAGGAAAGCTACAATTAAGCGAGGAACATATCGACTCGGCGTGGGTTACTTCTGATGAAGCTCTTGATTACGACCTGACCCCCGAGACACGGAAGGCACTCATTGTACTCGAGAAACACTTGGGAAAAGAAAAGTAGCTTCTGTATTAAAAACAGAGCAAGCATGTTTACCAGCCTTGGGCTGGCAGCCAGCTAACTATAGTATGCAAAACATTACAAAAAGACAGGTAGTGTGGGCCGTCGTCATAGTGCTTATAGTGCTGATACCTCTGACGATGGAGTTCACCAATGAAGTGCAGTGGAATGAAGCCGTTGCCTACGGCATCATACTCATGGCTATTGGCGGCGCTTATGAAACGCGGCAATGGCTAAAGACACGGAATAGGATGTACCGTTTTGCTTTTGGTATTGGGCTTCTCGGAGCGTTTCTCCTCGGTTGGGTTAACGGAGCTGTCGGCATCATCGGGAGCGAAGACAACCCCGCCAATCTGCTGTACGGGGCGGTATTTGCCGTTGGGCTTATCGGTTCTCTTGTAGCACGCTTTAAACCGCGCGGCATGGCACGCACACTGTTCGCGGCGGCAGGCATCCAATTTTTAGTTCCTGCGTTTGCGCTTTTTGTTTGGCCAGCCCAGGCATCCTGGGGTGATGCGGGTGTCATCGGTGTATTTGTTTTCAATGCTATTTTCGCTGTGTTGTTTGCCGTATCGGCATTGTTGTTTTTACGTGCAGGCTCGCAGCTAGATTAGCGTGCTACCATTGTTGCTATGGATAGTGCGGCGCGGTGGTTTTATGTGGGCATAGGGAGCTTTGTGGCAGGGGTGTTTCTCCGCTCGTTTGTTGATTTCGGACTCTCGTTCTCGCTTTTTGTACTCTTTCTCGGCGTTGTGCTCGGCGCTTACGTACTTCTCGCACAGCACAACACGGTGCTCCTCTTTGTTCCGCTTGTCTGTATTGCGGCGGCACTCGGCATGCTTCGCTTTGACCTTGCCGACGCGTTTGCACCGCGCCACGCGCTTGACGAGTTTCTTGATGCGAAAGTAACGCTTGAAGGGGTGGTGATTGACGAGCCAATACACAAGGAGAGAACCCAACAACTTCGCATCAGAATAGAGAATGTAGAAAATAGTATAGTAGGGGAAGAGGACGCAAAGATACTTGTTCTTGCCGCGACGCGCCCGAAGTACAACTACGGCGACAAGGTACGCGTCACCGGAACGCTCAAAGAGCCGGAAGCGTTTGAGACGGACAACGGACGCCTCTTTGATTACCCCGCGTATCTTGCCAAGGATAATATTTTCTACCAAATGCTCTATCCCGAGGTTGAGTTTCTGGAGAGTGGGTACGGCAATCCCGTAAAGCGCCTTCTCTTCGGGTTTAAGAATGCGTTTCTCTCGCGTGTGGAGCGGGTGGTGCCGGAGCCCCACGCGGCGCTCCTCGGCGGCTTGGTCGTGGGCGCGCAAGAATCGCTCGGCGACGAGCTTCTTGATGACTTTCGCGCGACGGGCATTATTCACATCGTTGTGCTCTCCGGTTACAACGTGACCATCATTGCTGAAGCAATCATGCGGTTTGCGGGAATGTTCCTGCCGCACCTTGCCGCCATCGGCTTTGGTGCGCTCGGCATCGTGCTCTTTGCGGTGATGACGGGCGGCTCGGCGACGATTGTCCGCGCGTCTATCATGGCACTCCTCGTGGTATTGGCGCGGGCGACGGGGAGAACCTATGACATCACCCGCGCCCTCTTTGTCGCCGGGTTTCTGATGGTCCTGGTGAGTCCGAAGATTCTCGCCTTTGACCCGTCGTTTCAGCTCTCATTTCTGGCGACGCTTGGGCTCATCTACGTCGCGCCGATCATTGAAACGCGTCTCCATTTCGTGTCAACCAAGTGGCAGTTGCGGGAGGTAATCGTGGCGACGCTCGCAACGCAGATTTTTGTCCTCCCACTTCTCTTGTTTCAAGTGGGACAGCTCTCGCTCGCGGCGCTTCCCGTAAACATTCTCGTACTTGCGGCGGTGCCTGTGACGATGTTCGTTGGATTTTTCGCCGGCATGGTCGGGCTGGTGAGTACCGTTCTCTCGCTTCCGTTTGCCTATGCGAGCTACGGACTCCTGTCGTACATTCTTGGCGTGGTGTCCTTGTTTGCCGATATTCCGTTTGTGTCAGTCGCGCTTCCGGTATTCCCCGCGTGGGGAATGTTTCTCCTCTACGGCGCGTATGTGGCGCTTCTCGTGTATTTTCATAAGAAGAAAACCACCACCCCCGCAGCCGCGGGGGTGGTGGCTGACTCTGGTTCCAATCTGGCTAGGCGCTAGATGCTAGCGGCTAGTCGCTACCCTTGAGTTCGGTGTATGCGGATGTAGACCAGCGCAACGATAAGGAGCGTAATCAGGTAAATCCACGTGATCGCTGAGAACCCAGTTTGTGCTCCGTCAACAAGGAGAAGCGCTGTACCAATGCCATAGGTGAGGAGGAAGGTATCTGACAAACTCCTTCCATGCTTCCAGGCATTGAGAAGCTGCATGAGCCACGCGAGACCGATAATGGCGAGCGCGGCAAGCATCAATGTCGTCATATGCGGGTTATGTGTATATAAACTGATAATGTACGTGTACGGTTCTATTGTACCTGTTACTGTACAATCTGCCCAAACCAGTTATCCACCCCGTTAGAGATCCGAAATACATTTCGGCAGAAATCCTCGGATTTCTTATCTCTAAGGTGGCTAGGACTGTGCGTTCTGGAAGTTTTGTTCAACCACTTCCCAGTTTATATTATTGAGATAAGCAGAGATGTACTTTCCACGTTCGCCGGGGGTGTAGTCCACCATGTAGGCGTGCTCCCAGCAGTCAAGCGCGAGCACAAGAGGGAGGGATGACAAATACCCGATGTGGTGCTCATCTATCCAGCCGACGATGAAGGGCTTGTCGTCGCTGTGCCGATCGTAGTAGAGCATAGTCCAGCCGGACCCGCGGGTTTTTGCCACCCGGGTAAACACCTTTGCCCAGTTCTCGTAGCTCCCATACTGTGCGACGAGTGCCTTGCCAAGCGGGCTTTCAGGGTCAAACGCCGCGGCACCGCCTTCAAGCGCGTTGAAGTAGTATTCGTGGCTTCGCATGCCGTTAAACTCAAATGAGAGGCGCCGCCAAAGTTCGCTTATGGGATAGCTGTATTTTTCCTCGTCCTCGGCAAGCCATTCCTTCACTTGCTCGGAAATCTTATTGACATGCTTCACATAGCCCTCATAGAGCTTGAGATGTTCAGTTATTTGCTTTTCCGAGATGCCCTTCAGAGAGGGGAGGACGAATTTTTTGGTCTCGTAGTGATGCATAGGTGGTTTGCTGTGGTTAATGCGGGGAGTGCTCTCAAGTATACCCAGCACCGCTTTTGTTCGCAAAAGCGGTGCTGGGTATACCCCGCATGTTCAAAAAGGTGAGGGGGTATAGCAGATGCGGGTGTCTAAGCAGGGTTTTGGTGCAACATCGGGCACAATCGCCCGGGGATTTCCTCCGCGTCCCTAAAAGAGAATTTACTCCCGGGCGGCTCAACAGAGCCATTGGTTGACAGACACAAGGGAAGATTGCCAAGTATTGACTTTTTTATGAGGCCATGCTAGGATAGAGCTGTCCTCGTAAGAGGCAGCGAATCCCGCGTCAGCGGGAATTTTCGTTTCTAACACTAAGTATCATACATAAACTCTATGAAATCTGTTACCCGTCAGTCCGATGATGTTCCCATATCCAAGGCGGTTGCCGCCGTTTTCGGACTTTTGGGTGTTCTCGGACTCATGTTCTCTGCCCATACCTTCTGGGGCGTGCCTTTGATCGCCCGCGCATATGCCCCGGAGGCAGATACCGGGGAACTTGAGGAAATCCTCTGGCTTGCCCGCGCGGTCTATTCGGAGACCAAGGTGCGCAAGGAGCAGGAGCTCGTCGCGTGGGTCATCCGGAACCGTGTTGCCTCAAGCAAGTATCCGAATACGTATCAGGAAGTCGTACTCCAGCCCAAACAGTTCTCGGGACTCAACTCCTCGGACCGTCACTACTCACTCAATACCACGCTTGATTTTGATGACGCGGCGGTCGGGTGGGAAAGCGCTATTGCGGTAGCAAACGACGTGTACTTTGCCGATGATTCCGTGCGCCCGATTGCCTCTGGTGTCACGCACTTCTACTCACCGATTGCTGTTCGCCGAACGCCGCTCTGGGCACAGGGAGAAACGCCGTCGCATACCGTACCCGATCCCATATCCGGCTCGCTCCGCTTCGCCTTCTACTCCAACATTAAATAAACACCTAGCCGCTAGCACCTAGCGCTTAGCAAACCACCCGCCCCTACAACTCGCAGGGGCGGGTGGTTTAAATTGATGTAATTAGTAAAGAGGTGTATAATTCCCTCGGAAAGGAGATTCTTAATGGGAGGACAGCCACACCGAAAAGGCGGAAAGTTCGGGGGCAGACACAGTACGCTGACGGATGCGGCGGCAAAGGTCGCAGACCTTGTCGTCACAAGACCCGAAGTGACAAACGTCACTATCGGGGGCATCAATGCGCGGGTGTCAGGAAGCTCACAGCCCCGTGTGAAGATTTCCGACATGAGCGGTGGGATACGCCTCGCCGTGATTGGTAACGGCGGAGCACAGGAAATCCGTGTGTTTTCTGGAGACGTTCAGCGTACCAAGCTTGCGGTTGCGCGCGCTGTGCGCAATCTCTCCATCAAGATTTGTTTTGGCTAGAGCCGTTGGAGAAACACTCTCCGACGGCTCCGTTCGCATTAGCACTAGTGAGCGGGTATACCCCGCACCATTTTTATTTAAAAATGGTGCGGGGTATACTGAACCTGCAGTGGCTTCAAAACAAGAGGCACAACAGGGCAAAAGCATTATTGCCGGCTATCTCAAAGAGGTTTTTGATGCCGGCAAGCGCGGCGATGCGCGGGAAGAAAGTTTCTATCCCGCATTGAAATCGTTTGTGGAGACGATCGGGGCTCTGTGGGGAGTTAGACTCCCGAATGGGTGTCGTTGCAGTGGGGTGTTGGTGGTAGTGTTGTAACCTGTTATACTCTTCTCGGAAATACCAAGCCGCCACGCGGCGGCTTGTGCACATAAGTTCTTCACAACACACATAGGGAGGAGTAAACTAGGGTCATGAGCAAAATACACATCATCGCAATCGCAGTCGTGGTGTTTGTCGTTGCTGCCCTCGGCGCAGCGTACGCCGCCTCGCAGGGGAATTATCCCGTCATCTGGTCGCCTCGAACGGTCTCGGCGACGGCAACTGTCGGTGCCGAACCGACCGAAGTGAACGTCTCGTTCACCGCGAACGAGGACATCGGCGATGTCGTCATCGAGCCGGTACCCGAACTCGCGGACGTTCTCACGGTCTCACCCAACTCGTTCCTTGGTGTCACCGATGGAAGCGTCAACACCGTGACGCTCGCTTTCACCGCGTCGGTCGATGCCGACCCCGAAACTCTAGAAGGGACGCTCCACGTCCGCCCAGCGGACGGCAGCCAGACCCTCGCAAAGCCGCTCCCGGCTACGGTTACCATCGTGTGGCCGAGTGTGGCAAGTGAGGCAGGCGGCTTCACCATCAGCTACCCAGGGGAGTTTCAGCTGCAGGAATTCGAAGCCCAGCCACAAGGGCAGAACTTCGGACTGCTCAACTCATCTAATCCTTCTCAGGGTGTCTCTGTCTCATGGAGGGAGTTGAATCCTGAAAGTCTGAGTATAAGTGAGTGGGCAGATCAGCAAAACTGGCCCACTCCTGACGGAGACTGGAGCTCGATCTACATGCTCACAACCATCGCTGGTCGCGAGGTACTTCAAAGTCTCGATACTGGTTCGGTCGTTCTCGCTGTAGATACTCGCATTTACCGAGTTACCAACGGCATCGGCATCGACCCGGTGTACGTCTCTCTTGACACCTTCACCCAGATACTCAACTCGCTTGAGTTCAACTGAAAGGAGCATATAGGTGAAGCAAGCAACAGTTCTCGGGAGCGCTCTGCTCCTCGCGGCTCTCTCGGCCGGTGCACAGACGCTGACCACCGATGGCTTTAACTTCCCGCTCAACCCGCCCGACGGTGAGGGATACGGCATCACCATCGGGGCGAACGACTTTCTCACGCTCGACACCACGTCGTACTCGTGTGGGGCGGTGTACCATCCCGGCCAAGACCTCAACGCCCTTGACGGCGACGACGCGGGCGATTCCGTGTACGCTGCGGGAGACGGCACCATCAAATTTGCCGGACAAGCCGGCTCCTGCTGGGGCAACATCGTCCTCATCGGGCACACAGGCACGTTCGCGCTTCCCGAAGCGCGGCACGGTGACGAACCCCGATACCCAATACGGGCACCTCGGGGAAGTAAGCAATAACCCGCACACCGGACTGCCGTGGCAGATAGGAGACGAGGTGCATCGCGGCGAGCAGGTGGGCACGGTAGGAAACAGCAACGGCTGTCTGCCGTATCATCTGCACTTTGAAGTGAGGAAGTTTGACGACCTCGCATCGGTTTTTCCCTGCAAGAAAAGCGAGATAGAGGTAGCAGCTGACTACACCAACCCCACCGACTTCATCAATCTCAACCGTGTCCCTCTGCCCTGCAGCGGATTCCTCAACTTCGTTGAAGGAAACCCGTGTGAACCAGGGGACGGCGTCTTTATCAACGCTACCCCTGACCCCAATCACGCAAACCAACCGTTCTTTGAGTTGATGGACCTGCAGAGCATGGGACCGTTCAAGGAAAGTGGCTTTACCGTTGCGGCGTTCTTCCCGTCGGTCGGCGCTGGTCCTCACCCCTCGCTTTCTCTACGAATCCTGACGGTGAGGGAGAACGAGCCGTCGTGCTCTATTAACTTCTCGGCGTCGGGCACATCTCTTGGGAGCACGTTCTTCAATGGGGTTGAAGGTCTGTCTTCGGCGTACACCCCATTGTTCATCCAGCACATGGTGACCTTTGCCGATTTCCACCTGCCGCAGTGCGGGTTTACTGCCGCAGACCTGTTCGTGTGGAAGGTCCGAATCTACGATGGTGACAACCTGGTGGACTTGCTGGATGCGTTTATCATCAGGCAGGGTGAGAACAACCCGCCGTGAGAATCCCCGCGTGTGTTCCGTGCCCCGCCCGTCTCCGAAACGAGGCGGGGAATTTTCTTTGGTATACTCGAAGAGATTGCCCCGTCAGCTTGCTGCGGGGTAACAGGGTTTATTTGGAGAAATAACACGCCAAATGCCAAAGTATACGATTGAGGACATAAAGTTCGGGACCGACAAAGGAATTTTTGACCGCGCGGTTCGTTTGTATGAGGGTGGCAAGGTAACGCGATTTTGCGAGCTGGTTGATGGGCACTCGGCAGTCGTACTCGGTACGAGTTCCTACGAAGTGTTTGTGTCGGCGCGCGGGTTTGACCGCGGCTATTGCACCTGTTACCTCGGCGAGCAAGACACGCTCTGCAAGCACATGGTGGCGGTCGCGATGCGCGCGGCGGTCGGCGGCAAACCGCTCTCGGCAAAAGACAAAAAACGCGCTGATGAGGTGGTATCGAGCGGCAGAAAAGGGGAGTTGAATAAAACAGAGCTTTCAGCCGCCAAAAAGAAAATCACCGCGGCTCTGCGATATATCAAGTCATACGACGGTCCGTCGCGGACATGGTTTGCGTACCAGGACTCGCTCTTGGAAGGGCGTAGGCGTCTGTCGGCTGTCTTTTCAGATTTACCGGTGAGTCGGCAGACGGCAAAGTTCGTCGTAGACACACTTGTGCGTATTGACGAGAAGCTCTCGCGGGGAGGGGTGGACGATTCCGACGGAACGGTCGGCAATCTCATTGTCGCGTCGGTGGACATGCTCAAGGAGTATGCAAAGATTGAGCCGAAATGCGCGGAAGCGTTCCGTATACTTGAGGGTCGGTCAACCATGTTTGATTGGGAGGAACCATTGCTCAAACTTATTGATTGACATACCAATAAACTTGAGAATGTTGGTATATCGCGCGGAGGAGGGGAATGCACCAACAAACTAACTGACTAAGTAACTAATGAACTTGATCTATGCGGCAGGAGGAAGCGCTTGATATTTTGAAAATGGGGCACACGGCGTTTATCACCGGAAGTGCCGGAAGCGGCAAGACCTTTCTTGTGAACCGCTTTATCGACTGGCTCGCCGCGGTGAACGTTCCGTACGCGGTCACTGCCTCAACCGGTATTGCCGCGACGCACTTGGGCGGGCAGACGGTGCACTCGTGGTCCGGCTTGGGTGTCAGAAAGCGGCTTGCCGACGAAGACATTCCCGCGCTTGAACGGAACAAGCGGCTCGCCAAGCGCTGGAGAGACACGGCAGTGCTGATTATAGACGAGGTGTCCATGCTCTCGGCGGAACAACTTGACGCGCTTTCCGCCATCGGAAAAGTATTGCGCATGAGCGATAAACCGTTCGGCGACATGACGGTGGTGTTCGCGGGTGATTTCTTTCAACTCCCGCCGGTCACCCGCGAGGATGAGGAGCCCGCGCGCTTTGCGTACGAAGCGGAGGCGTGGCACGAAGCGAAGCCTGTTGTGTGTTATCTGGAAACCCGCGAGCGACATAAAGAAGACGAACGCTTTGCCGAGATGCTGAACGACATTCGAGCCGGGAGCGCGCTGGAACGGGTGCGGGCGGTTCTTGAAGAACGGCACACGGCGCGTTCTGCGGTTGGTGAGGGCGTGACGCGGCTCTACGCGCACAACAAGGATGTAGACGCGGAAAACGAAGAGAAACTTGCTACGCTTTCCGGCAGTGAAAAGATATACGAGATGCGGACAAAAGGCGGGAGCAAATTGGTGGAAGCGCTCAAGCGCGGCTGTCTCGCTCCCGAAAATCTTCGCCTCAAAGTTGGCGCGGAGGTGCTCTTTGTCAAAAACGATTCCATGCGCACGTATGTCAACGGCACACGCGGCGTCGTTGAAAGTCTTGACGGCGCGTATCCGCTGGTGAGAACGCGAAGCGGGAGAAAGGTTGTCGCCGAGCCGGTTGAATGGCGCATTGAGGAGCACGGAGCCGTTCGGGCGCGGATTACGCAGGTGCCGCTTCGGCTCGCGTGGGCGCTCACCGTGCATAAGAGCCAGGGACTCACACTCGACGAGGCGTATGTGGAGCTCTCCGGCGCATTCGTGCCCGGGCAGGGGTACGTGGCGCTCTCGCGGGTGCGGAGTTTGCAAGGACTCTATCTCGGTTCGCTGAATGACACGGCGCTTGCCGTTGACGACGCGGTGCGGCGGGCGGATGCGGAGTTCCAGACGCGTTCGTCGCATGCGCGAGCCCGCCTTGCTCTGGTGTCGAACGAGGAGCGCGAGAAACGCCACAAGGAGTTTGTCAGGCGTCACAAGGGAACATACATCAAAGACGCTCTGCCGCGGCACCCGGCACTGGCAAACGCCGCTCGACGCGCGCCGACGCACCACCGAACGCACGAATTGCTTATGGAGCGAAAGAGCGTCAACGCTATCGCTCAAGAGCGCGGTGTGTCGGCGGGAACGATATTCTCTCATATTGAGAAACTGCTTGAAGAAGGCGTACCGCTCAACCTTTCGCATTTGAAACTTGCTCCCGATGACCGCGCGCTGGCCGCCGCGCGCTGCGCGGCCGACAAACACGGCTGGGAGCGCCTTGTGCCGTTACGGGAGTATATAGAAAAGATGGAAGGTAAAACGGTATCCTACGACACGCTTCGCCTCATTCGTATCTACGAACTCTGGCGTAAGATGCACACGGGATAAATTCTTCGGGTACGGGTTTTTGGAACACTGCTTATGTCTATGTGATGTTGGAATCCCGGCAAAAAACATTGAAACACACAACTTTGTTTTTGCATACCGGTTAATTTCCTCCAAAGGCGGATGGGTGTAAGAATTAACCGATATAACAATGCTCCTCGTTTGGTTTTGGTGGGGTGGGCTATACTGTTGGTGTGAACGGATTGAGGAACAACATAAGATGGCTAGTGCTCTTGGTGCTCGTGTTGGTGAACGTGGTTGTGTGGTACGCGGTTGCGGCGGAGACGGCACGCGATACGCTCACCGTTGCGTTTTTGGATGTGGGGCAGGGCGACAGTATTTTTATAGAAAGCCCCTCGGGTCGGCAAGTGCTCATCGACGGCGGAGCGGGAAATGTGGTGCTCCGCCAGCTCGGTGGGGTGATGCCGTTCTTTGACCGCTCTATTGATGTTGTGATTGCGACGCACCCCGACCGGGACCACATCGGGGGACTTGCAGACGTACTGGAGGACTACAACGTCTCGCATATTCTTGACCCGGGCGTACTGAACGACACGGGAGTGTATGAAGAATTTGAGCGGCTTGCCGATGAAGAACCGGAGGGAAAGCGCGTTCTTGCGCGCCGCAGACAGGTAGTTGATGTAGGAGGCGGCGCGTATCTGCGGATACTCTTTCCCGACCGCGACGTGTCGGGTGTTGAAACGAACACCGGTTCGGTTATCGCACAACTCGTCTACGGTGACACGGAATTCATGCTCACCGGGGACGCGCCGCAGGCAATTGAAGAATATTTAATACTTCGCGACGGGCCGTCGCTTGAGAGTGATGTGCTCAAAGCAGGTCACCACGGTTCGCGGACATCAAACTCGGAGCACTTTGTGGGTGTCGTTGATCCCGACTATGTTGTGATTTCTGCTGGGTGTGACAATTCCTACGGACATCCGCATCAGGAGGTGATTGATATATTCACGAAGCTCAATACAAAAATACTCTCCACCTGCGACGAGGGGACAGTTGTCTTTGAATCTGACGGCAACACAGTCAGAGCTCGGTGAGCGACACCCTTTACAAAACTCTAGCGATTAATCGCTAGAGTTTGGTATATGGTCGGCTAGCGCCTAGTCGCTAGGAGCTAGATGCTAAATAACTCCTGCGTCCTTGAGCGCTTTGTATGGACCTTTCTTTTGTATGATTTTGAGTCCCTTTGCCGAGAGGTTGACGGAAACATTTTTACCGAGCTCGGGGATATAGATTCTTCGTCTTTGGATGTTTGAACGCTGACGGCGCTTGCCAGTCGGGTTGAACTGCGTTGCGCGCGTGCGATTGCTGTACCCGCCCGCCACTTGTGATGATTTGCCGGTTACTGCACATTCTTTTGCCATAGTGCCCACTATGCTAGCATACAAAGACACTGCCGGCAAGTGCCCTAAGCACGAAGCACGAAATCCGAAGCACGAAACAAACCCGAATGACCAATAAGGTACACAACACCAAACGATATGACCTTGAAGAACGGACATTTTGGTTCGGTCAGGACGTGAGAACTTTTGTTAAGAAACTTCCAAAGAATATCGGGAACATTGAAGATGGCAAACAACTCGTTCGTTCATCTGGTTCCGTTGGTGCGAATTATATCGAAGCGAACGAGTCGTTGAGTAAAAAGGACTTCGTGCATCGTATACGAATTTGCCGAAAGGAATCGAAAGAAAGTGTGCATTGGTTGCGACTTGTCGACACAGGTGGTGCCCAAGCCCTTGAACAAGAAAGAGGTTTTCTGGTACAAGAGGCGACCGAGCTTATGAAGATATTTAGTGTTATCATGAGAAAGTCGGAGTAGTATTATAGTCTTTGTTTCGAATTTCGATATTCGAATTTCGGATTTACACACATGGAAATTGTATTCGGCATCATTGTTCTTATTCTCTCGGTGGTGATTCACGAAGTAAGCCACGGCTATGCGGCGGAGGCGCTTGGCGATCCTACTGCGCGTCTGCAAGGGCGGCTCACCTTGAATCCGCTGCGGCATCTTGATCCCATGGGTTCTGTCCTTGTTCCGCTCATCACCTGGTTTGCCGGCGGGTTTATTTTCGGGTGGGCGAAGCCAGTGCCGTATAATCCCTATAACCTTCGCAATCAAAAATGGGGAGAAGCGCTTGTCGCGGCGGCGGGCCCGGCATCAAACATCGTCTTCGCGCTCATCTTTGGTTTTATCATGCGCCTGACGCCGGTGAGCGGGACACTTCTTGAAATTCTCTCGTTCGTGGTGCTCATCAACATCGTGCTCGCAGTTTTCAACCTCGTTCCCATCCCGCCCCTGGACGGTTCTAAGATTCTCTTTGCGCTTCTGCCGTACCGTTACGGCGCGGTCAGAGCGTTTCTTGAGCGTTACGGGCTTATCGTGGTCCTACTCTTTATTCTTTTCCTGTGGCGGCTTATCGTGCCCGTGATCAGTTTTTTGTTTTCTCTTATCACAGGCACAGGTTTTTAGGCCTATTTTGAGATTTTCTCGCATCTCGTCTAGACGAGATATGCACAGTATTGGCCCGATTGACTACTTTTTTTCGTGGTTTTGTTTAGAATGGGGGTATTGAACCATGACAGACGGTATTGAATTTAACGGGAAGACGTATATCTCGTCTCGGCGAGCAGCCGAGATAAGCGGCTATACAAGCGATTATATCGGGCAGCTCGCCCGGGCGGGCAAGATTCGCTCTAAGCTCATCGGGAAACTGCGTTTTGTTGATGAAGAAAGTACCAGGGCATATGTTGCAGAGCATGCATCTAACAGAGAGACCGAGACACAGCCACTCACCACCCGCGAGGACTTCTCGCCACCACCGCGCAAGCCTTTCTCAAGAAGTGAGTCAACAATAGAACCGCGCGGCACCGGAAGCAACGAAGACTTTCCTTACCTTCGGCGGGTGAGGATTCTTTCGTCTCAGTCGTCGCGAAACAAAAGAGTAACGCGAGGTGCACTTCGTGTTGCCGTGTCACTCTTAATTGCCGGACTTGTAATATCAGGGTACATGTTCCGTCATACTCTTGATGTATCGGTGGCAACATATGATGTTCGTAATATGATTGGTTCTGCGTGGAGCGGGTTGAGTACGTTCGTTGATGACGGGCTCAACGGTTCGGAAAGGACAATCCGTCGACTTGGTGAAAGGTTGCCCAACGTAGGTGTTGCAAATGTGTGGAGCATTTTTGACCCAGTGCGTGTATTCGCACGGTCTTTGTACTATACACTCTGTCCAATTGTACCGAGAGGCGCGGGCTGCAGAGACGAGAACACGGCGCTTGTCATAGACGAGGACGTGGTTGAAGAAGCGAAGGAGCGGATGGCACAACAAGAAGAATTTATTCCATCGCCCCAGTCGCAAGGGATGTCCCCATGGGTTGTTGAACGTATTATTGAACGGATTCCGGTTGTGGTATCAAATGTGTCGGACAGCCTTTCTCTTCTAGATGTCGAGACTGCGGTGAACGCTCTGAGGGATGAACTCACGCCACGAATTGACCGTGCGGCTCGCTCACCCTCAAATCGTTCCGGCGCCGGCGATTTTCTTCCGACTTCTGGAGGCACACTCACTGGTGCACTATCAGGCACTGACGGAACATTTTCCGGAGAGCTTTCTTCCGACACGCTCACCGTTTCTGCATCCACGACGTTGAACGGCGTGGAGTATCTCTTCCCGGGAAGCGACGGGACGAGCGGGCAGGCGCTCACCACGAATGGTGTTGGAGGGCTTTCGTGGGCGGCTGTGAGCGGTGATGAGAGTTGGGAGTTTTTCAACGAGAGCGGCGTCCGCCTTGCGACGACGACCAATCAAGTTTTGATTGGCGCTTCGGCGACAACCACCAATCAAAAACTTGAGGTGATTGGGGGAGGCTACTTTTCGGGCAATCTCGGTATTGGAACCACATCTCCTGCGTCCCCTCTGGACGTCTGGGGCGACGTCCGCGTTGGTACATCCTCAACACCACTTCTTTTTGCAGATGTATCGACGGGGCGTGTGGGAATCGGTATCGAGAACCCGACACAGCAGCTCTCGATCTCGGGCAACTTCGGGTTGCCGCAGACCACCGCGACCGAAGGCATCGTGTACATGGGGCTGAATAGGTATCTTCATTCATTTGGCAATATCACCAATCTCTTTCTGGGGAGAGATGCGGGTAATTTCACCATGAGCGGGACGCTCGGCAACATTGGTATTGGCTATCAGACGCTCCAAAGCCTCACGAGCGGTCAGAGCAACGTAGCACTTGGCGTGACAGCGGGCAAGTTTTTAACAACGGGAATTGATAACACCGCACTGGGTGATACCTCGTTGTTTAATGTTTCAACGGGTGATGAAAACACGGCCGTCGGCGCGCAGGCGCTCACTGGCACCAACTCGGGCTCGTTCAACACAGGAGTAGGGTTTCTTGCAGGGAACACTAATGTAGACGGTACATACAATACGCTTGTTGGCTATAATGCGGACGTTCTGAACACAGGTTTCACGAATGCCACCGCTATCGGAAAAAATGCGAAAGTGGGCGCGTCCAATTCATTGGTGCTTGGGGGCACGGGCGCTGATGCGGTCAATGTAGGTATCGGCACCACGTCTCCGTTTGCGAGGCTTTCAGTAAGCGGAAATCTCGCGCTCACGGGAGGGGTGTACGACAACAGCGCGAGTTTAGGAACAAATGGTTCAGTTCTGCAAACAACGGGTTCTGGTATCCAGTGGGTGGCGACGTCAACGTTGGGACTCACAACATCTCCGGGCGGTGCCGACACCTATGTACAATACAACAATGGTGGGTCATTCGGTGGAGATGCCAACTTTGTGTGGAATGACAACAACGCGACGTTAAATCTTTCGGCGTCCTCCACAGCGCAACTCCTTCTACCGTTATCAAATGATGCAACTACTCCCACACTTGCGTTCGGCGATGGGGATACGGGATTTTTTGAAATTTTAGATAACCATCTTGCGGTAGCAATTGGTGGGAACTCGGTTCTCACCATTGACTCATCCGACATTAGTAACGCTGGTGACTATCGAATGACGGCATTTGGAAATTATATCGGAGTGCTTGGAGGTAATCGGTTTGAAGTAAATAACGGAAGTATTCCCGTATTTTCGTCAACAAATGCTGAAGTTGCACGTTTCACAGATAGCACCTTTGGCATCGGCACGACCTCACCTTGGGCAAGACTTTCCGTCACCAATACAGGAACAGCACCCTCGTTTGTGGTAGAGGATGCCACGAGTTCCGACTCCACGCCATTTATCATTGACGCTAGTGGGAATGTCGGTATTGGCATCGCGAGTCCGACCGCGAAACTTCACGTGGTGATTCCGTCGAGCGAGTCACAGACAGCACTTAAGGTGACTCAAAGCAATAGTACTGAAGCGGTCGCCACCCTTCTTTCGAGTGGCGGCAAGGGATTAACCATTGACCGCTTCGGTGCCGCGATTCTCTCCGAAGGTCTAACAGTACAGGCGGCGGGGGTGACACTACTGACTGCAACAGGAAATTCCCCGGGTCTCTTGGTAGAACCACGGCTTTCAAGTGACGTGGTGTTGGGAGTACGTGGCAAGTCGGGGCAAAGCGTCAATCTCCAGGAGTGGCAGAATAACTCTGGGACGGTACTCTCAGTTGTTGATGCGTCGGGGAACGTCGGCGTCGGCACCAGCTCGCCATGGCGCACGCTCTCGGCGAGCGGTACGGTTGCATTCTCGGGGCTGACGCTCAATACCGGAGCCGCCGCGGCGTCGCTGTGTCTCTCGAGCGCGGGCGAAGTTACACGGAATACCGATGCCGAGACATGCCTCGCCTCTTCCGAACGGTATAAGCATGACATTGAAACGCTTCCGGAGAATTTTGCGCTGTCGCGGGTGGTGCAATTGCGTCCGGTGTCGTTTGAGTACAACGCGGTTCCCGGCACACGCTACGGACTCATCGCGGAGGAAGTTGACTCGGTTGACGAGCAGCTTGTCGGCTATGACGGAGAGGGACGGCCGAACAGCGTCCGCTACATCAGCATCGTACCGCTCCTGATTCAGGCGATTCAGGAACTTGTGGAGCGGGTTGACCAACTTGCCGCGGCAATCGGGTCGGGCATTACCAACACAGTGAATCTTGTTGTGGAGCGGCTTACGGTCGGGTCTTCCGAAAAGCCCTCCGGCATCACGCTCTACGACGAGCGGACCGGCGAGCCATACTGTCTCTCGGTACGCGGGGGTACAACGATCACCCGCTCGGGCGAGTGCGGGAAAGTATCTGACAGCGAGGCAAGTGCGGGGGAAACATCTGCGAGCGAGAGTCAAGATACGCCATCGGGCGGAGGTGGTGAAGCAGAAGAGCCGCAGGGCGGGAAGGGAACGACCACTCCGGAAATTGAAGATGGGGACGGCGGTGAAGACGGCGGAGAGATAGGTAAATCAATTGGGGGCACCGACGGCGCCGTGGAAGAGTCAGAGGAGCCGGCGGGGGAACCGGAGGCGAGTGAACCCGAGCCAATCGGTACGTCGGAGCCGGAAACATCTGAAGAGGCGTTGCCCCATTCTGACGAGTCGGCACCTGCACCACAGCAGGAGGACAGTGAGGCGGACACGGAACCCGACACGGAGTCCACAGATACTCCGTAGCATTTTGGAAAGTGATGTGACATGGTATATATGAGCCCCATTACAAAATTCATGCTGAAACCGCACTATGTTTAAAGGATTACTTGTTTTGCTCATTCTCGTGATAGTTGCCGCCGGCGGGTTCCTGTTGTACGACGCCGGTGTCCTTCCCTTTTCGTCGGACGCCGATGCGGGGACGTATCAAGCCGTGTTTCTTGATAATAATCAGGTGTATTTCGGTACACTATCCGGGCGTGACAGACAATTCATTGTTCTGCGCGACATCTTTTATCTCCAGGTGAGCCAGCCGATACAGCCGGTCCAGTCGGAGAATGGCGCCCTGCCTCCGCAACCGGATGTTAATCTGGTCAAATTTGGCGGCGAGCTCCATGGGCCTGTTGACGAAATGCGCATCAACCGCGACCATGTCGTCATTGTTGAGGATTTGCGTGGTGATTCCGAGGTGGTACGGGTTATTCAAGAGTACTACCGGACACTTGAGTAACTTTTTTACCCGCTCTCTATCAGAGGACCTTGCGTTTTCTGTTTTCTTTGGGTAAGATGTATCGGCTTGGCGTTAGGCCTAGTGCCTAGCGCCTAATAACTAGTGTCTGGAGTATGGCAACCGTCAATCAACTGGTGCGAAAAGGAAGAAAACAAGCCCGCAAGAAGTCAAAAGCGGTGGCGCTTCGCCGTGGTTTTAATACGCTCAAGAATCGCCCAAGTCGTTATGTGTCCCCATTCAAGCGAGGTGTTTGTACGAAAGTAACAACTACAAATCCTCGCAAGCCGAACTCAGCGGTGCGTAAGATCGCTCGTGTGCGGCTTACAAATGGTATGGAAGTAACTGCATACGTTCCCGGCATGGGGCACAATCTGCAGGAACACTCGGTTGTGCTTGTGCGCGCGGGACGCGTAAAGGATATTAACGTGCGCTACACCATTGTCCGCGGCAAACTTGACGCGGAGGGCGTGGGGAAGCGTAAGCAGGCACGGAGCCGTTACGGCGCGAAGCGCTCGAAGAAGGAGTAATAGTTGTCTACCATGCGCAGACCACTTAAAGAACGCGAGAAACATCCACTTGTACCGGATCACAAATATGGCTCCGAACGAGTGACTAAATTCATCAACTATGTGATGGAGCGCGGCAAGAAAACAGTCGCTGAGAACGTTGTCTATGACGCACTTGACATTATAGAAAAAGAGACCAAGGAAAAGCCGCTTGAGGTCTTTGAGGCGGCTTTGCGCAACGTCGGCCCGTCCATGGAAGTGCGCTCGCGGCGCGTTGGCGGCGCTAACTATCAGGTGCCCTACGAGGTGCGCCCGGAGCGCCGCTTGGCGCTCTCCATGCGCTGGATTTTGCAGGCAGCGCGCGGGAAGCACGGGCGTCCTATGGCGAAGCGCCTTGCCGACGAGCTTGTTGCCGCGAGCAAGGAAGAGGGTGAAGCGATGAAGAAGAAAGCGACGATGCACTCAATGGCGGAAGCCAACAAGGCGTTCGCCCACTTTGCGTTTAATAAGCCGAGGAGAAAATCCAGATAATCGGTGTTGAGCATAGCAGGCGGCTATCCCTGTCGATGACAGGCAGGCGTTTGAGGAATATACGACAAGACATATGAGTAGAGATTACCCACTTGAAAAGGTTCGTAATATTGGCATCATTGCGCACATCGACGCCGGCAAGACGACGGTAACCGAGCGTATTTTGTTTTATACCGGCGTCTCGCACAAAATCGGCGAGGTGCACGAAGGCGCCGCGATCATGGACTGGATGGCGCAGGAAAAGGAGCGCGGCATCACCATTACTTCCGCTGCGACCACATGCTTTTGGACGCCAACCTACGACCCGGGCAATCAAGATAAGAAGCACCGCATCAACATCATTGATACGCCCGGACACGTGGATTTCACCGCCGAGGTAGAGCGCTCGCTCAAGGTGCTTGACGGTGCCGTGGTTATTTTTGATTCAAAGATGGGCGTGGAGCCGCAGTCGGAGACGGTGTGGCGGCAGGCGGACAAATACAAGGTACCGCGCATGTGTTTTGCAAACAAAATCAATGCGCTCGGCGGCAACTTCACCATGACCTTAAAAAGCATCAAAGAGCGGCTCTCACCGAACGCATTTGCCATTTGGATTCCCATCGGTGAGCACGATGAACACAGAGGTATTGTGGATCTTGTTGAGCAGAAAGCATGGGTATATGCAAATGACGAGCACACACAACTAAAGGAGGCAGAAATCCCCACGGAACTTAGAGATGATGTGAAACGGTACCGGGAGCACATGCTTGAGAAGGTCGTGGAAATGGACGAGACGCTCATGGCGCGCTATCTGGAAGATGGTGTGCTTACTGCCGCTGAAATTAAATCACTCATCCGCAAGGGTACGATTTCGGGAGAATTCTTCCCGGTCATGGTTGCTGACGGACGTACCGCGACCGTGACGAAGCTTCTGGACGCAGTCGTTGACTATCTGCCGAGTCCGCTTGATGTGCCGCCGATTGAAGGGGTTGAACCGAAGACGGGGGAAATCATCAGCCGGAAATCGTCTGACGACGAGCCATTTGCCGCGCTTGCATTCAAACTTCAAACGGACCCGTTCGTGGGTCAGCTTATGTATTTTCGCGTGTATTCGGGAACCATTTCCGCGGGCTCGTATGTCTACAACTCAACGACGGGCGAAAAAGAGCGCGTGGGGCGCATTTTGCGGATGCACGCGAACGACCGCGAGGAGGTGAAGACGGTCTATGCGGGCGAAATTGCCGCGGCAGTGGGGCTCAAGGACACGCACACCTCCGACACGCTCTGTGATGAGGCGCATCCGATTGTGCTTCACAAAATTGACTTTCCCGAGCCGGTGGTGGCGATGCGCATTGAGCCCAAGACCAAAGCCGACCAGGAAAAAATGGGTATGGCACTCAAGAAGCTCGCCGATGAAGACCCAACGTTTCGCGTCTCAAGCGACGCGGAAACACTCGAGACCATTATCTCCGGTATGGGCGAGCTTCATTTGGAGATCATTGTTGATCGGATGAAACGTGAGTTTTCCGTTGAGGCAAATGTCGGCAAACCGCAGGTCGCCTATCGCGAGACGATTACCACGAACGCTGAGGCGGAGAACAAGTATATCAAACAGACCGGCGGACGCGGACAGTACGGGCACGTGAAATTGCGCGTGAAGCCGATGGACATGACCGTAAAGCCGGAAGACGTGCCCAAGAACACCAAGCGGAGCGAGCATTTTGAATTTGTGAATAGCATCAAAGGAGGCATCATTCCGAACGAGTATATTCCCGCTGTGGAGAAAGGCGTGCGAGAAGCAATGGACCGCGGCGTGGTCGCCGGCTACAAGATGGTGGACATCTCCGTTGATCTTTTTGACGGGTCGTACCACGAGGTGGATTCAAGCGAAATCGCGTTTAAGATTGCCGCATCTCAAGCGTTTCAGGACGCGACGAAGCGCGCAAAGCCGGTCTTACTGGAGCCGATTATGAAAGTGGAAGTGATTGTGCCGGACAGGTTTATGGGCGACATCACCGGCAATCTCTCCGGGAAACGCGGGCTTGTGGAAGCTACGGAGGACCGCGGCAACATGAAAGTGATTCACGCCAAGGTGCCGCTCTCGGAGATGTTTGGCTACACAACGCAGCTCCGCTCCATGACCGAGGGGCGCGGCAGTTCAACCATGGAGTTTGACCACTACGCGATTGTGCCGCAGAACGTCGCAAGTGAAATTATATCCGCCAGGACGTAAGCCGGGAACGCCTGCCCCGTTAGAAGCGGAGCTTTCTAACGGGGTTGCGGAGGAGATGAGGAGATATTAAGTCCCGCGTGTAAAACAGGCTCTAGGCACTAGATAAATGCAGACCAGTGTGGTAGGGTAGGTATAGATTCATAGTCTGGGATTGTACGGTACTGGCGTCAGGCTCTCTCAACACAAGACAAGAATAAGGAGGAGAGGCGATGTGTGATTGCGAGTTTGATCACTGCGAGTTCTCGCGATTTCGCGAGGTGAAGGCGAAGAAACGGCATGCGTGCATTGATTGCAGGCGCCCGATTCATGTCGGGGAGCGTCACATGTACTGTGTCGGAAGGTGGAGCGAAGCCGGCTTCTCGTCATGGCGGGTGTGCATGGACTGTTACAACCTCTGGGATAAAGTGACGGAACTTGTTCCAGAACAGTGCATCTGCTACGGAACTCTAAGAAGCACCATTCGGGAACTTGCCGAAGAGGGCAATCTTGATGGTGCCGAGGGGGTAGCAATCATCAGGGCGTGGGGTGAAATCACACAACATTTGCCGCTTCCCCCCGCTCTCCCCCCGCCTGCGCCTCTTCTGGATGATTTGCCGCTCTAGGTTTTGCTATCTGGTCAAGCGCAAGAGCAGTACCGCGGCGAGAGCCGCACTTCGGGGAGGAGTCCACCTTCGGGCTACCTCCCCTCTTCTATTTCCTCTCTTTTTCTACCTCTACAATTCGCTGTACTGCAAGGAGGTAACTCACCGTGCGCATATCAAACTTGGGACGTCGCGCACATTCGTCCATGACCCGCCGATAGGCGAGGAGTATTGTTTTTTTAAGTTTGTCATCAACTTTGTCTGCAGTCCACTGCTCGCCCGCGCGGTTCTGGAGCCACTCAAAGTAAGAGACAATGACGCCGCCAGAGTTGGCGAGTATGTCGGGAATGATTGCCACCCCTTTTTCTTTGAGCACGGGGTCGGCGTCTGGGGTTACCGGTGCGTTTGCCATCTCTATGATAAGCCGCGCGTGTATTCTTGGCGCGTTTGTTTCAGTAATGACGCCGCCGAGGGCTGATGGGATGAGTACATCAACCGGGAGTTCCAAAAGTTTTTCGTTGGTGATTGATTCTGCCGAAGTGTTGCCCAGGGAGTTTGTGAAATCAACCAGGTTCTTTTTGTCACGTTTCCATCGGATAATGTCGTCCATCGGAAGCCCGTCTTTTTGATATACGCCGCCGCTTGAATCGCTTACGGCGATGACACGGAAGCCCGCCTTGGCGAGGAGTTCGCCGAGGTGTGACCCCACGTTACCAAATCCCTGAATCGCGACTGAAATACTGTGCGGGTTTTTGTTTTTTCCGCCCGAAGCGGATTCCTGCCCGTCCGGCGGGTACGCGCCTTTGGCGGAGAAGTACTCTGTGATGATGTAGAACCCTCCTTTGGAGGTTGCGGTATCACGCCCCAGGCTTCCACCTCGTGCAAACGGTTTCCCCGTGAACGCAGCTGGCGCTTTGTGTCCCACAACATGTTCGTACTCATCAAGCATTAGCGCCATGGTTTCTGGATTGGTGTTGATGTCGGGCGCGGGGATGTCATGGTCGGGCCCAATGAAGCGCGCAATCTCTCGGATAAATCCCCGCACGACGCGTTCGTGTTCAAACGGGGAGAGCTCGTTGGGATTAATGCGTATCGCACCCTTGGCACCGCCGTAGGGGAGTCCGGCGAGCGACGTTTTTAAGGACATGAGAAACGCAAGTTCAGATACCTCGTCAAAATTTGTGTTTTCGTGGATACGGATGCCGCCCTTAGTAGGACCGAGTGCGTCGTTATACTGGACGCGGTAGCCTTCTACAACACGCACTGACCCGTCGTCCATCACGGCAGGAAAATTCACAACCAATGCACGCCGAGCGTGTTCAAGCAATTCCAGTTCTTTGTCGCTAAAGACATGCTTTCTATGGAGTATGGCAAGCTGTTTTTTGCAGTTAGTGCACACAAGACGGGTGTCGTGAGGAAGTATTTTCATACGGTGCCATTGTATCAGAGAGACGCTTCTCGCGTTACACCCAGCACCACTTTTATATAAAAGTGGTGCTGGGTATACTGAAAGAGTATGAAAACAACACATACACCAAAGGTACTCTACATCATTACGAAATCTGTATGGTTTGGGGCACAGCGGTATGTCTACGATCTCGCAACAGAACTCCAAGGTGTCTACGATGTTGTTGTTGCACTCGGTGGTAGCGGCGAGCTCAAGACGCGGCTTGAGGCGGCGGGCATACGGACGGTTCAGGTGCGTACGTTCCAGCGTGACATACACTTTATAAAAGAAGCCCGTGCATTCGCGGAGTTGTTCCGTATTATCTGGCGTGAGCGTCCAGATGTGGTGCATGTCAATAGCTCAAAAGCCGGCGGACTTGGCGCGGTTGCTGCACGACTCCTTGGCGTGCATAGAGTTATCTTCACTGTTCACGGCTGGCCGTTTCGTGAACAACGTGGGCGTACCGCACGGATGCTCATTGTGTTCTTCTCATGGCTTACGGCATTTTTTGCGCACCGAGTGATACTGATTGCCGATGTTGACATGAGAGCGGCTGAGCGGATGCCGTTTCTGCGGGGGAAATGTGTCCTCATTCACAACGGCCGTGCACCGCTCTCATTTGCAAGCCGGGCGGCCGCGCAAGAATATCTCAAGGTTCTTGTGCCCTCGCTTCGTAACGATTCTCCACGCGGTGTGTGGGTGGGAACAGTGGGAGAACTTACCAGAAACAAAGCATTTGACGCGCTTGTATGGGCGATGCGCTCGGTTGTTGATATGTTTCCGAAGGCACGATGTGTGATTGCTGGTGAGGGGGAGGAGTATAACACACTTGAACGACTTATTGGCCACCTCGGGCTCAGTCAACAGGTGTTTTTGGTGGGGTATGTGGACACTGCACGTGTGCTGCCGGCACTGGATGTGTTTGTCCTCCCGTCTCTTAAAGAAGGATTGCCGTATACGGTGCTTGAGGCGGGGCAGGCAGGGCTGCCGGTTATTGCCTCAACGACCGGCGGCATTCCTGAGGTTATTACTGACGAGGCTTCAGGCATCCTTGTCCGTCCCGGGGATGCGGACGAGGTCGCCCGGGCACTTGAGTTACTTTTCAGGAATCAGGATAAACGAAAGAAGTATGGGAAGGCTCTTAAAAAGGCTGTTACTGAGAGGTTTTCTCTGGAACGTATGCTTGAGAGAACAGCGGCTTTATATCATCACTAGGGGCACCGTGGCTTGTGGGGTTGCATTTTAGGACAGGGTATGCTACAATGCCCCCGTGAGTGCAGTGGTGCTAGACCACTACATGTTCTACGTGAGCCCCGCCGCAAGGCGGGGTTCGCGTTTTCCGAGAGTTGTTTGCTATACTGATGCAGTCGTGTTCGGCTGCGGGGGGCGGCTGCACTCACATAGAACATCTAGCATGGAGCTGGCACCCGCCTCCCACACTCGGACGTGAACTTTTTATTGGCGACGTAGAGCGAGAGAAATGTGAAAGCAGAACTTTCACATTTCCGAGTCGAGGAGTCAACAAAGGGTTTAATACCCTTTATTTGTACGAGTGTCATTCGTTATTGGCGCAAAGCGTTCTTAACAGAAACGGTTAGCGCATTTCATTCGCATAAGCGACCTGCCTGCGTTAAAACTTCGGCAAGGTAAACATTTGTAACGTCACATCGCCTTTATTTGATTCAACATCAAGTAAAAGCGGAGACACACTTATCCACACTTTTGTTGTTGCATGTATTGTATTGCATATCCTATTGTCAGATAATTACAAGTGACAACAATATGTGCACGCTGTTGTGTAGAGATGGTTATGTATGTGCACAGCGGTCGAACTCTTAGAAATAGGAATCACTCCTATACATCTATATGGTAAGACGAAGACGAAAGGCAGCAGCTAAGAAGGCGACACCGAAGCGTCGCACTACTCGCCGCCGCAAGACGGCCAAAAAGGCTGCACCGAAGCGCCGTCGCCGCCGGGCTACTAAGAAAGCGGCTCCAAAGCGTAAGGCAACTCGCCGCCGTCGTCGGTAAAGAACCCCGGTTCTTTGCTTGCTACGCTCACTCAAGCGTTTGCAAGTAGGCGAAGGTCTATCCCACTTGCTAAAAACCCTGCCTCCGGGCGGGGTTTTTAGCGTTTTGTGCTATACTGTTTTGTCATGTCGTTGTTAAAAAACCTATTTGGCAACGAAAGCGCTCGCGCCGTCACGGCGGTTCAGTCGACGGTAGATGCCATAAATGCTTGTGAGAGTAACGTCCAGAATCTCTCGGATGATGCGCTCAAGGCAAAGACGGCGTTTTTTAAAGAAGAATTGGCAGATGGCAGCACACTAGAAGATATCCTTCCGGAAGCGTTCGCGGTGGTGCGTGAAGCGGCACGCCGCACGCTCGGCCAACGTCATTACGATGTGCAGCTTGTCGGCGGCATCGTGCTTCACCGGGGAGACATTGCCGAGATGAAAACTGGCGAGGGAAAGACACTTGTTGCGACGCTCCCGGTATATCTCAACGCACTTGCCGGACGCGGTGTGCATGTCGTGACGGTAAACGACTATCTCTCCCGCCGCGACGCGGTCTGGATGGGACAAATCTACGCGTTTCTCGGGCTTTCGGTAGGTGTCATCAACAGCCAGAATCAGTCGTTTTTCTATGATCCGGGGCACACGGAAACGGATCAGGAGCGAGATGCAACGGGCTCGTTTAGAGTTATCTATGAATTTCTTCGCCCGGTGGGGAAGCGCGAGGCATACCGGGCGGATATTACCTACGGTACCAACAGCGAGTTTGGTTTTGATTACCTGCGCGACAATATCGCGTATCGAGAGGAGGATATATCACAACGGATGGAAGATGAGGGGGGGTTTCACTATGCAATCGTGGACGAGATTGACTCAATTCTCATTGACGAGGCGCGGACGCCCTTGATTATTTCCATGCCCGCCGAAGAATCGGAAGACCTGTACCAAACATTTGCACGAATTACCGCACAGCTCACGGAGGGCGAGGATTATGAAGTGGAGGAAAAGCATAAAGCAACCGCGCTGACTGACGCAGGTATTGAGAAAGCGGAGAAGCTTCTTGGTATTGACAATATCTACACAGACGCAGGTATTAAGTACGTACACCACTTGGAAACCGCGGTGCGAGCAAAAGCAAACTACAAACGCGACAAGGACTACGTGGTGCGGGACGGCAAGGTTATCATTGTTGACTCGTTTACGGGGCGATTGCAGCCTGGGCGTCGCTGGTCAGAAGGACTTCATCAGGCGATAGAGGCAAAAGAAAATGTACCGATTGAGCGAGAGTCGCGTACATTTGCCTCCATAACGTACCAGAACTACTTCCGGCAGTATAAAAAACTTTCCGGCATGACCGGAACTGCAGAAACCTCTGCCGAGGAGTTCTATAAAGTGTACGGTCTTGAAACAGTGGTCATTCCCACAAATGTTCCCGTTGCTCGGATTGATCGCAATGATCTTATCTTTCGTACAACGGATGGCAAATTCAAGGCCATTGCCAGTAAAGTGAAAGAGCTCAACGAGAAAGGACAGCCGGTCTTGATAGGCACGGTTGCAATTGAAGACAATGAGCTGTTGTCAGCGTACCTTCAGCAGGAAGGCATTATCCATGAGATTCTGAATGCGAAAAACCACGAACGCGAGGGAGAAATTATTGCACAGGCAGGGCGGAGGGACGCAGTGACCATAGCGACTAACATGGCGGGTCGCGGAGTTGATATCAAACTCGGCGGCAACCCACCCTCACCTGGGGAATATGAGGCAGTCAAGGAGACTGGCGGTTTGTTCGTGCTTGGCACCGAGCGTCACGAGGCTCGTCGAATCGACAACCAGCTCCGCGGACGCTCGGGGCGACAGGGAGATCCGGGCGAGACACAGTTTTTTGTCTCACTTGACGACACGCTTATGCGAGTGTTTGCCGCGGACACTATTAAGAACATGATGGCAAAGATGGATATCCCTGAAGATATGCCGATTGAGAACCGGCTGATTACACGCTCGCTTGAGACCGCACAGAAAAAGATTGAGGGACTCAATTTTGATGCGCGCAAGCACGTGCTTGAGTTTGACGATGTGCTGAACACCCAGCGTCAAAGCATCTACAATCGCCGCAGACAAGTGCTCCTGGGAAAGTCCGATGATGTTCTCGCCGCACTTGACGAGGTTGTTGGTGATGATGAAGAAGTAAAAACTGTGGTTGATGAAAAACGTAGTGCGCTCGGCGAAGAAGAATTCGTTGCCGGTGTGCGGCGGCTCCTCCTCCAGACGATTGATCTCTACTGGGTGGGGCACCTTGAACAAATGGACTATCTGCGCGGGAGCGTCAATCTGCGGGCATACGGCCAGCGCGATCCGCTCGTAGAGTATAAGCGTGAGGGCCTTCGTCTCTTTAGGGAAATGGAGACGTCTGTTGCGGGACACATCCGGGAGTTGCTTCCGAACATGGGCGTCGGGGCGTTTGCCAAGGAGCAGGAGCGGTTGCGCAGACAGAGTGAACAGGCAAAAACAAGAGGGGGCGGCGCGAGCACGAAAGGAGTAACTGTTGTTGCGCGTAAAGCGGATAAAATCGGGCGCAATGATGTAGTAACAATCACAAACGGTAATGAGAATAAAGAAATGAAATATAAGAAAGCAGAACCACTGATTCAGTCGGGAGAATGGAAGCTCATCACGGAGGTGGAGAAAAAATAAAAGTGAAAGGACCACCTTGGGAGGAACGAGCGCGCTCTACGCGAGTTCCTGCCTTGGTGGTCCTGTGCCCACGTCCTTGGGACGCAAGGGGTATGGTTCGACGCGGTTGGTAGTGTCCATGGACAGTACCAGTTGGTCTCCCCGGGTAACCCCATTGGGCTTTTCGGCTCGCCACAGGCCAGTCGGTTAGGACTGCTTCTGTCCGCCAGGGACGGTGACGCCTGCGCGTGGCCGATGAGGAGGCGTGCGACGATTGCTGTGCCTCATCATCTGTTGACATTATAGCAAATCGGTATGAGTTGTCAAGTATTTATGGGGATAGCCAAAAAGGGCTTGAAACAGAGCCATATAATTGGTATTGTGGAGATAGTAAAATCCCGTTGGAAATCTTTGCTCGCTCTGCCCTACCGCGAGAGTTGAAGAAAGCCGACGGGAGTATGATGTAGTAGTATCAGAAAAGAAATTTCTAAACGGGATGAAAATCCTTGCGAAAATCCTTATCACCGCACTTGCGCTTCTCGCCGTGGCGTATCTTGTGCCGGGTATTGCCGTATCGGAGTTTCTCGTCGCACTTTTGGTGGCATTGGTGCTCGGACTTCTGAATCTCATTGTAAAGCCGATTCTTGTTGTGCTCACGCTTCCCATCAACATTCTCACGCTCGGACTCTTTCTCTGGGTTATTAACGGTTTTCTCTTTTGGCTCGCGGCGAAATTCATAGAAGGGTTTTCGGTTTCCGGCTTCTGGACGGCGGTGTTGGGTGCGCTTATCGTTTCAGTGTTTGCGTGGCTTGGTGAGAAGATTTTTCTCCAGGATGACAAAGAAGATTAAAATCGTTACGCATTCAAGTGGGTTTCACACGGACGACGTGTTCGCTGTGGCGACACTTCTGTTACTGTTGGGAGACGAAAACTGTGAGGTAATACGGAGCCGCGACAAGGAAGTGATTGAAAGCGCCGATTATGTGGTTGACGTTGGATTCGTGCATAATCCCGAACGCAACCGTTTTGACCACCATCAGGAAGGGAAAGCGGGTGAGCGGGACAACGGTATCCCGTATGCATCGTTTGGGCTGGTATGGAAAAAATTCGGTGTTGACGTCGTCGGCTCAAGGACACTTGCGGATGCGATAGATCAATGGCTTGTACAACCGATTGATGCTTTTGATAACGGAGTTGATCTTGCCAAACTGGCACGCATAGATGTCCGTCCGTTTCTCATCCAAAATGTGGTAGAGGCGTTTCATCCGGGCTGGCGTGAGAACAGAGATATGCGCGAGGCATTTTCAGATGCGGTCATGTGGGCAAAGGTGGTGCTTCAACGGGAGATTGTGTATCAAAACACTGTCCTTGAAATGCAGGCATACGCCGAAGAGACATACCAGCAGTCGAAAGACAAACGACTTATTATATTTGAGGGGAAACGCGAACTTAGTCGCGACATAGTTATTGGCGCGCTTCTTAAGCATTCCGAACCGCTTTATTTTATGCGGTATCGCGGCAGTGACGGTAACTGGTCGGTTGAATGTGTCCGTAACGATGTATTCAATTTTGATACGAATCGCAAGCCCTTGCCAAGGGAGTGGGCAGGGAAGAATAAGGAGGAACTTGCAACTGTTACCGGCGTATCAGACGCATACTTCTGTCACAACAACTGTTTTCTTTGTGTTGCTCGGTCACGAGAGGGAGCGTTCAAACTTGCGCAACTCGCTCTTGAAGTGTAGCCTTTGGGGTGGACAAGGAGGTGACTAGTGGCGGATCACAACCCACGGTGCCCCCTCAGGGAGGATTCAGCACCATCGGGTCGGGAACAGGGGACACCAGAGATGTCGTTCGACAATGTAGTCGTCGTTGACCTCGGTGGAACGCCGCTCTATCCGGATTCGGTGCTCGTGAGCACCCCTACTCCCGCTCCTCTCTCTGACGAGATCAACTAGAGAACCGGCGGAACCCCCGTCCCGAGGAACGCCCAGCGCTCCTTTCTTTTTGCTACAATAGTGACAATGTCTGAATACAAACCGACCATCGGGCTAGAAATACACGCACAGCTCAAGACGCGGACGAAGATGTTCTGCAACTCAAAGAACGACCCTGATGAAACGCGCCCGAATGTCAATATCTGCCCCATCTGCATGGGGCACCCGGGGACGCTCCCGGTCATGAACAAGGAGGCGGTCAGGCATGTGTTAAAAGTGGGTGTGGCGGTTGGTGGCACACGCGCCGACTTTACCGAGTTTGATCGCAAGAACTATTTCTACCCCGACATTCCCAAGGGCTATCAAATCAGCCAGTATAAATATCCTCTGGTCACCGGCGGCTCTCTTGTTATTCCCGGGACAGAGAGAAAAATCACGTTCACCCGCATTCATCTTGAGGAAGACACGGCGCTCTCCAAACACGAGGGTGACCACTCGCTCATCGACTTCAACCGCGCGGGGATTCCCCTGATGGAGTTGGTGACCGAGCCAGTGATTCATTCCGCAGAAGACGCCGTTGCGTTCGCCAAAGAATTTCAATTACTGCTTCGGTATCTCGGTGTGAGCGACGCAAATATGGAGAAGGGCGAGCTACGATTGGAAGCGAACGTGTCGGTGAGCAAAACGGACGAATTTGGCACAAAAACAGAGATAAAAAATCTCAACTCATTTCGTTCGGTGGAGCGAGCCATTGCGTATGAGATCAAGCGACAAGTTGGTGTGCTTGAATCGGGTGGTGTGGTGGTACAAGAGACCCGCGGATGGGATGAGGATAGGCAGGAAACCTTCTCCCAGCGTACAAAAGAATCATCGCACGACTACCGCTATTTTCCGGAGCCTGACCTGCCGAAGCTCAAACTCTCGGAGATTCCCGAGTTTGCCGAAGAAACGCTCAAGAAGGAGTTGCCCGAGTTGCCATGGCAACGTCGAGAGTTGTATAAAACCAAACCATACGAGGGATTATCAGATGAAACCATTGAGGTGCTTGTCAATACTTTTGTCCCAACGACAGAGGGAGAAGTGTTGCTCGCTGAGTATTACGACAGGGTTACCAAACATACAACAAAATGGAAACTAGCTGCAAACTACCTAACTTCTGACGCTCTTGGAATTCTTGCTGGGGAACCAGAATGGGTACTGCCAAGGCCGGAGTGGTTTACCGACTTGATTGAGATGGTTGGTGATGGACTACTGTCCTCGCGTGGTGCCAAAGACGTGCTGGCAATAATGTTGGAGAAAGAGGCGACACCGAAAGAAATTGCAGAACGAGAAGGTCTGCTCCAAAAAAGCGACGAGGGAGAACTCAAGAAAATTGCCGAGCAGGTGGTCAAGGACAATCCTGACGCAGCCACAGAGTACAAAGCAGGTAAAGGAGCGTCACTCCAGTATCTCATCGGGCAAGGGATGAAGCTTTCCAAGGGTTCCGCCAATCCACAAGTTCTGCAAAAATTATTCAAGAAACTGCTAGAATAAAGGTATGTCAAAAACACGCGTAGCCATAAACGGATTCGGGCGCATCGGCAGGTCATTTTTCAAACTTGCGCAGGAATATGATGAGCTGGAGATTGTTGCTATCAACGACCTTGGTGACGAGGAAAACCTTGCGTACCTTTTGAAATATGACACCACGTACGGACGTTCGCACCTGGATATTAAGACCGTGGAAGGGAAGCTTATCGTGAATGGCAAGGAGATGGCGTTCCTCCAGCAGAAGGATCCAAGCAAACTTCCATGGCGCGACATGGACATTGACGTGGTGCTTGAATCAACCGGATTTTTTACTACCTACGACGGTGCAAAATTGCATTTAGACGCAGGCGCAAAGCGCGTCGTCATTTCTGCTCCGGCAAAGGGCGAGCCGGTCCAGGGTGTCGCGAGCGCAACGGTCTTGATGGGGGTCAACGAGGAGAAATTAAAAACATGCCGGATTACCGCTAACGGTTCGTGTACCACGAATGCGGCAAGTCCAATCGTCGCGATTATGGAAGAGACGCTTGATATTGAGAAGGCGTTGCTTGATACGGTACATGCGTACACTGCGTCACAATCACTTGTTGACAGTCCAAGCAAGCATGACTGGCGTCGAGGGAGAGCGGCGGCGCAGAATATCGTGCCGTCCTCAACCGGTGCCGCAACGGCGGTCACGCAGGCGGTTGAGGGTGTGCCGTTCTTTGACGGTATCTCGGTTCGCGTGCCGGTGGTCGTTGGTTCCTATGTTGATCTCACGTTCGTGACAAAGAAAGATACCAGCAAAGAAGAGGTAAACGATATTCTCCGCAAGGCGGCGCAGGAGAAACGCTGGGAAAGTATTTTTAGGGTGAGCGAGGAACCGCTTGTCTCATCCGACATCGTTGGCGATACGTATGCTTCAATCGCGGACCTTGAGATGACGCGTGTCGTGGGGGGCAATCTCGTCAAGGTACTCTCGTGGTATGACAACGAAATGGGGTATACCAACACGCTCGTCAAGCATGTCGTGGAAACAGGTAAACACACGAAATAGTCATGCGAATTGCCATTGCCGCAGACCACGTAGGGTTTGAGCTTAAGGAAAAACTCAAGACGTTTTTGGAGCATCTCGGGCACGAGGTGAAGGATTTCGGCGCGTACGAGTTTGACCCGAGCGACGACTACCCCGACTTTATTATGCCCGCGGCGCGGGCGGTGGGGAGCGGTGAGGTTGAGAGGGCGATTGTTATTGGGAGTTCCGGGCAGGGAGAGGGCATTGTGGCGAATCGCATAAAGGGTGCGCGGGCGCTTGTGTACTACGGTAATGTTGACCCGCTTCCCGAGTCACACAAAACGGGTCCCTCGGTAGATTTGATTACGAGTAGCCGAGAGGACAACGATTCCAACATACTTGCCCTAGGGGCGTCATTCGTGTCGCTTGAGGATTCAGAACTTGTTGTCCAACGCTGGCTTGAGACGCCGTTTACCGCCGAAGAGCGTCATAAGCGTAGAATCCAGTTTCTGGATTCTACGCCGTCATAAACCCTATGACTGTCTCTGTTGTTCCGGCCATCATTCCAAAGGATTTTGACGATCTTGAAGCGCATATGGTGCGGGTGAAGGGGTTGGTGGAACGGGTGCAAGTAGACATTGCGAACGGCAGCTATGCGCCGACAACAACGTGGCCGTACAACGACATGACCAAACAGGTAAGTGAACAGTTCGCGCGAATTGTTCGCGAGGACGAGGGACTGCCGTTCTGGCGCGAGCTTGATGTCGAGGTAGACATGCTCGTTGCCGAGCCGGAGAAGTATCTGGATGGCTGGATTCACGCGGGTATTGTGGGCACGGTGATTCACATTGAGTCCACCAGGAGCTATTCTCAAATTCTCAAGAATTTGAGAATAGCTGAGATGGAGGTCGGGTGGGGCATGAGGCCCAACACACCGAACGATGAACTGTTTCGGATTATTAAAGAACACGGCATGCCGGATTTCGTGCAAGTGATGGGGAACGACCGAATTGGCTACCATGGTGCGGAGCTTGATGAGCGCGTCTATGAAAAAGTGAAAACTATCCGCAGGAAGTTTCCTGACCTGACCATCGCGGTTGACATCGGCGTGAACGAGGAAACCGCACCCAAGCTCGTGGAGGCAGGTGTGAACAAACTCGTTGCCGGGTCTGCTATATTTGAAAGCGGTGACGCTGAAGAAGCCATCGACTATTTTCAGCAACTAGGCTCTACCGATTATCAATCAGCCGAAGGATGACGCAATAAACATATGAATCAAAAAGGCACAGTAGGGACAGTCATACTTGTTGTTGTGGTTCTTGTTGCAGTGGGAGGTGTTGGCGGGTATGTAGCGTATCAGAATCGTGTTGCAGGAAGTACGTCGATAGATAACTGGGTGATATACACAGACACAAAATATGGTTTTGAAATAGAGCATCCCCGGGACTTTGTTGTAAAGGAATGGAGTCCCCTCGGAGGAGTGGGAATAGGTTCGAGCGAACCCTATGACACTATTCCAGCGTCGGTCATTTTAATTACCATTGCGGACAAAGATCATCAAGGGCAATTTGCTCTAGGCCCGCATGCATGTGAAACATCAAAGCAAACGGAATTAATAATTGGTGAGCGTTCTGTTACGGGTTGTTTAAGATCAGGTCCCCCAGGATCGCCAGAAGACATTTTTGCATTCTTTGAAGAAGGTGATAGAGCGGTTCGTATTCAGTGTAATAGCGCACGTGAAGATGTTGAAAAAACCTGCAGAACAATGGCGCGGACGTTTCGGTTGATTCCACCAGCACGACCTATTAAAGACGTGTGGTTTGAATATTGTGTCAGGCAAGGTTCTTATTCTGCCGATGAGTGTTCCGCGTGGTATCAATAGAACACCGACGTATGGCATATTTACACGACGATAGATTGAAAGAGTTGGAGTTGCGCGCGAATGACATCCGCCAGACGTTGATTGATATGCTTGAGGACGCTGGGAGCGGCCACACAGCAGGACCCTTGGGTATGGCGGATATCTTCACCGCGTTCTATTTTCATATTCTGAATCATGATCCCAAGAACCCCGCCTGGGATGAGCGTGATAGGCTCATTCTCTCGAACGGGCACATCACGCCTATCCGATATGCCACGATGGCGCACGCTGGGTACTTCCCGATTGAGGAATGTAAGACGTTGCGAAAATTTGGCACGCGACTGCAGGGACATCCGGAGCGCGAACGTCTGCCCGGACTTGAAACCACCTCAGGTCCCCTTGGTTCTGGACTTTCGCAAGCAGCTGGCATTGCCTACGCAGCACGAATGGACGGCAAAAAGTTTCGTACCTACTGTTTGATGTCTGATGGTGAACATGATGCGGGGAATCTTTGGGAAGGGGCGATGTTTACCGGTAAGAACAAGTTGTCAAATCTCACCGGCGTTGTTGACCGCAACAACATACAGATTGACGGCACTACCGAAAACATCATGCCGCTCGAGCCCCTGCGGGCGAAATGGGAAGCGTTCAACTGGCATGTTCTGGAAGTTGACGGGCACAACATTGAGGCGTTCGTGGATGCGGTTGAGGAAGCGAAAGCGATTCAGGAGAAGCCGACGGTAGTCATTGCACACACGATTCCCGGCAAAGGCATCAAAGAAATTGAAAACGACTTTAACTGGCACGGTAAACCGCCAACAAAAGAGGAGGAACAAAAATTTCTCAAAGAACTCCGAACGCTTGGCGGCAAAATACAGAGTGAACATGAGTAGTGTGCACACAGAAGAACGGAGTTTACCCCGTACCGATCGTTAGATCGGTGCGGGGAACTCTCGGCGGCAAGATTGAGGCGGGGCATATGGACTAAGCTAGCGGCTAGCCGTTAGGCTCTAGGCACTAGCTAGAGTTTGAATCCTTGTCAACCCGCACTGGTTTAGAGCGTATCTTTGAGTTTCAAACTGTACCACAATCCCAGAAGCATCACGGTTCCGAGGAGGAGAAAGAGATACCTGATATCAAGAAAGGCAAGTACCCCTGACACGATGAGCGGAGCAACAACATAGGCAAGGGGATTGGTCATCCTGAAAAAGCGGAGAATATGCGAATCCTCCTCGTTGATTTTTTTGAAGAGGTATGTCTCACTCATTATTTCAATCGTTGCGGCACCGATGCGCGTGGCAAAGAGAAATATTGCCCAGAGCACGAATGATGTGCTGGTGATAAATGACAGTGCACCGGTTGTTACCGCGATAATGATAAACCCGGCTGCCATGAGCTCCTTTTCGCCCAGTTTGCCGTCGGCAATGCGCCCGAGAGGATACTCGAGGAGTACGAATGGCACCAACATGACCGTAAAGATACCGCCGATTACTCCCCACGAAAGCCCGATGTGCTGGTGCAGGTAAATCGGTGTGTAAATTACCATCACCGCATAAAACGAACGTAGGAGGAACGACACCATGGCAACACGATAGATATCCTTGCGTACCCAGATTGTGTTGAGAGTCCCCAAGATGGGTGTGCTGTCGTAGTGTGGGTCCTGATACTCGCGGAACGCAAAAGTGACGATGAAGGCGATGGGTGCAAGGAGAAGGGCGGTGGCAAGGTAGAGTGTCGAGTATCCCGTGATGGTGAGGATGAAACCTGCAAGCGTTGGTGCGACCACCCACGCAATGTTTGCAATACTGAAATACAGTCCGCGGATGCCGCCGGTATGGCTGTTGTCGGTGAAACTCTCAAGAAGAAGGTCGACGGTGAACCAGAGCAGGGTGTTGATGATGAGGTACACCAGAAACGACAGCACAATTACTTTTGGTGACGGGGCAAGGGCGAGCCCCAACACGGATATTACCTGAAGCACAATGAGCGTGAGCGTGGTGCTGAAATTTCCGATGGCTCGCAAGACACGGGGCATGGCGAGGAGCAAGAGGATGGTGAGAATTGATCCCACAGTGTAGATGGCCCCCACGAACACCCCCCCAACCTGTTCCCCGAGGAATGTAGAGTTGATATAGGTGGGAAGTGCGGTGTAAAGAGCAAGCAGGAACGCAATGACGTAGAGTGTGTGAAGCGATTTTCTCTGTGTGAGAAGCGAAAAGCGCATACGACGCATTCTAGACTCCGATAATGACCGGAATAACCATCGGTGATTTGGCTGTGCGCTGGAAGAGGTGTCGGCGCACCTCGTCAGTCACGGCGCCTTTCACAATGTCAAAGTTGATGGGGTGCATGCCTTTTACGGTGTTCTCAACGGTGCGTTTCACGATGGCGCGAGTTTCGTCAAAGAGCTGTTGCGACTCGCGGACATAGACGAATCCCCGCGCGATGATGTCGGGCGACTTGCGCAGTTTTCCCGAGCGGGGGTCGACGGAGGCGACGATGACCATAATACCGTCCTCGGCAAGGAGCTGGCGGTCGCGAATGACCACCTCCTGCTGACCGGATACCGAGAAACCGTCAACCATTACCGGGTCGGCCGGGGCCTTTTCCTTGCGCATGGAGATGCGCTTGCCGTCTGGGGTAATCTCAACAATAGAACCGTTGTCGGAAATGACAATGTTTTCTTTCGGTACGCCGAGTTCCTGTGCCGCCTCCGCGTGAATGCGGAGCATGTAGTGATGGCCGTGCATGGGCATGAAGAACCGGTAGTTGATTTGTTTGTGTATCCACTCAAGTTCACCCCGGTAGCCATGCCCACCCGCATGCACCTTGTCCTCAAGATAGGAAATGATGCGCGCCTCGCTCCGATATAAGTTATCTTTGAGTTTTTGTATTGCCATTTCGTTGCCGGGAATGATTGAAGAAGAGAGAACGACGGTGTCGGTGGGATGGAGCTTGATGTACTTGTGCCGATTGGTCGACATGCGGTCAAACGCGGAGTACTCCTCACCCTGTGCGCCAGTCGCAATAATGACGATTTTGTTCGGTGGGTAGTCCCGCATTGCTTCAATCGGGATGAGGTTCTTGGTTGTCATGAGTCCAAGCTGTTCCAGGATTGCCGCATTACCGCGCATACTGCGGCCGTCGATGATAACCTTCTTGCCGATGCTGTCAGCATACTTAATGATTTCCATGAACCGCTCTACCTGTGACGAAAACATGCCGATGATGATTCGTCCCGGGGCGCTCTTCACGTATTTTGCCACGCCTTCAATGGCTTCCTGTTCGGAGGTTGAAAAACCGGGTTTCTCAATACGTGTGGAGTCGAGCATGAAGAGAAGCACTTTTTCATTTTTGAAAAATGCGTAGTGCTCCATTTCCTCTTTGGTCGGGACGCCGTCAATGTTGTTGACGCGCACATCGGTGATAATGACGACATTCCCTACGGGGGTTTCCACAATAATACCCATCGCGTCGCGGATGGCGTGTTCAATTTCAAAGAAGCGTACATGCATATGCGTACCCGCTTTAACACGTTGCGTGCCGTCAACGATGCGCACGTCAAGCGGCGGCGCGCTCGTATACTCCACCTGACGTCTTTGCATCACCAAAGCGCCGAACTCGCGCGAGTACACGGGCGGGTTGCCGATGCGCTCCATGATGTGCGGGATGGCGCCGATGTGGTCGTAGTGTCCGTGGGTGATGAAGATACCGCGAATCTTCCCCTTGCGTTCCTCAAGGTAGGTGACGTCGGGAATGATGTAGTCAATGCCCGGTGTTTCCACTTCGCTGAACTGAAAACCTGCGTCAATGACGACGATGTCTTCTTTATATTCAATGGCGGTCATGTTCTTTCCAATTTCTTCAAAGCCGCCCAAGGGGATAATGCGTAGGTTGTCCCCCGGCGGCGGTATGGCAAGTCCGCTCTTGGGTCCGCGAGGACGCCCGGTGCCGCTCTGTTTCGGCGGACGTCGTTTTGGTTTCGGAACGCGCCGAGGTGTTTTGTCGCGGTGTGTTATTTTTACATGTACACCACTGCCTTGCCCGCTCCTATGTGTTGGGGTATCTTTGCGCAAGGTGCGTATGCGCGAGCGACGCCGGTGACTGCCGCGATGATTATGTTGCTGTTCTACCATGTATCTGTTTTGTTGTAGTTGCTAAAAGGTCGCCATACTAAGTCGGTATAGAAGTACCAGTGAGTAATATCAAGGAATCGTTCTGCGGGGGTTGTCACTGTGCCAAGCGATAGTCCTTTGAGATCTGGGTTAACGATGTAGATGAAATCTGGAGTGTACACAAACGCAGCAGGGGCATCGCCCGCTATCTCGGCACTGAATTCGTTATAGAGGCGGGAAAGTTCATCCTCGCCATGTGTTGTCCTGATGTCCTCAAGTATCTGGTCGGTGGTGATGTTTGTGTAGAGCGCGATGTTGAGGCCGGGGTCGTTGCGCTGTGATGAATGCCAGAACGGGAACGGGTCGAGGTCACGCCCGATAATTTGCCCAAAAAGAAGTGCCTGGTATTCGCGCGGACGGATAACCTCATTGTTGAGGTTACCGGTTTCAAACAGCTTGATGTCTACTTGTGTGCCAATCTTCCCCCATGTGTTTTGGAGTAGCTCCGCAGTATGCTTGAGTTCGGGGATATTGGCAGTAGTAATGGTGAATTGAAGGAATGTGGTCTCATTTTTTGTCTTTTTCACATATATTCCTTTCTCCTCATCCCGCGTCCAGCCGTTTCGCTCCAGTATTGCCTGTGCCTCGGCGATGTTCACCTCCTCGTTTTCTATACCGGGCGTATCTACGGTAACAAGGCCGGGTGGAATCGGTCCATTCGCTGGTACGCCATAGCCCAAGAGTACATCACGAACAATTTTTTCACGCGGAACCGCGACAGCGAGCGCCTTGCGTACCTCGATGTTGGTAAACACGGGGGCCTGATTTTGGTTGAAGAAGACGCCGAATACGCGCGGTAGCGGGAAGGTTTCAACACGTTGTCCTTTGTCCCCAAGCGCCCTCGCGTTCTCTGGGGTGATAGCGCTTACATGTTCTACCTCACCAGTTTCAAGCGCGCTGAACAGGTCGTCCTCGTTTGTATAAAAACGGAATGTAAGGTCGGTTATATACGGTCTTCCCAGGGCATGGTCGTCAAAGGCGGTGAGCTCATAGCGCGTTGGGACGCCCGCGTCGTCGCGCACAAAGTCAGTTACGCGATATGGTCCTGATCCCACCGGGTCGGCGTTGAAGGTATTGAACGGCAGCTGCTCGGGGGTTGTTTTTTCCCAGATGTGTTTAGGGAGGATGCCAAGCGTGGTGTTTTCCAAGAACGGCTGATATGCCTCGGCGAGTGTGAATACTACCGTCTGTGTGTCAGGGGCATCCACATGTACACCCTCCCAATTCGCACGCTTTGGGCTTTTCACATCAGGGTTTTGTGCAAGGGTAACGGTGAAGAGTACGTCCTCAGCGGTAACCGACATGCCGTCATGAAATCGCAGGTTATCGCGAAGCGTGAATGTGTATACTAGACCGTCTTCAGAAATACTGTAGCGTTCGGCCAGGTCCGGCACAAGCCTTCCGTCGGGTGTTGCGTGCAACAAGCCGGAGTAGACGAGCTGTGTGAGGTCGCGGTCGGCGTCCGATGCTGCAAGCAGGGGATTGATAAAGCGCGGTGCACCAATGATGCCCTCGGTAATACTTCCGCCGTGGCGCGGTACCTCCACTAAAAGCGCCGCATTTACCTTTCCAAGCATAATCAAACTGGAGCCGATAAGAAGCGTGATAAATACGTACAAGAGCGCACGTTCTACAAACGAAAGTGAACGCACTGCGTGCTCTAACCTATCAACAATAGGAATTCGATAATGTCTCACAAGTTAAGTATGCTGAGGAGCCATTCGCGAACGGCATCGCGAGGTGGTGATACTGGTATAGTAGCAAACCTAGAGAAGTAAAGCAAGAAATGTGGACAAAACAAACAAGACTGCTATGACAATGGTTGCATTGAAAAGTATTTTTTCAAATCCCCGGCGGGTGTGCTTGAAGCCAGCGTCACCGGAGCCGCCAAACGCAGCACCTAGTCCCGCCTCTGATCGCTGGAGCAACACGCCTGCAATAAGAAGTACGGCGAGAATAATCTGAATTATAGGAAGTATTGTATTCATGGAATACAGTGGATATATAGTACCGGAGGACAGCCTGTCTCGCAAGATGCAACATGTTTTGTGTTTGTGTCACTACGCGATACACTGAGATGTGATGAAAGATGATACTGTAATAGAACTAAAGCGGTGTATTACGGGCGATGTATATGTGGACGAGGCGACGCGAGCTAAATATGCTACGGACGCGTCGCTTTTTGAGATTGTTCCGCAAGTGGTGGTAGTGCCGCGCGATGTTGATGATGTGAGGGCGCTTGTGCGGTTTGCGGGCGGGCATGGGGGCGTATCACTCACCGCCCGTTCGGGAGGCACTGGCATGGATGGCGGGGCACTCACCGAGTCGGTGGTGGTTGATTTCAATAAATACTTCACACACATGGGTGAAGTGGTGTGCGAAGGGAACACCGGGTATGTCGTGACAGAGCCGGGAGTGTTTTATCGCGATTTTGAGAAAGCGACGCTGGCAAAAAACCTGCTGATGCCGTCGTACCCCGCATCGCGACAGATTTGCACTGTGGGCGGTATGGTGGCAAACAACTCGGGGGGTGAAGAAACGCTTCAGTATGGAAAGACGGAAAACTATGTGCGCAAGCTAAAGGTAGTGCTTGCCGACGGCAACGAGTATGTTTTTGAGCCGCTTACAAGAGATGCGCTTGACGCGAAGATGGCGCAGGAGGACTTTGAGGGCGAGCTCTATCGGAAACTCTTCGCGCTCATTGATGGCAATTACGAACTCATTCAACGTGCTCGCCCGAAAGTGTCAAAGAACTCCGCCGGCTACTACCTCTGGAATGTGTGGAACCGCGACACCGGCGTCTTTGACCTGACACAGCTCTTCGTGGGTTCGCAGGGAACACTCGGTCTCATTACCGAAATCACGTATGGGCTTATCACACCGGCTCCATATTCGCAGATGATGGTTATGTTCCTTGATGATCTAGGTCGGGTGGGGGACATGGTGGGCACGGTCCTTAAACACCACCCAACGACGTTTGAATCGTACGACGACAAAACACTCAAGTTAGCACTGAAGTTTTTCTGGGAGTTCGTCAAGCGCCTCGGCATCCCGAATATTTTGACGCTCATTGTAAATGGCATCCCCGAAGGTGTCTCTATGTTTCGTCACGGACTCCCGAAGCTGGTGCTCCAGATTACATTTGACGGCGATGATAGAAAAGTTCTCCGCCAGAAAGCAGAAGTGCTCGCCAGAGAGCTGAAGCAGTACGAACCGCGATATGTGGAAATCATTCATTCGGCAAAGGAGGAGGAAGAGTACTGGCTCATTCGCCGCGAGAGTTTCAATCTCCTGCGGCACAAAGTGGAAGGGATGAAGACCGCCCCGTTCGTGGATGACGTCGTGGTGCCACCCGACACGCTCTCGGAATTTTTGCCCAAACTCACCGCCATCTTTGAGCCGTATGCCGACAGGATGGTCTACAACATCGCGGGACATATCGGGAACGGCAACTTTCATATTATCCCGCTCATGGATCTCACCGATGCCCGTGCTCGCGCGGCTATTCCGGAGGTGGCAAAAAAGGTCTACGACCTCGTGCTCTCCTACAGTGGGTCAATCACCGGCGAGCACAATGATGGCATTATCCGCACACCGTACTTGCGGCAACAGTTTGGAGATGGGGTGTGCCGGCTTTTTGAGGAAGTAAAAAAGATATTTGACCCCAAAAATATTTTTAACCCCGGCAAAAAAGTCTCCTCGACTCGTTCCACTCGCAGAGGACAAGCGGCAGGTACTCTGGAGTACGCGCTCGCACACATAAAGACACACAATTGACAGAACGGTTCTGTCAAGTTGCCCTGCTTTAGGAAAGAGGTATAATGCCCTCCACAGATTGTCAGCAAGTAATTTTTATTTTTGAGAAGGTATGGCGAAAAAGAAATCGCGAGTGTTGCGCCGCGCGAAGAAACCGACGGTGAAGCTGGTTTCGAAAAGCGCCGTTCCCGTGACGCCGCTTGGTGATCGAGTACTCGTCCGCCCGCTCTCGGAAGAAGAACTCGGCGTGCGTACCGCGTCGGGCATCATCATTCCCGAAACGGTTGACCGCGAAAAGCCCGAGCAGGGCAAGGTTGTTGCCGTGGGCGAGGGGCGGTACGACGACGGCAAGCTCGTGAAACCATCGGTAAAGGTGGGTGACCGGGTTGTCTTTTCCCGATACGGCTTTGATGAGGTAAAGATGGGCGGCGTGGAGTACTACATCATCAAGTCAGAAAATGTGTTAGCAATCGTTAAATAAATCAACCATGGCAAAGATTATTCACTATGACCAGAAAGCACGCGAAGCGCTCAAGCGCGGGATTGACAAGGTGGCAAACGCCGTGCGCGTGACGCTCGGTCCGCGCGGAAGAAATGTTGCTGTGGCGAAAAGCTACGGCGGCCCGATGATAACGAACGACGGCGTGACGATTGCCAAGGAGATAGAGCTTAAGGAACCGTTTGAGAACATGGGCGCGGAAATCGTCAAAGAAGTGGCGGGGAAAACCAACGATGTCGCCGGCGACGGTACCACGACCGCGGCGGTCCTGACGCAGGCAATCATTGCGGAAGGCATGCGGCATACCTCTATTATGGGAGTGAACGCCATGGGACTTCGCTTGGGAATTGAGAAGGCGGCGGAGGAAGCGGTAAACGAACTCCGCAAACTTGCCAAGCCGATAAAGGATAAGGATGAAATCCGTCAGGTGGCGACCATTTCGGCGGAGTCGGAGGAAATCGGGAAAATCATCGCCGAGACGATTGAGAAGGTGGGCAAGGACGGCGTGGTAACGGTTGAGGAGTCGCAGACCTTGGGCGTTGACTCGGAAGTAGTGGAAGGACTTGAGTTTGACAAGGGGTATGTGTCGCCCTACATGGTGACCGATGCGGAGCGCATGGAGGCGGTATACGAGAACGCGCCGATATTCATCACCGACAAAAAAGTGTCGTCGGTAAAGGACATTCTCCCGCTTCTGGAAAAACTCGCACAGTCGGGTACCAAAGAGTTGGTGGTTATTGCCGATGACGTAGATGGTGAGGCGCTCACGACGTTTGTACTCAACAAACTTCGCGGCGGCTTCAGCGTGCTTGCGGTGAAGGCGCCCGGCTTCGGCGATCGTAAAAAGGAGATGCTCGCGGATATTGCCGTAACCGTCGGCGGGCAGGTGGTCTCGGATGACATCGGCATCAAGATGGAGAACGCGGAACTTGCGATGTTGGGAAAGGCGCGCAAGGTGATTGCGACTAAAGACACCACCATTGTCGTCGGCGGCAAGGGCAACAAAGCGGAGATTGAGAAGCGAGTCAAACAGCTCCGTTCACAGCTTGCGGGCACCGACTCAAAGTTTGATAAGGAAAAAATTGAAGAGCGGATTGCCAAACTCTCCGGCGGGGTGGCGGTCATTCATGTCGGCGCGGCGACCGAGACCGAAATGAAGTATCTGAAATTGAAGATTGAGGACGCAGTGAATGCCACTAAAGCGGCGATTGAAGAAGGCGTGGTACCGGGCGGCGGTAGCGCTTTGGTCAAGGTCGCCGGTATGCTTTCGGAGAAAGATGCTGCAGTGGGAAGCGCCGAGACAGCGCTCGGCTTTCAGATTATTATTGATGCCTTGGAGCGCCCCCTGAAACAAATTGCAGCGAATGTTGGGAAGGGCGACGGTTCGGTGATTGTGGAAAAAGTGAAGGAGGGTGGCAAGACATCGGGTTACGATGCGCTCAAGGATGAACTCGTAACTGATATGCTCAAAGCGGGCATTATTGACCCCGTCAAGGTAACGCGGAGCGCGGTGCAGAACGCTGCGTCGGCCGCCGCGATGCTCCTCACGACGGAAGTGGCGATTGCTGAAGAGCCGAAGAAAGAGGAACCGCCGATGCCACACCCCGATATGGGAATGATGTGATAGCCCCGACGCTTGCGCCCGCCCCGAGGGTGGCTTGCTTTTTATGTATGCTATACCCCCCACATGGAAAAATTTCCATGTGGGGGGTATACTTGAATTGTTACTAAAGCCTAAGGCCTAGCGCCTAATAACTAATGTTATGACTATTCTTTATATTCTCCTTGCTGTTGTTGTTCTCATCGTTTTCTGGGCGATTGTCGCATACAACCGTTTTATTCGTTTTATCAATCGCACCGATGAGTCATGGGCGGACATTGATGTCCAACTCAAGCGCCGATACGATCTCATCCCCAACCTTGTGGAGACGGTGAAGGGATATGCTGCGCACGAGCGTGAGGCGTTTGAAAATGTCACCAAGGCGCGCGCGGCGGCGATGGGCGCGGAGCAGTCGGGGAATCCGACCCACATTGCCAAAACGGAAAACATGCTCGCTGGTGCACTCAAGTCGCTCTTCGCAGTTGCCGAAGCGTATCCCGACCTCAAAGCCAACCAGAATTTTCTGGAGCTTCAGCGCGAGCTTTCGGACACCGAAAACAAAATCCAAGCGGCGCGTCGCTTTTACAACACCAACGTGCGTGACCTCAACACTGCGGTGGAAGTGTTTCCCAACAACATCATTGCGGGGATGTTCCACTTTTCCAAACGTGACTTCTTTGAGCTTGAAGAGGGAAGCGTCGCTACCGAGCCGGTGAAAGTGAGTTTCTAGCAACATGGAGGTACGGGACAAAGAACTGCATCGGATTGCGGTTACAGCGATTATTTACCGTCGCCGCGGGGACACGTACGAGTATCTAATTACCAAACACTCACCCAAAAAGAAGGTTTTTCCGAATCGTTGGACCGTGCCGGGCGGTGGTATGGAAACCGATGACTATATTCACGATACGAACGCACAGGACAAAGAGGGGCAGTGGTACTATGCCCTTGAGAAAACCTTGCGCCGCGAGGTGCGGGAAGAAGTTAATGTGGAGATTAGAGAACCCTGAGTATTTACTTGATCTGGTTTTTGTGCGCCCGGACGGTGTACCAGTGTTGACACTAAGCTATTTTGCCGCGTATGCGTCCGGGGATGTGCGTCTTGATGCAGATAGTGTGGAGTACATATGGGTTTCAGCGGAAAATGCAAAGGACCACGATCTTATCAAGGGTATTGTTGAAGAGATTGAAATGGTGGACAAGATTCTCAAAGAGCGTGCAACTTCTATGAAGTCAAAAACGAAATCATGACCAATCTTTATTCGCATGGTAACAGAAACGTGAGCAAGGTGTGGTTTGTGGTGCTCTTTGCATGGGCGATGCTCGTCGTGGTGTTCTGGAAAACATTTGTCACCATTCAAGACATTGAGGCCCGTACCGAGAAATCACAGGGGCTTGTGGATGACATTATCACCGCTCGTTAATATCTGACACCACCTACCGCCTACTACTCACTATTCTCCAATGGCTTCGATTTACACGCTCCAAGATAAGAATGTGCGGAAGACGTGGCTCTTGATGGCTGTTTTTGTGGCGGTGATTGTCGCGGTTGGTTTTTCATTTAGTTATATCTACGACGCTCCCGAGATTCTCTGGGTTGCGATTGTTTTCAGCGTCGGGATGAATATATTCGCGTACTGGAATTCGGACAAGATAGCTCTCAAACTCTCCGGAGCGGTGCCGGTTGTGCGTAGCGACTATCCCGATCTCTGGAATGTGACCGAGAACCTTGCAATTACCGCGGGTCTCCCAATGCCCACGCTCTACCTCATCAACGACCCGGCGCCAAACGCGTTTGCGACTGGGCGCGACAAAGAACATGCCGCGGTTGCGGTCACAAGCGGGCTTCTGCAGACACTCAACCGCACGGAGCTTGAGGGGGTTATCGCACACGAGCTTTCACATATCGGGAATCGCGACATTTTACTTCAGACGGTGGTTGTGGTGTTGGTCGGGTTTATCGCGATTCTTTCGGATATGTTCATTCGTGTTTCTTTTTGGGGCGGTGGGCGTAGCCGCGAGGGTGGCGGAGGAGGTGTTCTCGCGCTCATTGGTATTGTATTCATCATTCTCTCGCCTATTATTGCGACCTTGATACAACTCGCTATCTCGCGCAAGCGCGAGTTTCTTGCCGACGCATCCGGCGCGCTTCTCACGCGCTATCCGGAGGGACTCGCGAGTGCGCTTGAGAAAATTCATGCGTATACTGTACCCATGCGGCGCGCAAGCACCGCGATGGCGCATCTCTATATTGCGAATCCTTTTGGTGTATCACGAAGAGGGATGGGATTTGCAAAACTGTTTCTGACCCACCCGCCGGTACAAGAGCGGATTAATGCCTTGCGCGGAACATAAGTAATGAAAGAAACCACACACACAATCAAAGAGCTCAAAGCCGAGGTTGAACGCCTGCGGAGTTTTGTCACCGATATCCACGAACTCTCGGCGGAATTGGTGGACGGCAAAGAGGCGTCTCACGACGAGGTGGCGGAGAAGATTCGTGTTGAGATGGAGCGTTTGCGCGGACTCGTATTCACCGACGAGTTGACCCGTGTGATGAACCGTCGTGGTTTCTACGAGCGGTTTGAGGGTATTTTCAGGGAGGCGGTGTTTTTCAAGACGCATCCGGAGACCAAACGTTCGCTTAAAATTATTGATTTTGCGATTGTGTTTATTGATTTGGACGATTTCAAGCAGGTCAATGATACCTATGGGCACGACGAAGGGGATAGGGTGCTCAAGGCAACTGCGGAATTTCTCCAGTCGCAGGTGCGCGACATTGATGGCGCGGCGCGCTTTGGCGGCGAAGAATTTATACTGGCGCTTGTTGGTGCAAACGAGGACCAGGCGTATGAGAAAGGGCAGGAAGCGCTGTCCGCACTTCGTGAGAGGGTTACGCTCTCGCGGGCGCCGGACAAGGCGGTTACCGCGAGCATCGGTGTTGCCGCGCTCCGCGCGTCTGACGCGGACAATCTTGACGAGCTCGTGGGGTATGCCGATAAAGCAATGTATGAGGCAAAAACAGCACGCGGCAAAAACGCCGTGGTGCGATACAGCGAATTATGAAAGGCGGCACCACGCGGGACGTAACGTTTTCATGGGAGGAGGGTCGGTATTTTGACCTGTGGATGATTGCGCACATTGTGGGCGGCGCGCTTATTGGTTTTCTCACTCTCTACTATGTACCGCTTGGGCGTGTGTGGGCGTATGTGCTCGGCATTGTACTTATTGCTGGTTGGGAGCTTATTGAGGCGTGGTTCAACATTGAGGAAACAACGGAGAATCGCCTGCTTGATATTGTGGCGGGGGTAGCCGGATTCATACTTGCGTATGAGCTTGGTCTTCGGCTCGTCCCGCAGGCGCAATTTGCACTCATGGTATATTCGGCTATTATGGCGGCGGCGCTTGACTTGCTCGGCTGGCTTGACTACCGCCGCCGCGCCGCGGAGAATTCAGGGGAATAGGGAGGGGTGTGCCGAATGGTAAGGTACCCGCTTGGAAAGCGGGCGCCCGCAAGGGCTTGCAGGTTCGACTCCTGTCCCCTCCGCCTTCGGTTCGCAGTAGTGAACCTACGGCGCGACGCAGTCCGCCTAGTATGAAAACATTTAGCGAACGGGTGGTAGAACGGGCACTCTCCATCCCGCGCGGGCGGGTGACGACCTACGGGCGTCTTGCTCGCGCGGCGGGCGGCGGGGCGCTTGCCGCACAGAGCATCACGAATATTTTGAGCAAGGCGGAGGATGCCGGAGTCAAAAACATCCCGTTTCACCGGATTGTGTATGCTGATGGCAGAATCTGGGTCAGCCAGCGATATCGCGCGGAGCGAATGCGGCTCTACAAAAAGGAGGGGATTGAAATAGACAAGAACGACAAAATCAAAAACTTCCACGATATTCTTTTTGAATTCAAGTAAATTAAACGCAACCCACAGATTTGGCGTTGTTTTGGTGTTGCTATCCACTATTCTCTAGTTCGCGCGAATTAGAGAATAGTGATAGTGGTAGGGTAGATGTGGCGGGGCAGACACAGGGCATGTATGCGGAGTAGTAATATACAAAGTAATGTACGAATGGAGCGGGTGCTCAAAGCGCTTGCAAACCGGCGGCGCCTCGCCATTCTGAAATTTCTCAAGGATGAGAAAGAGGCGGCGGTAGGCGAGGTTGCCGATGCAATCGGTCTTTCACTCAAGGCAACGTCAAAACACCTTTCGCTTTTGGCGGCGGTGGATATTGTGGAACACGAGCAGCGAAGTTTACAGGTGTTTTACCGTCTTGGCGGGACACTTTCACAACCGGCCCGCTCCATCGTATCCCTCCTCTAATTCGCGCGAGTGGTGGAATAGATGTAGACCAGTTATGTTTGGAGGAATTTTTGTACCGCGTTCAAGATTTTCTCTGTCCCACCAAGGCTGAACCACAGGATGCGCCGGTCACGTTTAAACCACCGCATTTGGCGCTTGGCGTACCGTCGCTCCGCAGTCGTAATCGTATCTACCATCTTATTCCACTTCTCGGAACCTATTCTCAAATTCTCAAGAATTTGAGAATAGGTTCCGTCCCCCCCCGTTTTTTTGTATGGCGGAGGCGATAATCCTGTAGCCGAGACCAAACTCGGCAAGGTGTTCCGGTGTAACACCTTGGGCAAGAAGATTCTGTACCTCATTCACCCACCCGTTCTTCAGGCGTTCAATGACCCGAGCATGAACGTGCTCAGTAAGTGTTTCAATGGGAACGCCAAGACCGATTTGGAGTATGTCATAGGGACTTGTGCTGTAATCGGCGGGGAATGCGATATCTTGACTGGGGACGCTCTCCAGTGCGCGCGCGATTTCAATGGCGCGGATGAGGCGGCGCGGGTTTTCTCGCTCAACCGTTTCCGCCCGCGTCGGGTCAAGGCGTTTGAGTTCCGCGAAGAGCTCCCCCGTTGATTTTTCCGCGAGTTCAGCACGGAGTTTTTTGTTGGGTGGTACTTCTGGGGGTACGACGTTATCGACGACTGCCTGAACGTAGAGCCCCGTGCCGCCAGCGAGAATGGGCAGCTTTTTCATACGATATATCGTATGAATTGCTTCATCCGCCAGTTTTTTGTAATCGGCGACGGAGAAATAGTCGTTTGGCTCCGCGACATCAAGCAAATGATGTCTGATGCCTTTGTGAAAATAGTCGCTGGTTGTAAGTTGTTGGTCGTCGGTTGAGTCCCGTGGGACCTTGCCTGTGCCAATATCAAGTCCGCGGTACACCTGTCGCGAATCGGCAGAAATCACCTCACCATTAAACTGCTTGGTGAGCTCTACGGCAAGTGTGCTCTTGCCTGAAGCCGTCGGTCCGAGAATGACGAGGAGTTTTGGTTTCATTCCCGTGCTAGTATCAAAGAAGCCTGCGCCAGGATACGTTCATATCTGTCCTTCAAGAAATGAATAGAGTATTCATTATTATTCCTATATATCTGCATATTGATTCTATCGTCTTCGTAGACAGGCAGTATTTTTTGGAGAGTAATTCTCAGGCTGTTCTTATTTAGATCTGGCACTAAGGGCTTTAGGGCAACGTAAATCCAATCAAAGAAAACAGTGAATTCGGGTAACCCTCGTTTATAGCCGAGCGTCTGTGCGTATTTATCGGTGTGTATATTGTTTTTCCAGACGCTCGGATCCCATTCGTGCCGAAAATACACTTTCACTGGTAGGTTTAGACATAATTGCCCTTCTGGTGTTGGTTGTATTTTTTTATCCTTGAACTTCCAACCAGTTATGTTTTGCAGGAAAAGGAGTGTGTCCTTTGCCCGCAACAACAATCGTTTGTTTTTGTCTCGCGTCTCGGTCTCAAATGTTACCACTTTTTTCTCCCCATTTTCTTCTCTGTTTGTTATAGTTCCTGTTACATACAAAGTTTCTTCGGGTAGAATGGAGCTATGAATCTCCCATTGAGATGTCGTTATAAGCATCTCATTCAGTTTGCCAAAGAGAGACGAAAACAAACGCGCATGTCCCCAAATCTCACTAGGGAGTAGGTACGGGGTGTTTATGTGCTCTTTGCTAAGAGTGTTTTGGTTGAGGAGCTCGAGAGATTTTTTGTGCGACAGTTTTTTGACCGAAAATGGGTGCGGGCCGAACTTCTGTCCGACTTGTAGAGCGTCAAACGACATGGGTTTTTTGTTGTTGGTATCCAAAATTAGGTGCCGGGGAGGGGGTCGCCAAGCACTAAAACAAGTTTAGTGCTCGGTAAAAACCCTCACTAGTGGGCGAGGAGGGAATCGAACCCTCAACCCTTGCGGGACACGATTTTGAGTCGTGCGCGTATACCAGTTCCGCCACTCGCCCTTTGGTTTCTGATTCTACCAAAAACGTCCCTTTTCTGCTATATTTTATTCGTAGCCATTTGTATTATTAGTATCAATTCGTATATTGGCATCGTGATATGAGCTTCGCGAATAATGCAATCTTCTGGGTGGAGGTGGATAAAATCAACCCCAACCCGTACCAACCGCGACGCGACTTTGACGCGGGCAAACTTCAGGACCTTGCCGACTCCATCCGCCAGTACGGGGTGCTCCAGCCACTGGTAGTAACGCGCACGGAAACATATCTTGATGATGGCAGTATGCGTTCGCAGTATGAGCTCATTGCGGGCGAGCGGCGCCTTCGTGCCGCTCGCCTTGCAGGGATTTCCCAGGTGCCGGTGGTCATCCGCGACGGCGATGAGCCGGAGAACATCAAACTTGAGCTGGCGATTATTGAAAATCTCCAGCGCGAGGACTTGAATCCCGTTGACCGCGCCCGCGCGTTTTTCCAACTTGCGAACGACTTCGGTCATAAACACGGTGACATCGGACGGCGCGTGGGACGAAGCCGCGAGTACGTTTCCAACACTATTCGTATTCTCGGGCTTCCCGAGGAAATGCTTCGGGCGATTGCGGAGGGGAAGATGCGGGAGGGGCACAGCCGCCCGCTCCTGATGCTTGTTGACCGTCCCGAGGAGCAGCGGACCCTTTTCAAGGAAATCTTGCACAAAAATATGACGGTGCACGATGCCGAGCAGGTGTCCAAGCGCATCGCGTATGACCGGGCGCGCACCTACGGCTCGGTAATCGGCGAGGAGGTGCGGGCGTTTGAGGAAGAGCTTGAGCAAACGCTTGGGACGCGGGTGCACGTGCTGAAGCGCACGGGGAGCGAGGGAGGCAAACTCATTATCAACTTTGCGACCGAAGATGATCTGCAAGCGCTTATGGAACGCTTGAAGGGAAAGCTCACGGGTGCGCCGCCCGAGGTAATACAGGTTGCCATTGCCGACGCTCCAGCCGAAGAAGAAAATTCCAATGGCGATACGTTGCCCACACGTGAAGAAGGCGACGACGATATCTACTCCATCAGCAACTTCTCTATTTAACGCGTCGCTCTTTGTTGAGGGCGGTGCGAATTTTGCGCTGGGCGAAATTGGTTGTTGCCGTCTCAAGCCATTTGTGCGTCGGGTGCGCTCCCGGACGCGTTTCTATGCGGACGATATCACCGTTTTTGAGTAGCGTGTTCAGAGACGCCATTTTGTTGTTGACGAACGCTGCGGAGACGTGGTTCCCCAAGTCGGTGTGCACCGCGTAGGCAAAATCAATCGGTGTTGCTCCTACGGGAAGGTCAATCACCTCACCCTTGGGGGTGAAGACGAATACCCGCTCGTTCAAAAAGTCATTCTTGAGATTTTTGAGAAACCCCAAGGGGTCGTCGCTGTCGGTTATGGTACGCAGGCGCGAGAGCCACTCGGCGTGCTCGGCGGTGCCCTCTTTGTAGCTGACGTGCGAGGCGGTGCCGTATTCCGCCACGCGGTGCATTTCCGGCGTGCGGACTTGGATTTCCACAACGCCGCCGTCGCCGGCGAAGACCGTGGTGTGTAGACTCTGGTAGCCGTTGGATTTCGGGCTCGCGATGTAGTCTTTCACGCGGCCGGGAAGCGGGCGGTAGAGCGTGTGAATGATGCCGAGCACTTGGTAGCAGGCGTCTGTGGTCGGCACTATGATGCGCAAGGCGGCGATGTCGTACACCTCTTCAATGTTCTTGTCGCTCTCGGCGAGCTTGCGATATAAGCTGTAGAGGTGTTTAACCCGATAGTCCGTTTTGACGATGCGAATGCGTGATTCGCTCACCTTGCGCTTGAGGCGGCGCGCGATTTTTTCAAGCCGGTTAATGTACTCGGCACTTTTCTTGTCCAACAGCTTGACGGTTTCTTGGTATGCCTCGGGGTAGACGACAGGGAATGCGTAATCCTCAAGCGCGCCCTTGATGGTGCTCATCCCGAGACGGTGGGCGAGCGGCGCGTAGATTTCAAGCGTCTCAAGGGCGATGCGCCGTTGTTTGTCTTCGGGCAGGTAGCCAACCGTTTGTATGTTGTGGAGCCGGTCGGCGAGTTTGATGATAAGCACCCGGATATCCTCCGCCATGGCGAGGAGTAGTTTGCGCAAACTTTCCACGTGTCGTTTCAATCCTTGGTACTTGAGCCGCCCGAGCTTGGTAACACCCAGAACAAGGAACGCAACTTCGTCACCGAACTCATTGCGGAGCTCTTTCTCCGTCGTGTGTCCGTCTTCTATGGTGTCGTGAAGAAGCCCTGCGGCAATCGCCACGGCGTCCATACCAAGTCCTGCAAGCGTCAGGGCGGTTTTGTACGTATGGAGAAAGTATGCGTTTCCCGAGAGACGTTTTTGTCCTCGATGGGCGTGCTTGGCAAACACATACGCACCGATGATAAGCTTTCGCTCACGCGACGGCGGAGAATTCATAAGCGTAAACAAGTCATTGAGGCGTTTTTCGTCTGCCTTGGTCATGGTGTGATTGTACGCGAGTTTCTGCCTGTGTTCAAAATGCAAAGCGCCCGCGCCTCGCACATCGTGCGACGGCGCGGGCTTACTTCTTCCAACCGCTCGGGCGAGGGGCAACACTGACCCGCCACACTCGCCACCGGAGTCCGTTGGTAACAGCGGGCATACCCCCGAGCTCCTCCGCGATTCTTGGATCGTGGAGAAACTCAAGAGCACTCTCCCGCTCGACGACAGATTCGGTCCGGAGAAGTTCGCGAAGGTTACCCTTGGGCAACCTCCACACGAGCGTGCTCGCGGTCAGGAACTCTCCGCGCTCGTTTTGTACGAGTGCCCCGCGCGGGCTCGTGCTGGTCTCTGCACGAACACCTCCTCTCTGGTGTGCCAATTCGCTTCTTGCTCTACTCCCGGAGCGTAAAGTTTTCAAGAGTTCTTTTTCTTAGGTCTGGAGCCTTTTTTGAACCCACCGCGCCGCGGTTTTTTGGGTTCTTTCAAAATTGCAAGGGCGCGCTCAAGCGTTATGGTGTACACGTCGTCCTTATCTTCCTCCCCGGAATTCTTTGGAGGTTTGAGCGAACGGAAGTCGCCGTCATGTGCGATGTAGGGTCCAAAGCGCCCGACGGTTGCGGTAACCATTTTGCCGCTCTCGGGATGTTTGCCAAGCTCGCGGGGAAGTGAAAGGTACCGCATCGCGTCTTTCACAGTAACCGTCTTGGGATCTTTATCGGGCGGAATGCTCGCGCGGCGCGGCTTCTTGTTCTCCGCTGTTTTTTCTCCAAGCTGGACATACGGGCCGTAGGGGCCGTTCAGTACAAAAATATCCTCGCTCGTTTCGGGATGTGTGCCGATGGGTTCGTCCCCCGCAAGCTCTTCGCCCTCTATTGTGCGTGCGCCGTGGCACTGTGGAAAGTCGCTACAGCTCATAAATGTACCGTTTCGCGAAAGCTTGATGACCATCGGCTTGCCGCACTTTGGGCAGGGAAACTCTTTGGGCGCCGCGCCGAGGTTGGTGATTTTCCGCGCGTCTTTTGCCTTTACCTTCACGTCTTTTGAGAATGGTGTGTAGAAGTCTCGCAAGGTTTTCTCGTACTCTCGCTCGCCGCGCGCTATCTCATCAAGCTCGTCCTCCATTTCGGAGGTGAACGAGTCACTGATGTACTTCATAAAATTTTCCTCCAGGAACGTGCTTACCACGTCGCCCGTGGCGGTCGGTTTGAGCGCCCGCCCCTCTTTCTCCACATAACCGCGGTCGAGAAGTGTCTTGATGATGGAAGCGTAGGTTGATGGCCGTCCGATGCCGCGCCGCTCGAGCTCTTTTACCAGCCCCGCCTCCGAATAGCGCTGGGGCGGCTGGGTCTCTTTTTCAAACGTATCAAGTTTGACGAGGGTGAGCGCGTTGCCCGTCGTGACCTTGGGAAGCTCTACGTCCTCGCCGCGCGCGCCTGTGTCGGCGGCAAGCCAACCGGAGAAGAGGACGCGCGAGCCGTTCGCGATAAACGGCGGAACCTTTTCATCCGTCCCGGCGCGTGCGGTGATTTTAGTTTTGAGGAGCCGCGCCGGTGCCATTTGACTTGCGGCGGCACGCTCCCAGATGAGCCGGTAGAGTTTTTTCTGCTCCTCGCTTGCACCGGCCGATGTTTTACCCATATCGGTTGGACGCACCGCTTCGTGCGCCTCTTGCGCATTCTTACTTTTACTTGCGTAGGTCTGTGCTTTGGCGTACTCCTTCCCGTAGGTGTTTTCCACGGTGCGGAGAATCTGCGTCTGCGCGGGCTTACCGAGGTTCGTGCTGTCGGTTCGCATGTAGGTAATGAGCCCCGCCTCGTAGAGGCGCTGGGCGACGCGCATGGTGCGCGAGGGTGTAAAACCAAGTCGCGAGCTTGCGGTTTGCTGGAGTGTGGAGGTGGTGAATGGCGCGCGCGCCTTGCGTTCCATCTCACTTTCTTTGACGTCGACAACCGCCCACGGTCCCTTGGCGCCTGCGGCAAGTATTTCGTCTACGCGTTTTTTGTCGCGCGGTTCCTCGGTGCAAGTGAGTTTGAGCGCCGATTTTTTGGGTGTTTTGGTTTGTGCCGTGATTGTCCAATATGTTTCGGGTGTGAATGCCCGTATCTCGCGTTCGCGTTCCATCAGGATGCGGAGCGCGGGCGACTGCACGCGCCCCGCAGAGAGCCCGTAGCGAACTTTCTTCCAAATGAGTCCGGAGAGGTCGTAGCCCACGAGCCGGTCCAGGACGCGCCGCGCCTCTTGGGCGCGGCGCAAATGCTCATCAATGCCGCGCGGGTGGGCGAGCGCTTCACGAACGGCGTCCCGGGTGATTTCGTAGAATACGATGCGCTTTGGCTTTTTGATACCGAGAAGCTCGGCAACGTGCCATGCGATGGCTTCGCCCTCACGGTCGGGGTCGGTAGCAAGAATCACCTCATCGGCGTCTTCCGCTTCGTACCGGAGCTCTGTAATGACTTTTTCTTTCTTTTCAACGATTTGGTAGTGGGGGATGAAGCCGCCTTCTATATCAATGGCGTTCCGGTTGCTTTTGGGAAGGTCACGGACATGCCCCACCGACGCTTTCACGGTGTACCCGTCGCCGAGATATTTTTCTATTGTCTTGGCTTTCGCCGGAGATTCTACAATGACAAGCTTGGACATGGCTCCCATTACTACTATACATAGAATTTTTTTGCAAACAGCTACGTGATTCTCACCTCACCAAGTCTTTCAGTGATGACCCCCTTGAGCTCTAGGGCAGAGAGCAGAATATTTGCTTCGCTAGTGGGCATACCGAGCGCCTGGATAAGTTCATCCCGCGGCAAGGGTTCCCGCAGAAATTCCATAACCTTTTGTTCTTGAGGTGAAAGGTTTTTAAGTAATCGTTGGTGGTTGTCAGTCGTTGGTTGTTGGTTCACATCAAGCGCGTCCAGAATATCCACGCTCGATGTTATGGGTGTCGCGCCGAGCCGGAGGAATTGGTGCGAGCCCCTATGCGATGGCGCGAAGATAGAGCCGGGTACCACGAGCACGTCGCGGTTGTACTCGGAGGCGAGGCGCGCGGTAATGAGCGTGCCTGATTTTTCCCCCGCTTCAATGAGGAGCACCGCCTGTGACATGCCCGCCATAATGCGATTTCTTTGCGGGAAGCTCCACGGCGTTGCTTTGAAATCCGGCGGAAATTCCGAAAGGAGCGCCCCGCCCGCTTCAAGAATGCGTTTGGCAAGCTCGACATGGTTTCGCGGGTAGAGCGTATCCCAGCCCAAACCGGAACCGGGCACGCTAATAGTTATAAGTCTTGCCGCGAGCGCCGCGGTGTGCGCGATAGAATCAATCCCAAGCGCAAGTCCCGAGACAATCACCACAGGGTAGCCGCGAAGCCCCGCGATAAGTTTTTCACATGCATCTCTGCCGTATTCTGTATATTTGCGCGAGCCGACGACACAGAGATACTTCAGGTTACCTCCAGCGGGTAGGGTACCTCGCAGGTAGAGTTCTTTAGGCGGGTCGGTGATTTCTGTGAGAAGTGCGGGAAACTCGTCCGGGGTGAGGCGTTGTATCTCGTCTTTAGTTTCCATACCCCATACTATATACTACATACTATCTACTCTTTGTTATGCTTGACATCAAATTCATACAAGAGAATCGGGTTCTCGTTGAGAAGGCAATTGCCGACAAGAAAGGCGAGCCGGTTGATTTGAACAAAGTTCTGGAGCTCTACGAGAAACGGAAATCACTCCGCACGGAAATAGATGGTCTCAACCAGGAACGCAACAAGGCAGCGGCGGAGCGCGATGTCGAAGAGGGAAGGCGTATTAAAGACGAACTCAAGACGCTCGAAGAAATGTACAAACGGATGGAGAAGGAGTTTGTCACTCTCATGATAAAGGTTCCCAACGTGCCGTCACCAGACACGCCGGTTGGTCCCGACGAGAGCGCAAATACAGTGCTTCGAACATGGGGTGAGAAGCCGAGGTTTTCATTTGATATCAAAAACCACATTGAGCTCATGCAGAATCTAGACATGCTGGATCTTGAGCGTGGCGCGAAAGTATCCGGTTTTCGCGGATACTTTCTGAAAAATGATGCGGCGACTTTGACGTATGCCATCTGGCACTTTGTCTTTCATCATATGATGCAGAAGGGTGATTTCATCCCGATAATCACTCCAGCACTTTTGAAAAGGGCGCCTTTTGTCGGTACCGGATATTTACCGCAGGGAGAAGAAGACCTTTACAAAACACAAGATGATTTGTATTTGCAGGGGACAGCGGAAGTGCCGACTATGGCGTACTACATGGACGAGGTGATTGAGAAAGGCAGATTGCCAATAAAATTTCTGTCATTTTCACCGTCGTATCGACGAGAGGCGGGGAGTCATGGGAAAGACACCACGGGTATTTTTAGAGTGCATGAGATTTTTAAATTTGAACAGGTCGTTTTGTGTGAGGCAAAACATGATGAGTCGGTGAAGTATCACGAGGAACTCACTACAAATGCCGAGGAGTTGGTACAGGCTCTTGAGTTGCCGTACCAGGTCGTCATTAACGCAACCGGCGATCTCGGACTTGGGCAGGTGAAAAAATACGATATTGAGACCTGGGTGCCATCGGAGAACAAGTATCGGGAAACTCACTCCTCATCCTACTTCCACGATTTTCAAACTCGACGTCTTGGCATAAGATATCGGGATGAAAACGGGAAACTCCGCTACGCGCACTCTCTGAACAACACTGCTCTCTCCACACCGAGAATACTGGTCTCAATTGTCGAGAATTACCAGCAGGCGGATGGCTCCATTGTGGTCCCCGAAGTGCTCCGTTCATACATCGGGAAAGATGTTATTCAGAGAATAACCTAGCACTATGCGGCTTAGGCGGCGCATCAGAACACAAACGCTGCGGCAGCGGCGTCGGCAGATTGTGATTGAAGGGATGGCATATCTTCTCGCCATCATCGGTTCGGTCATTCTGCTTCTTTCCCAACTCTCCATGGTTGAGGCGACGGCAATCCGCACAGTGAATGTGCGCGGAAACAGCGCCACACCGTCGCCACAGCTACTTGATGTGGTGCGGGAGAAGGTGCGGGGGCACTATCTCTACCTCTTTTCTCGCGGAAACATTCTCTTGTATCCGCGGTTTTCCATTGAACGCGAGATTGTCAAGCGGTTTCCGCGGGTGAAGGACGTTGATGTTGATGTAGAGAACCTGACGACCATTTCGGTTACGGTTGCCGAGCGCAAGGAGGTTGCCAAATACTGCGCCTCTGACACCCGATGTTTTTTACTTGATGCAGACGGGTTTATCTTTGCGCCGGCGTTAGTGGCGAGTGACGTATCGGCGTCGTTGTTTGTGTACCGTGTCACGGAGGCGGCACGTGCGATTGGGGACAGAGTGCTCGCACCGGACGCATTTCGTTCACTGAACGGTTTTGTTGTTTCGGCACGGGGGCTTGGCATTGGGCCTGTAGAACTCACGATTGTCGGTGACCGTGAGTACCGGCTGTTACTTAGAGGGGGCGCGGAGATTATCTTTGACCCCGCCGACGGCTATTCTCAAATTCTTGAGAATTTAAGAATAGTGCTTGGGGCAAACGAACTCAAGACGCGTCTTGAAGACGGGCGACTCATTGAAGTTGACTACATTGATTTGCGCTACGGGAACAAAGTGTTTTATAAATTGGAACGCGACACTAATACGCAAATAGAAAACGAATGACACAAATAACACATTCCAACATTCTATAGAATGTTGGAATGTCGTAGCAAGGTGTATGAACCGAGGATTTTGGGACACATTATCGAAGCCGTTTTTCTGCCTTGCGCCCATGGCGGACGTGACCGATGCTGCGTTCCGCCGCATCATTGCGAGGTATGGCAAGCCGGATGTCATGTGGACCGAGTTTATTTCTGCCGACGGTCTCTTTAAGGGTGGCTATGACGTACTTGTCAAAGACCTGCAGTACGACGAATCGGAGCGTCCTATTGTCGCGCAGTTTTTTAGTCGTGAGCCGGAGCTTATGGTGCGCGCGGCAGCGCTTGCGGAGAAGCTTGGGTTTGACGGCGTGGACATCAATATGGGGTGTCCTGACCGGAGCGTCTGCAAGCAGGGGGCGGGCGCGGCGATGATACGGGCACCGAAGCTTGCGCAGGAAATCATCCGCGCAACAAAAGAGGCGACACGGCTTCCGGTATCAATCAAGACGCGCATCGGCTACGACGAGAATGAACTTGATACGTGGTTACCGACGCTTTTGGAAACGGAGCCGGCGGCGGTGGCACTCCATGCCCGGACGAAGAAAGAAATGTCCAAGGTGCCGGCGCACTGGGAGGAAATAGCTCGCGCAGTACAGATGCGTGACACTCTCGGAAGCGCAACAGTTATCATTGGCAACGGTGATATAGAAGATATGGCTGACGCGCGGCGGCGGGCAGAGGAGACCGGTGCTGACGGCATTATGCTCGGACGCGCAATTTTTGGAAACCCATGGCTATTCTCTAATTCGCGCGAATTAGAGAATAGCCGCAGTGTAGGTGTAGTGGAGGAGCGTCCGCCGCTTGCCGAGCGTTTACGGGTTCTCGGTGAACACCTGACACTCTTTCAGGAGTTACTGCCCCATAAGTCATTTCACCTGATGAAGAAACATTTCAAGAGCTACCTCAAGGGCGACGGGTACAACAAAGCGTTTCTTCTGCGGCTTATGGGTGCTGATAGTATCGGTCAGGCACAGAAAGCTATCGCGGAGTTAGCAAAAAAGGGAGAGTAGGCCTGTCTGGTGTTGTCGTGTGTCGCACGACAACTTTCTGCTATAATCAGCCGTGATGTCAAAGAACGAGGCACCAATAGCACTCTATCGCAGGTACCGCCCCAAGACATTTAAAGAGGTGTTGGGGCAAGAGCAGGTGGTCAAGGTGCTTGAAGGCGCAGTCAAGGAAGGGAATATCGCGCATGCGTATCTCTTTGCCGGCACGCGCGGCACCGGGAAGACCTCGGTGGCACGTATCCTTGCACGCGAGATCGGCACAAGCGAAAAGGACCTTTACGAAATTGACGCGGCATCTAACCGCGGCATTGACGATGTTCGGGAGCTCCGCGAGGCGGTCAACACCGTCCCGTTTGACTCAAAGTACAAGGTCTACATCGTGGACGAGGTACACATGCTCACCAAGGAGGCGTTCAATGCACTTCTAAAAACACTTGAAGAGCCGCCGCCGCATGCGGTGTTTGTTCTGGCGACGACAGAGATGCACAAACTGCCGGACACGGTTATCTCTCGCTGTGAGGTGCATCAGTTCAGAAAACCCTCACGCTCGGTGCTCAAGAGCCATATCCTTGATGTTGCTAAACGGGAAGGGTTCACGCTCGAGCAGGCCTCCGGTGAACTCATCGCGCTTCTCGCCGAGGGGTCGTTCCGCGATGCGCAGGGAATTCTCCAGAAAGTCATCAGCTCGTCCAAAGACAAAAAAGTGAGCGTTGGTGAAGTGGAGACGGTCACGGGCGCGCCCAAAGGGACATTGGTGAATGCGCTTGTGGCGGCGCTCCATGAGGGTGACGCCGCGAAGGGACTCTCTGCCATTCGGGGAGCGGCTGAGGCGGAGGTTAATATTACAATCTTTGCCAAGTTGTTGCTTGAGAAAATTCGCGCGGTGCTCCTGTTGCGGTTTGCGAGTGATATGAAGGACGAGCTCAAAGAGGAATTCGGGGACGAGGATTTTGTTTTCCTTGAAAGTATTGCCGGAGATGCGGGGTCAAAAATTCGCTCGGACACACTCTCCGCGTTTCTTGAAGCGTATGGCGCCATCGGGCGCGCGTATATTCCCCAGCTCCCGCTTGAGCTTGCGGTGATGCGGTTGTCCGGTGGCGAAGAATCGGGTACGCTTTTCGGACAGGAGTGAGGATTGAGGGGATAGGGTTGAGAAGTAAGCAAAAGCGTCTTGTGTCCGATGCTGGGGGGTCGTCTAATGGTAGGACATCGCCCTTTGAAGGCGAGTATGAAGGTTCGAATCCTTCCCCCCCAGCATCGGATGGAAGGCAGACATAGTTTCTTGACCTAGGGATAGGACAGCGCCCTTGTTCATTGAATTTATCACTGTCCGGTGTATTATTTAACTATGTCAAGGGAAGACCTGGTTAAAAAGCTCGAAAAGGAGCGCGATTCACGCGTTATTTCCTATATAACTAGCGAAAGACAGCCATTTTCTACTAAGATTGCAGGGGATGTGGTCCCTCTTCTGGGAAATCTTTTGGAGGAAATTGGGCAAGTGAAGAAAATAAGCCTGTTCTTATATTGAACTGGACCCCGTTTGTTTGACACTCACTAGGATAGCGTAGCAAGCGCGTGCAACTGTGCAAACTGACGTGGTGACATCTTCAGTGCGGAGTGTATGCG
>JAKEFG010000013.1 GCA_022616195.1 Candidatus Wolfebacteria bacterium | reverse complement strand
GTGGGCAGTTTTTTAAATCTCATTGTATTCAATTGTGGTTTTAGCTCTTAATAGAGCCGTAGTATATCAAAAATAGCAACCCGTTTTGTCCTTTAACTCAACCTTTCTTACAAGAGAGGCGGTTTTAAGTTCCCAAATTGAAGGTACTCAGGCAACACTAGACGAGGTATTGAAAAAGGAAGCAGAAGAAGGGGACACGCCTCGGGAAGACAGCGAAAAGACTCGAGATATTCGTGAGATTTTAAACTACCGTCGCGCATTGCGCACAGGAACTCAGATGATTGATACGGGGGAGTCACTCACTGAAAACAACGTGAAGAAACTTCATAAAACTTTACTTGAGTCAGTGCGGGGAAAAACACGAGGACCGGGGGAATTCCGCCGCCAAATAGTTTACATCGCTCCGCCGGGCACTCCTATGGAAGAAGCACGCTATGTACCACCGCCCGCACCTGCAATTCCAAATCTGTATAGTAACTTTGATAAGTATCTAAATACAAGAGAGTCTGAACATGACTCGTTAGTCCAGATTGCCGTAGCCCACTACCAATTTGAGGCGATCCATCCGTTCAAGGATGGCAATGGAAGGATGGGTCGATTGCTTATTCCGTTGTTTCTTTACTCCAGGAAAATCATTGTGCGGCCGCTAGTGTACATCAGTCAGTATTTCGAAGAAAACCGACAGGACTATTATAACCTTTTAGCAGCAGTCAGTTACGAAAATGCTTGGATTCCTTGGATACGTTTCTTTTTAAATGGTCTATGTGAGCAGGCAGACGACGCCTGCGAACTTGCGCGGAAGGTTATTGCGTTGCGAGATGAATATCAAAAACATCTAGCAGAGTTTAATTCTGCATATGCTTTTAATCTACTTGATGCAATTTTTGCTCAACCTTATTTCTCAACTTCATCAATCAGAAAGACATCTGGCATACGAGTTCACCAAACACTTTTGAACATCATTGCAAAGTTTGTCGAGGCAGACATTCTTCGGGACATTTCTCCAAACCGTCAACGAAATAAAATCTACGCCTTCGTTCCATTACTTAATCTTCTTGATAAACATGGGTATTAACACACCGAGCCTTTACTTCTAAGTTTTGACTAGCGTGGAGGGGAGAAAATGATGGATATCAGCAAGGAAACAAAAAAGATAATCGCCGAGAATATCTATTGCACAGTGGCAACCGCCACGCCCGACGGCAAGCCGTGGGTTTCGCCGGTCTTTTTTGCATACGATGACGCATACAACATCTACTGGGTGTCCAGTAAAAGTGCGTTACATTCAGAACTTATCCACATAAACCCGCGCGCAGCGGTCGTATTTTTTGACACCCACGCTCCAGAGGGGGCGGGCACGGCGGTGTATATAGAAGCCACGGCAAAAGAGCTAAGTGAAACGGACGAGGTTGCTGCAGGTGTTGAGCTTTTTAATGCGCGGGCAACTGATGATGATTTCAAAATCAAGAGTGCTGCTGATGTTACAGGGGAAGGGGTGTGGAGAATCTACAAGGCGACGCCCACCCAGGTCTCATTTCTCGGAGAGGGTGAGTATATCAACGGTCAGTACGTGGACAAGCGCATTCCTGTTGATTTGTAAAAAGAACTGATTGTCGACCTGCCAGATCGACAATTCATCTGACATCTACAAATCACCGCGTCTTGAGCAGAGATATGGTTAGTGAAGTCGGCTTCACTAGACAGCTTGTTTGTGGTGGATAAGATGGGCGGTGTATGACAGGAAAAAACGACATGCACCCCATACAGGGCGAAATTCTCCGCGTGCTCTTATTCAACCCTCAGGCGCGATTCTCGGAGCTTAACGCATCGCGTGTGCCGAGCGACCAGTTTACTTTTCACGTGAAGCGTCTGGTTGAGCTCGGACTCATCTCCAAAGCACGTGAGCATTACACACTGACTGACATTGGCAAGGAACTCGCAAATCGAATGGACACCGACCAAAAGCAGATGGCAGTTGAACGCCAGGCGAAGCTCGGTGTTTTGGTGGTGCCGGTAAGAGAGAAAGACAGCAGGTGCGAATACCTAGTGCAACAGCGTCTCAAACAGCCATTCTATGGGTTCCATGGATTTTTGACCGGGAAGATACGCGTTGGGGAAAAGGTTTTGGAAACTGCGAAGCGCGAACTTGAAGAAGAATCCGGGCTGACGGGGCAACTGACACTCACTGGCATCAAGCACAAAATGGACTACTCGCAGGAAGGCAAGCTATTGGAGGACAAATTTTTCTACGTTTTTCGGGCCGAGAAGGTTGCGGGAAAACTTATTTATAAGTTTGAGGGAGGTCGAAATAGGTGGCTGATTGGGGAAGAAATACAAAAACTGCCTGATAAATTTGACGGAGTAGAGGAAACAATGCGAATGATAAACAGCAAAGAACTTGAGTTTGTTGAAACAAAATATACCGTAAAAGGTTTCTGATTCGGGTTTTTCAAGCGACACTCCTATAAAAACACCGCGCCCTTGTGGGGCGCGGGACGAGCGGTCTGTAGCGAGGACGCTCTGTCTCAAAACCAACCCCTAATGTTGTGCTGTAGCCCCTTTTTGCGAGATTTTTAGTGTAAAACGCTTCGCGTGTGCCCCAACGCTTCGGTCGGGGCACAGCCGTTTCGGCGAGCCGAAACGGCTGTGGATAACTCTGTTTGTATGTGGGAAAGAGTGGAATATACTAGTAGCTAAGTGGGGTAGAGTGGGAGATTCGGGGGAGGGTACTGAATCTCCCAAATTATCCATTCTGTTCTGTTGGTACGACCATATGCTCATCGGCGAATACCCCGAAGGAAAGCGAAGCTTCCTACGGGGCAAGCATTCACAACCATGCTGATAGGAGAGTATATACACAGTCTTGACGATAAGAACCGCGTATCGCTTCCCGCAAAATTTCGCAAGGAACTCGGTAAGAAACTTGTCGTCACGCGCGGATTGGAGCACTCGCTCTTTGTGTATTCGCTTCCGGAGTGGAAAAAGATTTCCGAAAAACTCTCCGAACTCGGCATGGGCGCATCAGGAACGCGCGGGTTCAACCGATTCCTGCTTGCGGGCGCTGTTGAAGCCGATGTTGATTCCGCAGGGCGCATCTTGGTCCCCGACTTTCTCAAGAAATTTGCGGGGCTCAAAGGAAAGGTGGTCATGGCAGGCGTCGGGAGCCGGGTGGAAGTATGGGACGAGAAAGCGTGGACGGCATACAAGAGCCAGATTGAGCGTGAAGCGGATGCGCTCGCGGAGCGGTTGGGTGGCGTCGGCGCACTATGACCGCGGCGCATGTTCCAGTTCTTTTACATGAAGTTATAGGTGGTCTTTCGCTCGTACCCGGCGCGGTGGTCGTTGATGCGACCTTAGGCGCCGGCGGGTATGCGCGCGCAATGTGTGATGTCATCGGGGAAAACGGCACGCTTGTCGGGCTTGACCAAGACGCGGGCGCGGTGCTTCGGGCAAAGCGCGAATTATCCGGTGCGCTCTGCACGACACGCCTCTTTGAATCCAACTTCAGAGAGATTGACACAGCGCTTATGCAGTTAGGTGTTCGCGAAGCGGACGCAATCGTGTTTGACCTCGGATTGAGCTCCATTCAGATTGTGGAGTCGGGCAGGGGGTTTAGTTTTCAGCAGGATGAGCCGCTTCTCATGACCTTTAAGGAACATCCGGGTGAGAGCGACATCACAGCGCGTCAAATCGTGAACGATTGGAGCGAAGAGGCGATTGCGAACGTACTCTTTGGTTACGGTGAAGAACGCTACGCGCGACGAATTGCCAAAGCGATTACCGAAGCGCGCGAGAAGAAAACAATCAATATGACAGGACAGCTTGTAGAAATTATTAAAGCGTCGGTACCGGTAGGTTACAAACGACAGAAAATCAACCCGGCGACGCGAGCGTTCCAAGCACTTCGTATTGCGGTGAACGACGAAGTATCTGCGCTTGAAGAAGGACTTACGAAGGCAGAGCAGTGCCTTACGAAGGGTGGGCACATTGCAGTGATTTCGTTCCACAGTATTGAAGACAGAGTGGTCAAAAGATTTTTTGCAGAGTGGGAGAAAAAGGGGATGGGAAGGCGAGTGACCAAAAAACCAGTGACCCCTTCGGAGAAAGAACTGGCAGAAAATCCTCGTTCTCGTTCGGCCAAACTGCGAATTTTTCAAAAAACTGCTAGTACCTAAAACCTAACGCCTAACTAACTAAAAAATGGTCAAAGAACTTGTAAAATGTGACACCTTGGAAAAACGCCTTATTATCGGGCTTGTTGTGGCTATCGTGGTGCTTGGCGGCCTCTATGTCTACCTCGTTAACGAAACGGTGCGCAATGTAGTGCTCCGACGTGAGGTAGAACGAGAAATGAGTGCCCACGCCTCAACAGTAAGCGACCTTGAGCTTGCACACCTGGGTCTTAAAAACGCCGTTACCAGAGAACGCGCTCACGAGCTTGGTTTTCGGGAACTCGGTTTGGTGACGTACGTATCGCGCGAGCCGCTTGCTCTCGTGGCGTCACCTTCATCTGCGCAACGGTAATATCACCTGAATGCGTTCCGTTTTTGTAACACGCATACGAATTATTTCAACTGCGGTCGTGCTTGTCGCGATTGTCTTGATCGGGCGGCTCTACTTCGTGCAGATTGTACACGGTGACGAGTACAGCGAGCGCGCCGACCATCAGTACGCGCGCCCGCAAGAGGGGCTCTTTGAGCGCGGCAACATATTTTTTGAGGATAAGGATGGTAATCGCGCCTACGCGGCGACCTTGAAATCGGGATTCACACTTGCCATTAATCCAACAAAGATTGACGACCCCGAAACACTCTACGACGTGCTTGCGGACATTGTTACGCTTGACCGTGATGAATTTTTTATACACACGGCGAAGAGCGATGACCCGTATGAAGTGATTGCGCACGAACTCTCCCGCGAGGATGCGGATGCCGTTGTTGCTCTTGAACTTCCAGGGGTTGGACTCTATAAAGAACAGTGGCGTTACTACCCGGGGCGCGACCTTGCCGCACAGACTATCGGCTTTGTTGCGTTTGATGACGACATGCTCACTGGGCGCTACGGCTTGGAACGTTACTATAACGACGTGCTTTCGCGTGACGTGGATACAACGTATGTAAACTTTTTCGCTGAAGTATTTTCCAACATCGGTGAGATTCTTGACGCCAAGGATGCGCGGCAGGGGGATGTGGTTGCCACGATTGAACCGACGGTGCAAGCGGCGCTGGAGAAAGCGCTCCGCGAAGTCAGGAGTGAGTGGCAATCTACATCAGTGGGGGGTATTGTCATCAACCCAAAAACGGGGGAGGTGTACGCGCTTGCGGTCAACCCCACGCTTGACCTCAACAACTTTCAAGACGAGCCAAACTTGGCGGTTTTCGGTAACCCTTTGGTGGAAGGCGTCTTTGAAATGGGTTCTATCATGAAGCCGATTACTATGGCTGCGGGTCTCGATGCTGGGGCAGTGACCCCTTTTACCACCTATGATGACAAGGGGTACTTGGTACTTGACGACGGGAACGCGCGGATTTCAAACTTTGACGGGAAGGGACGCGGCGTGGTGAATATGCAACGCGTTTTGGGCGAGTCCCTGAACACCGGCGCGGCGTTTGTGGTGAATCGGATGGGAAACAACACATTTGCCGAGTATCTGCAAAAATTCGGTTTGGGAGAGGAAACGGGAATTGATCTTCCCGGCGAAGTGCGCGGATTTCTAGACAACCTCAATAGTCCGCGGGACGTGGAATATACGACGGCGGCGTTCGGGCAAGGAATCGCGCTCACGCCAATCGCGACGGTCCGCGCACTTGCCGCCTTGGGAAATGGCGGCTACCTTATCAGCCCGCATATTGTAAAGCGTGTTGAATATGACGTCGGACCGGCACGGAAGGTCTTTTACAATCCGAGCGAACAGGTGGTCACCAAAGAAACGAGTGAGGAAATCACCCGCATGCTCGTAAACGTGGTGGACGAATATCTTCTCGGCGGCACGGTGAAGCTCGAGCACTACAGCGTCGCGGCAAAGACAGGAACAGCCCAGATTCCAAATCCGGCAACAGGCGAATACTACGACGACAGATTCTTCCACTCATTTTTTGGCTATTTTCCGGCGTATGACCCGCAGTTTCTTGTCTTCCTTTATAATGATCAGCCAGTTGGCGCCCGATATGCGTCGCAGACACTCACGCACCCGTTCATCAATCTTGCTAAGTTCCTCATCTCGTATTACGAAGTTCCGCCGGATAGGTAAAGATAAGGGTATAGGGTGAAGGGGTTGGGGTTTAGAAAAAGTATTGTACAAAAACAAGAACCAGGTCTTTGTTGAGCGGTTTTTGGATGTCCCTAGAAATATACCGTTCCATAGTCAAGAGCTTGGAATCAATAGCGCAGGTGTTTGCGGAACTGGATTCGGGAATACTCCTTAGTCTGGTTCCGCAAACACAGGACAGGATAGGTATCTCAAACCACTGACCCTTGGAGGATGGAAACATGAGAGAGCAAGCCAAGTTCTATCTCGGCTGGGCGGCGGTGATCGCTGCCGGTCTCGCGGGCTTCGTGGTCCTCGTGCTCGCCGCCGGTGGGCACTAGGCACCGGAGTGATCACGTCCACGCTGTTGAAAACTCCCCCAACCCCAACCCAGCAGGCACAGCCAGCGGGTTGGGGAGTTTTCGTTTCAATGTGTGTTTTCATGGTAAAATTACAGCTGTGCGGAGTATTTTCAAAAAGATTGTAGTTTGGATTCTGACGCTTGAAGCGCGGTTGGTATTGCTCAAATACCGTCCGCGCGTTGTGGGCATTACCGGCTCGGTGGGGAAGACGTCCACCAAAGATGCCGTGTACGCCGTGCTTTCATCGGCATTCTATGTGCGCAAGAGCGAGAAGAGCTTCAATTCCGATATTGGCGTTCCTCTGACCATTCTCGGCTGTGACAATGCATGGAACAATCCCTTCCTCTGGCTCGCGAATATTTTCAAGGGTTTGGGTGTGGTGCTCCTGCCCAACCATTACCCGGCGTGGCTTGTGCTTGAAGTCGGGCTTGACCGTCCGGGCGATATTGCTCGTGTTGTGAAGTGGCTCTCGTGTGACGTTGTGGTGCTCACACGTCTTGCCGATACACCGGTGCATGTGGAGTTTTTTGAATCCCCGCAGGAACTTCGGCGCGAAAAGCTTCTGCTCGCCAAAGCGCTCAAAAAGCACGGTGTACTTGTTGTCAATAACGACGACAAATATCTTGTGGAGGCAAAACATCCTGACGGCGGGCGGCGCATCACCTACGGTCTCGATAAAGGTGCGGACATTGTGCCGGAGCATATCGAAACGCTGTATGAGCGTGCTGGCGGTAGAGAGGTTCCCATAGGGACTACCTTTAAGGTCGCGTATCGCGGGAGCGTCGTACCAGTTACCGTGCCGAATGCGCTCGGTATTCAGCACGTCTACCCCGCGCTTGCCGGGATAGCGGTCGGCCTTGCGCTTGACGTGAATCTGGTGACCATTGGGCAGGCGCTTGCGCGGCTCTCGACGCCCCCGGCGCGTATGCGTGTTCTTGAGGGGGTGAACGGGAGTACTCTCATTGACGACTCGTATAATTCTTCCCCGGTTGCCCTTGCCGCGGCGCTCACCACACTTGAGGAACTTAAGGTCTCGGGGAGACGGCTCGCGGTACTCGGTGATATGACAGAACTTGGGAAGCACACCGTTGACGAACATAAGAAAATCGGTGCCCGGGCGGCGCGCATACTTGATATGCTCGTTAGCGTGGGGCCTCGCGCGCACTACATCGCAGAGGGTGCGCGCGAGGCGGGAATGAGAGGTGTTGACATTCTTGAGCGACAGGAGGCGGCGGAAGCAGGAAAGGAGATCGCCAAGTTGCTTGAACAGGGGGACGTGGTGCTTGTGAAGGGCTCGCAGTCAATGCGCATGGAGCGCGCGGTGCGGGAGCTTCTCGCAGAGCCACATCGCGCAGCGGAGATTCTGGTCCGCCACGATAGGGAGTGGCTCAACAAAGAGTAAAGACAAGCAAGGGGAGATAAAACTTGCTTTCAATCAATTATTGCTCTCTGTGGTGGGTGTGCCGTGTGTGATTATCTCCAAATTGCAACTATGATGCTTGGCGCACCATGCTTCACACTTTTCTGCCCATTCTTTGTCTTTGTAATGAAAACCACACTTCTCACACTGCCATTCGTTTTGAGTTTGTAAGACCATACTAGAGATACTCCAACAGACGATCATACTCGATGAAATCAAACAGCTCGTACCCATACTGGATCGTCAGCCCAAAGTTGTCAGTGGCAAGAAGTAACCCAAGGAGGATCAAAAATACACCGCCAACAACGGAAACGGCCTTGAGATACTTTGAAAGTTTTTCAACATAAACCGTTGCTTTTGAAAAAGCGAGCGCGAGCAGAAGAAACGGAATTGCGAGCCCGAGTGAAAATACAGTAAGCATCAACCCGCCCTGAAACGCAGTGCCGGACGTCCCGGCAAGAAGAAGCACTGAGCCGAGAATTGGACCAACACAAGGTGTCCAGCCCAGGGCAAACGTGCCCCCGATAACAAGCGAGCTTGAGGGTTTGCCAAGCGTAAGCCATTTCGGGATTGGAATACGCTTGTCGCTTTGAAAGAAGGAGAGCTTAAAAAGACCGAGTATAAAAAGACCGAAGAGAATTACAAGCACTCCACCGATGCGCGCAAGCCAAATGCGGTATGGCGCAAGGGCAGTACCCGCAAATCCGGCAAGTACTCCGAAGACAATAAAGACGAGTGAGAAGCCGACAATAAACGCAAGACCGTTTAAGAAAATCTTGCGGCGGGCCGCGAGTGCGGTTTCGGGATTTTTGAGCGCGTTTTGATCAACGCCACTGATGAAACCGAGGTATGCGGGTACAAGCGGGAGCGTACACGGCGCGAGGAAAGTGAGAAGCCCTGCAAAAAACGATGCTACTATAAATCCAATGCTTAATTCAATCATACGGAATCTTCAGTGGCACTGATAATTTTATTGGTGTGCTCGCGCATTTCATCCAACTCCATCGGTCCACGCTTATGCACGATAATACTTCCACCGCTGTCCACAAAAATCGTCTCCGGCATTGAGAAGCCGCCAATTGACTTATAGAACGAATCGGAGGGATCGAGGAGAAACAGCATATCATTCGTGATACCAAGCTCATCGGTATATCCTTTTGCCTTTGCAAACGGTTCTTGTCGGTCTATGGCAATAACGGTTATTTCATTCTTAAATTCCTTTTGAAGCTCTGCAAAATCACGGAGTTCATTTCGACAGAACGGGCACCATACCGCCCAGCTGTTTATGACAAGTGGTCTGCCCCGAAACTCTTCAAGGGAAACTTTATTGCCGTTGTAACCAATAAGGGAAGCGGAGGCGAATGTATCAAAGTCGCTTTTATCCGCTTTGGTATCAACGCTGCGATCAGACGCGCTGAAAAAGAGTACTCCCGCAACTATAATAATGAGTCCTATTCCACCAACAATGTACCGATTCATGTGGTTATTAGTTATTACGAGCTTGCTCAATGACGGCGGACACCTGTGCATACGGCAGAGCACCGCTAAACGGCATAAGGTCGCCGGAGGGTGTGACCACAACAACATACGGTGTACCGCGGCCTCCCACCCCGGTTGCTTCATCAAAATCTGCTTGTATATCGGAGACAATCTTTTTGTCGTTCATACACCCCTCAAATGCCGACAGATCGATGCCGAAGGAAGCGGCTTGTTCCCGGTACCACGCATCGCCCAGCTGCCGTTGATTGAGGAATGCCGCGTCGGTAAACGACCAGAAGGCCTCATTGCCTGAGAGTTTCGCAATACACTCCGACGCAACCGCCGCAGAGAGTGCTCGCGAATGTATGGTCGAGAGAGGAAAATGCCGAAATATCCATTTAACGTCATTGTTTTCTTTCACGATCCGATCAAGCGTTGGATGAATTTGTGCGCAAAACGGGCACTCTAAGTCACTAAACTCTACAATCACAATTGATGCGTCAGGGTTGCCACGTATATGATCCGTTTCGCTCGGAATTCGGAGCACACCACCTGACTCGCTGGCAGTGCGGTTGGATGTGGTATTTGGAAACACTTTCCTGTCGTTTCCCGTCCAAAAAACAACACCGGCGATCAAAACCCCCGCGACAACAATCGCAATCGGTATTCCATATCCAGCTTGCAGTGAGTTCATCGAATCTGTTTGTTCATCAGGTTTCATAGTTCTACCCAATACCAAGCAGGGTCTTTAATCGTGCCTCGTCAAACCCGACAACCATCTCAGCTTGCCCTGAGAGACTTGAAGGGTCACCAACAAAGATGACTGGTACACCCATTTGACCGCTCTTCTGGAGCATTTCGTTTCGCTTTTCAGCGTCACCTGAAACGTCATAGTCGGTAAATGCAATGTTGTTTTCTTTGAAGAATTCCTTTGCCGCGTGGCAGAAGTGACAGGTTGGCGTTGAATAAATAGTGACGTTTTTCATATGATCGTTTTTATATTACTTGAATAATTCTGTCTCCGGATGTACCGCAAGCCACGAGAACCAGAAGCCCGGTATCGAGGGGAGTGGTTCGCCGTTGGCGGTAAACGTAATTTGTCCGGAATCGCTCTTGACAACAATAATTTCATACCCCTCAAACGCATCGGTAATTGTTTCGTCAAGAGCATCATCGTGATACGCCTTATATCGCCCTTCAATTTCCACGCCATGTACCAGTGCTTTAGGATGCAGTCGCGTGTCGTTGAACGTCGCACCGAACGACACGGATTCACTGGTGTAGTAGTTGTCGTAGGGATCGCGGCCGTAGTCGCGCGACGCGCCCGTGTCTTGCGACAATACGGCGGTATCGGGGTGAACGTTTTTCCAATCGCCCCATCTGACGACATCGGAGCGAACGATAGGAAGTTTCTTTCCCGTATGTATGCCGAGTACTGCTTCTCCGAGCACCTGTGACCAGAGGGACTCCTCTTCTTCCCGTTCCGCGCTTGCCTCGCCAGAGCTTCGCGAAGGCGGGCGATTGTACATGAGGAGATTTGATTGCCAGAGTTTGCCTGATACGCCAAATTCCTGAATCTCGCCGTCAACCCTGCGTTCAAAAACGATTCCGGTGGCACAGAGAGGGCAGTAGGTCACCAAAACCGGCTTTCCGGCTATGGTGTCGTTGACTATCTCATGCCAGACAAGAATGCGATATGGATAAAATCGACTCATGCCATTTACTGTGAGGCCAAGTCCGGGGTCAGAAGCATCAAGAAACGCAGCATCTTTTGCCGATATGAATATTGGGTTGTCTATTGATGGAATGCCGTCTTTTGCGGGACCGCCGGAGAGAATCTCATTCAAGGGTATTGAGTGTTTCACTCCGTCAGTCATTAAAATTTCTCGTCGCGAGGTTTCCATAATTTGTGTTGGGGGAGTGTCGGGAATTGTTTCTGCAGATTCTTCACTCTCATCATTCAGGGGTACCGTTTCTCCGGTGGGAACCGGGAATTGTTTGTTCTGGAAATACCATACCGCACCGAGCGCCCCGACGATAAGTATCCCAATTATGATAAAAGAATATCTCATGTTTTATGTTAAAAATCGGATAACCTTGGAGATTTTTTTTGTAGTTGCTGAGTCGGTCGGCATATAACACTTTGTTTTACCCATTCGAACGCCCTTGACAACCCCATGCGCTTCAAGATAGGCAAGCTGATGGGATGTGGCTGATTGGGATATTCCTAGCACTTCGGACAATTCGTGGACACAGTAGTCATTTTTGGCGTTCAGGATAACCTTCATAATGGAAAGTCGGTTTGTATTTGAGAGAATTTTCAAAACTCGCGCGGCTTCCTCTGTATCATATGATAGTTTTGTCATATATTCATATGTTATACGGAGCTTCTTTTTCTGTCAACATGGCGGTGTTGATATGTTCCAAACACAGGTTATTGAGAGAGATCTTAGATGTTAATAAAGCCGAAAAATTGTGATGAAATCATATCCTTTGCTCTAACTTATTTCAAATCGCGAAGCGATTGATTCGCACGCGCGGAGCGTGTGGTGGCTTTGAACTGAATCGTACGCTC
>JAKEFG010000012.1 GCA_022616195.1 Candidatus Wolfebacteria bacterium | reverse complement strand
GTGTCTTGATCTCACGGCTCGCACGATCCCAGCGTTCAGGAGAGCGCTCAAGCAGTATCTCCCGTATTACAATACCGAGCGGCTGCACATGGGTATTGATTGCCAAACTCCCGCTCAATTGATTCCAAGCTCTTGACTATGGAACGGTGTTTTGGTAGGGTCTCGAAGTACTTCTCAATCAGACTCTGTCTTTAACTACTCACTACTGACTTGTTTTCTTCGTCTTGGCAAAAAATACCTTGCCGTATGGTGTGCCGCCGCGTTCGGCACGCTCGCACTCAAAATGGAGTTTCCGAAGCGTTGCCGCGTTCATGCCCTTGAGGCGCGCTGCGAGCCGCTTTGCCGTCCATGATGTCATACCCTTTTTCGTCATTTCCGCATTGATGTTCTCAAGCGCAAGCCCGAGGTAAAATTCCCATTCGGAGCGTGAGTTTTGAGGGTTGTTCGGTGCGCCGCGCGCGGGTTTTTTCATAACTCGAGCACAAAGTAGTCGCTGTTTGAGTATACATAGAGCGACTCGTTGTCACGTATTCTGAAGTCGGCACCTGCCTCTTGGTAGACTGGTTGAAAGTTCTGTGTGCCGCGCGGGTCAAGTTCAAGGGCGTAGATGCCCTCCGGCGTAGTGAAGAGCAACACGTCGTTCCGGGTACCGAGAAAGTGTACGTTGGTTACCGGTTGTGTTGCTGAGAGCACGGTGAGTGTCGGTTTACAGTCGGGGGTGCAGAAATATTCCGGAGTGGCGCTCGTTACACCCTTCCATTCGGCGTAGACGGTGTCGTTCTCTATCCATGCAGTAACCGTCCCGTCATCTGAATTCACCGAATCGGGGGTCTCAAGATGTTGCAAAACGCCGAAAGCCTGTTGTGCTTTTGCTGACTCGTTAGTCCCAGCATCCACGCGCAATACCTGCGGGCGCTCTCTTAGGAGAAACGGAGAGATACGCACGGTAATATTCTCGGGAACGGTGATGGTTTTAGTCCATGGCCAGAGGCTAGGAGCGGTCGCATTCACCGTGTGCTCCCCGGGGCGGACGTCGGTGTGTATGGTACTCATTCCCAGAGACACCTCCTCTATGGTTTTGCCGTCAAGAGTTATCCTTGTTCCGGCAGGCACATCTTGGATTTCTATGGTTCCTGTCCCGGCGGTATAGAGTAACACGGCGTACCATACACCCCATGCCAGAAGAAGCAAGGCAAGAATCGCTACAAGAATGTATGTGGCTCTGTTGTATGTAAAATGGTTCTGGAATCCATCCATCACTCCCATAATACAAGATTGATCGATGGGAACAAAAGCCTAGCTTGAAGGAGTATACTGGAACACGATGAAAAGCGGCGAACTTTTTCGCGTTCAGGGGCTCGGTGGAGCAAAGACGCTCTCGGGGAGTGTTGCCGTTTCCGGTTCAAAAAACGAAGCGCTACCGGCACTTGCAAGCGCTGTACTTTTTGGCGGCCCCGTGACGTTTCGTAACATACCTCGAATTACGGATATCCGTCAGCTCAATTCACTCCTGTCGGACTTGGGAGCACGCGTGATGATGGATGACGGCGGTACTATAACCGTGGATACATCAAAACTTGCGAGTGCGCATGTTAACGAGTCAACCGCGCGCAAGTTTCGGGCGTCGGTTATTCTTACCGGACCCCTCCTTTCGCGCATGGGCGAGGTGCGCTTTGCACCACCCGGTGGCTGTCTCATTGGCAAGCGGCCGATTGATGTATTTCTTGCCGGCTACGAAGCGATGGGAGCGACGGTCAGGACGGACGGAGAAGAATTTGTGATTACCGCGCCGAGAGGAGGACTCAAGGGCTGTGATGTTATCTTTCGCCTGCCGAGTGTGACAGCGACGGAAACGCTTATGATGGCTGCAGTTCTTGCACACGGCATCGTGCGCTTGGTGAATGTAGCTATGGAGCCTGAAATAGGCGCACTCGCTGATTTTCTCAACGAATCCGGCGCGGATATTCGTGGTATCGGTACGCCGGTGCTCACTATTCGCGGCACAGACGGTACGCTGCTCGTCTCCAAAAAAGAACACACCGCCATTCCTGACCGTCTTGAGGCAGGGAGTTTTATGATACTCGGTGCGCTCTGTGCGGACACGCTCACGGTGACGGATTGTGACCCCGAACATCTAAAAGTGCCAATTGCCTCACTTTGTGCGTGTGGTGTGCCTGTTGTCGTAGGGAAGAAACGTATTGTCATCAGTGGCAACGGGGGAATTCCGAACCGTTCGTTTGCGGCGGCCAACATTCGCACACATGAGTACCCCGGGTTTCCGACCGACCTCCAAGCGCCGATGACTGTGCTGCTCTCGCAAGTATCTGGAGAGAGTATTGTTGAAGAAATGATTTTTGAAAGCCGTTTGGGCTATGCCGCGGACTTGGTGCGGATGGGTGCGGATATCGACGTGGTGCATCCGCACAAAGCGATTGTCCACGGACCGTCCAAACTGCGCGGGCGCGAATTGTACAGCCCCGACCTTCGCGCGGGTCTTGCCTACATCATTGCGGCAATTGTTGCCAAGGGTGAGTCAGTCATACACAATATTTACCACATTGACCGCGGATATGAACGAGTGGAAGAGAAACTCAAAAGTATCGGTGTCGACATCGAGCGGGTGCGCGGGTAGCGTGGTGTGTCAACGTTGACTTACATACCGCTTCTCGCGGCGGGGAGGTCACATGATGACTACGGCGCAACGGATGCCGGAATCCGCCGGCAGGATTCTGTATGAATTTCTTCGGCTCGTATGGGCGGGATGCGGATTGGAGGAGGTCCGTCAAGGCATTGCTTCCGCTCTTCGCGAGCGGGGGTTCTCGCCCGACACCCTGTTCTCGCTTCAGGCGGGGGAAGACGCCAAGGTGACCGCGGAGTTTGAGTTCGGCGGTGAACGCGTTGTCATTGAAACGCGTCCCGACGAGTTCTTGCCGTAGCACCCCTTTCCAGCGCGTACAGCCGCTCTCTTTTGGGGGCGGCTTCGTCGTTTGAAAAGACACTTAAAATGGCGTACAATTTTGTATTACTCATCACCAATCATCTACCGGCACAATGAGCATGTTTACTAAAAAGTTGGGCATTGACCTCGGCACGACCAACGTTCTGGTGTTTGTGCCGGGGAGGGGGGTTGTCCTCAATGAGCCGTCAGTTGTGGCGGTGGCGGAGGACGACCATACGATTCTTGCGGTCGGTGTCGAGGCAAAGCGGATGGTCGGCAAGACGCCCGATGAGATCGTTGCATACCGCCCGATGAAAGACGGAGTGATTGCCGACTATCGCGTCACCGAAGCAATGCTTCGCTACTTCATCAACAAAGCGCTCGGACGCTGGAACATCTGGAAGCCGGAAGTTCTTGTCTCGGTGCCTGCAGGGGTAACCTCCACCGAGCGGCGGGCGGTCATTGAGGCAGCGTTCCGCGCTGGTGCCAAGAACGCGTATATCATCAAGGAACCGATTCTTGCGGCAATCGGCGCGGGTATTCCCATACATGAACCGGAAGGGTACATGGTGGTTGATATTGGCGGCGGTACGACGGATGTCGCGGTGATATCGCTCGGCGGCATTGTCGCGTCCACGTCAGTAAAAGTGGCGGGAAATAAAATTGATCAGGCAATCATTGACCACATACGTAAAACGTTTAATCTCACCATTGGTGATAAGACAGCGGAGGACATAAAAATTACTATTGGCTCGGCGCTCCCTGTAGGTGAAGAGCTTTCTGTGGAGGTGCGGGGCCGTGACACCGTGACGGGTCTGCCGCGCTCGATTGAACTCAAGACGAACGAGGTGGTGAAGGCGATGACGCGCCAGCTCCGTGAAATGGTGAAGGCGATTAAAGACGTGTTTCAAGAGACGCCACCGGAACTTGCTAAGGACATTATTGACCACGGCATCATCATGACTGGCGGCACCTCACAACTTCGGAATCTTCCTGAACTCATTGAGAAACGTACGGGTGTAAAAGCGGTCTTGGCGGACGATGCGCTCTTCTGTGTGGTAAAAGGAACAGGTATTGCACTTGACCACCTTGACGTCTACAAGAAAGCGATTATTGCGAAGAGATAAAAGCATATGCTTTTACGTGAACATCATGCATATCTAGTGACGAGGAAATGGGGTGAAGTACACAAGATACTCGCGGCGCACATTGAGCGAGAGTTTGGCGTTGCACTCCGCGGCAACCCTGATTATTGGTTGGAGGTTTTTGACACTTTAAGTATTGACGATGCCCGGGTGCTTGCGGAGAGAGCATTGCGGAAGCCTGTCGGGGGGGAGATAAAGATTTTTGTTATCGCGTTTAATTTCATCACGAGCGAAGCACAGAACGCGCTCCTCAAAATGTTTGAGGAACCGACTCCAGGAACGCATTTTTTTGTCGTGACATCCTTGGGTGACACACTACTTCCTACCTTGCGTTCGCGGCTGGCAGTGCTACGCATAACCGACAACAAACAATCCCGACGTCCTGCGGAGTCGGGACTCCGACTGCAAACGTCGGAGCTGACAACTGACAACAAAGCAGAGGAGTTTTTGAGAGGGGGTACGGAAGCGCGGCTCAAACTCATTGAGCCCATTGTGGAGGAAAAAGACAAGGCGGGGGCGCTCGCGCTTCTTGATGGTGTGGAGCGGGAACTTTACCACAAAGCGGATTTAGTGAAGATTGACGGGGAGGTCAGCTTTGCGCTCGGCGAGCTGCTGAACATGCGCGGTTACCTTCGGGACCGCGCCCCATCAGTCAAAATGATTTTAGAGTACATGGCGCTTGTGGTGCCAAGGCGTTAGCGGTTAAGCATTAGGCGTTAGCCAGATGTTTTTATTCTTTGAGAGATTGTTGGCTGTATACACTTGCGGGATTGTTCTCACTTGATATTCTGAACTTGCTAGGAGCTAGTTGCTAAACAATGGATTCGCAATTTGTAACGTTTTTGAATGCATACAGTGCGCTCATTCAGGCGCTTGCCACTGCGGTTTTGGTAGTACTCACCAGTTACTATGTGCGGCAAGCACGTAAGTCGACGATTGAGCTGGAGCAGACACGACGGAGCGAGTTTTTGCCCCTTCTGACACTGCGCATGGAGACACGGGATGCGCGGACGATTCACGTCTACCTGTCTAATATTGGACGTGGGCTGGCACAGGACCCGACTGTGACGCTTCCGTTTGAGAAGCCACAACAACCGATGAAAATGGTGGTGCCCGGCCAGGAGAATGTGCGCGTGACTTTTGAGAGCGTTGGTATCCCTGAAATTTTGGAATTGCCTGAGAAAGAGCGGGTACTCAAGGTAGAATATGGTGACATCTTTGGCAGAACTCTGGTGACGGAGGCATATCTCGCGTCGGAAGAAGCGGCTGACGGGGAGCTTACCAAACAGACGCTCACTATTGCCGACTGGAAGGTGTTTCTGCCCGGCGACGTGGTCGAGACGGGATAGAACGGAATATCCACAGCACGCAGGGACGCACCGGGTATACTTAACATAGAAAGGTCGTTTGGGTAATTGAGTAATTATTATTTGGACTAAGCATTGAGTAATACTTATGAAAGGCTTGCATATGGTTGCGTTTATTCTTCTTATCGTCGGTGGGTTGAACTGGCTCCTCGTCGGCATCTTTGGGTGGGATGTTGGTCAGCTCTTTGGTGGAATGGATGCACCGCTTTCGCGTATTATCTATGTTCTTGTCGGTCTCGCGGCACTCGTTGAGATTTTTGGTCACAAGAGCACATGTAGGATGTGTGGCAAGGGCAAGGGTAATAATATAGGGATGCAGCAGGGAGGCGGACAGCAAATGTAGGAGGCATGTTAATAGGGTACGCCCCGTGAAAAAGAGCGCGTAGGACGCGCTCTTTTTCGTCCCACTTGTCTATTTATAAGTAAGTCTTAATCCGTCCACAGATGAGGCGGCACTTTTCTTGATATAGTAGATGAATGAGTCCCGATAGTGGCTGCGGTCGCCTCGGGATGTAGCAACGAATCATGTACTGCACCGCTTTACTCAATGTAATTTGTGCATGGAGACGGTCGACAGACCGCGACCTGCCACTATCGGGATGAGTCCTTCACGACTTGATGCGCTCGCAGATGGCATTTTTGCCATCGTCATGACGCTTCTCGTACTTGAGCTTCGTGTGCCACGGTTCGCTGATAGTGTCTCAAACGAAACGCTGTGGCAGGCGCTCGTTGACCTCGGCCCGCTTCTGATGACGTATTTTCTGAGCTTTGCAGTCCTATTTACATACTGGCGCGCGCATCACTATCTCATGGGCATGTATGCAAAGACCGTCGATCTGACACTCATGAACATCAACGGACTCTTTTTTATCTTTGTAGCGCTCGTGCCCTTTACCGCCGAACTCTTGGGTCTCTACAGCATGACCCAACTTGCCATTGCATTTTATAGCACAAACATTATTCTTATCGGATTTACCATCTGGTGGATGCGGAAGCACATCCTTTTTACCGACCATGTGAAGAGTATTCCGCTTGACGAGGTTGCGCTTCGCCATGGGGCGGTACGAACGCTTCTACCACCCCTCTTTGCTGCTATTGCCATCCTGGTAAGTTTCTGGAGTCCATACGTATCTCTTTTGTTGCTGACGATGGCTGTTGCCTTTAATCTCTTTCGTGAAAGCACCAAGGTGACTGACTGGCTCGCACGGGCGTTTCACGAAGGGATGGAAGAGAAAAAACAATGACCGATTACAGAGGAGATATTCCGGACCAGAATCTTTTTGAACCAGATGAGGAAAGGGAGCATACGCCGACATGGCGCGACAAGCTCTACACTACCTTGAAGTGGGGTGTCGCATTCTTTGCGCTCCTGGGGCTTGTATATCTTTCTGGCGTATACCAGGCGCTCCTCTTACACCGGACCCCTGAATCATTTGTGCGCGAACCTCTGGCACAAGTTATTCCCGGCGACGAACTCACTGTTCCTGTACGGATAATTGTGCTTGGCAGCGATACCTCAGACGGGGAGCGTTGGGAAGATTTTACCATCGCACAACTTGTCACAAATACGTCAGCAATACTGCATCAAGCGGGGATAGGGCTTGCAATCTCACACACTGAACGCAAGACAGTCACTCGTGATACTCTGCGAGGATTTCTTGAAAACCCAGCGGGTGTCGCGGAAATTACCAGACGCTCCGACAACGAGATTACAGTGGTGCTCCTTGAGTCACTCTGGGGACTGAATGGTATTGCTTTTGTTGGAGGAGATGTTGTGGCTGTTGCCGATTACACAGGGAGCTTCAACGACCGCGTGCTTGCCCACGAGGTAGGCCATATTTTAGGGCTTGAGCACGTTGCCGACTCCCGCCGCCTAATGGCGCAGGGGAGTGAGGGACTCGATCTTGTGCAGGAGGAGGCGGTACAAGTGCGTAACCAGGCAATACTTTTTGTTGATTTATGACATCGAATAAGTTCAGAGGGCGAAAGATACGGATAGAAAAAATGAACGACATTCTTAAGGGTTTGTTTCCGGATGCCAAAATCGCACTTAATTTTTCAAGCAATTGGGAGCTCTTGGTGGCTGTGGTGCTCTCCGCGCAATGTACCGATAAAATGGTGAACAAAGTGACTGAGAAACTGTTTGAGAAATACAAAACACTAGAAGATTATGTGCGAGCCGGACCAGATGAGTTTGAACAAGACATCAGGTCAACCGGGTTTTACCGGAACAAGGCGAAAAATATTCTCGCTGCTGCAAAGAAAATCAAGGAAGAATTTGGTGGCAAGGTCCCGGACGCTATGGAAGAACTGTTGACCATTCCGGGTGTTGCACGCAAGAGCGCGAGTGTCATTCTCGGTAATGCGTTTGGCAAGAGTGAAGGCATCGCGGTTGATACACATGTCAGACGCTTTGCCATTCGTTTTGACCTCTCTGATTACACCGACCCGGTGCGTATTGAGCGGGATTTAATGACACTGTTGCCGAAAAGAGAATGGAACACCATCACCTATCGGCTCATTGACTACGGTCGGGCGATCTGCCCGGCGCGCAAGCACGACTGTGGCGAGCACCCACTCACAAAAATCTACCCGCTTGCAGCAAACAGGTGGCCAAAGGCAAAATAGAAGTATATGAAAAACCACGCAAAAGTTGGTAATCGAAAGGGGAAACCTGCCTACCGCACGCCATCGTCATTCATTGCCCGTCGTTCCTTTACCGTTACCTCGACACAAGAGGTACATCGACTACGTAACGGCACTAGATTTAAACGTTCAAAAAAGGTACAATAGGTCAATCTTGAAGTAAGTTTTACTTTTTGATTTTTACTTTGTTTTTCTATGTACGACTTTAAGACGTTGAAAACAAAAATCGCTGAAACGGAGGAATGGCTTAAGAAAGAGCTCATGACAATTCAAACTGGGCGTGCGACGCCGGCGATTCTTGACGGTGTATTGGTTGATTCATACGGCACCAAAGTGCATGTCAATCAGGTGGCGAATATCACGACTGAAGACGCGCGGACGCTTCGCATTGTGCCATGGGACAAAGACAGTATTCGTGCCATTGAAACGGCAATCCGCGACGCGGATATGGGGCTCGGCGTATCAGTAGACGACCAGGGTGTCCAGGTTGGCTTTCCGGAATTAACAACAGAGACGCGTGAGAAATTTGTAAAGCTTGTGAGAGACAAGGTTGAGGATGCAAAAATAGCGCTTCGCAACGTACGCGACGAGGTGTGGAGTGATATTCAGAGGAAAGAAAAGGCGGGAGACATTGGGGAAGACGACAAGTTTCGGTTCAAGGACAAAATGGAAAAAATTGTTAAGGAAGGAAACGAAACGCTCGGCGGACTCGCTGAGCGCAAGGAGAAGGAAATACTCGGGTAGTAAATACCGAAACAACAGTGAGTATCATTATTTTTCTCATCGTTCTGGCAGTTTTGATTTTTGTCCACGAGCTGGGGCATTTTCTTGTTGCAAAAAAATCTGGCATTCGCGTTGATGAGTTTTGTATTGGTTTTCCGCCGCGCATTGCTTCATGGCGGCGAGAAGGGGACGAAACACGCTACGCCGTCGGTATTATTCCGTTCGGAGGGTTTGTGAAGATTTTCGGCGAGGACCCGACCGACGAGGCACTTTCGGGTCCTGATGCCGAGCGGGGTCTCGTCAGTAAATCAAAACTGACGCAAGTCGGCGTGCTGGGCGCCGGGGTATTCTTCAACGTGCTGTTTGCATGGGTGCTCATTTCCATTGGGTTTATGATGGGGCTGCCGACTTCAACCGCACTTGACACGACGGGTCGCGTACAGGACGCTCGCTTGACAGTAACGGGCGTGCTTCCCGACGCTCCGGCGGCGGGCGCGGGGCTTCGGGGAGGGGACACGGTAACGAGTATGCGGGTTGGCGCGGAGACCCTTGCCGGCGAGGAACTGAATGTTGTCGCCGCACAGAGTTTTATCGCGCGGCACGGCGGGGAAGAACTTATCATTGAATACATGCGCGGAGAAGAAAGCGGTTCAGTCACCGTCGTACCGGCGGAGGGGATCATTCCCGATGCCCCGGCAATTGGTGTGGCGCTTGACGAGGTGGGGATTTTGAAACTTTCGCCGCCTCATGCGCTCTGGCAGGGCGCGCGGGTTACGGCACAGCTCACGGAGGGGACTACAGTCGGTTTGTGGCACTTCATCGCTGATGCGGTTACCGGACAAGCGAAACTTTCGCAGGTGACGGGTCCTGTGGGTATTGTAGGACTTGTGGGCGACGCATCGGCGCTCGGCTTTGTCTACTTACTCTCGTTTACTGCGTTTATCTCAATCAATCTCGCGCTCATCAACCTCATTCCCATTCCTGCGCTTGATGGCGGACGCATACTCTTCGTTATCATTGAAGCGATCAAAGGGTCTCCCCTGAAGCCGAGAGTTGCTAATGTATTGAATACGGTTGGGTTTGCACTCCTTATTCTCTTGATGCTTGTCGTGACCTGGAATGATGTAGCTCGGTTGGTTTCGTAGTGATGCGATTGACTTCAGTATGTTCTAGACATTTCGGTTTTCTACATCCGATCAAGCGATACTTGAATACGTCTGACTTCTTCCTCCATTGTTTTTTGGATTGCTTCCGGGATACCAGAGAGAAGTTCTTCGATGCTTTTCTTTGCTGGAGCAAAGTCGGCATAACTTCCCAGCACATTCATTGCCACACATACCGTCTCAGCAAAATCAGCAAGTGAGTCAAGAATATTATTTGAGGTGATTCTTTCAACCCTATGAAGATCAGTATCTATGAGGTACATATGATTGTCAGTGCCATTCTTTATCTTTCCATACGCATATTGTCCACCACGAAAAATGTCAAAGAGGAAGTGACCACTAGTCTCACTTTTATCTTGTAAGTATTGAGAGAGGGACACAAAAAGAGTCGCCAATTCTTGTGCCGTTTGAGATCTGACTTCTTCTGGGATTGTTGTAATTCGTTCCGATGCTAATGGTAAGCGCTCTTCTATTTCTAGTCTTCGGGTGATTCCCTTTTTTCTCTCGCCAAGAAGATAACCGGGATCATACCCCTCAACTTTTTCTGTAATGATATAAACATATGAACGGGATTCCCCGCTGGGTACACTGTCTATTCGTGCGCTTACGGCATCGCCCTTCCCAACCACAACGCTTATTGGGACGACGGTTATACCATAACCTTCATCAAGCTCAGAAAGCAAGGCCTCGGACTTTTTTACTGCTTCTAGAGGATCTTCAATTCCTCGAAAAAGGACAGAGAAGTCTGCGAGGGGTTCACGTCGTATAACTTTATTAGGCAAAGCGTCTAGGTTTCTGAGAAAGGGCTGTCCTTCAAATGCAGGTTTATCTCCCGATCCTTTTGCAGATTCAGGGGTACTGAAAGGCGTATCGCTGGTGCCTTTTTCGTGAATGAGCCGATGTGCCGGATTTTTCTCCATGATGCAACAGTGTCTAGAGTATAAACTATCGGAACCGTTTAACAATTTGAAGTGCAGGTTGACGCCGGTTCGTTAGGGTTTGTGGGTAGTAAACTGTAGTAGAGGAAGCGGCCGGCGAACCCGAAGGTCAGCCGGCCACGAAGCGCTACCGGAGGAAGGGGAAAACCCTCTCGGCCGCCCACGCGATCCAGGGAGCCGCGAGGACAGTGATGATTCCCGCCAGAGCCATCACGGCTCCTTGCGGGGTGGGTTCGGGCCTTCCTATCTGAAAGGGATTCTGCCCCCAGTCCTCTCCATGCATACTGCCCTGTGGCGCAGAGGAGAAGGAGGCGTACAACGATCCCTCCAGCCGCCGGGAAAGCAAACCAGGGCAGGAACCCCGCGGCGACCCCCTTGACGATGCCCCAGAGAGTAAAGTCATCGAAGGCGGGGGTTAGGACGTACGTGTGTCCTGTCCCCCAGAGGGCGAGTTCCGCTGGGAGGAGATTGGGGTAGGGGCTGATGGCCGTTGCCTCCAGGTAAGCTTTCGCATCCTGGATCATGAGCAGGGTCCTGATCTCGCCCTTCCCGATCGGGACGAGAATGCAAAGCCACATCAAGACGCCCAGCCCGAACAGCGGGATAGAACCTAGCACGGACAGTGCGGAAGCGGAACGCGTGTCTGACACAGCTTCTCCTTTTTTTGTCGTATTCCCTAGGGAGCGATCTGGGTTCATTCCGTAAAGAAAAAGGACACCTGGTAACCTAGGTGTCATATGAAAAAGGCGAAGAAGTTGAGCAAGGCGGAGCGGAGCGAGATCAGAATACTCCGCGACCGTGGGTACAGTGTGCGGGAAATTGCCCGAGCGATGGGGAGAAGCCCGAACACCATCTCGGCGGAACTTCGACGCAATCAGGTGAACGGGACATACGTCCCGCGGAAAGCGCACCACAAGGCAACGGTACGTGCGAGCCACCGCCGGTATCGGTGGCAGAAGATCGAGCAGTATCCGCGGATACGCGCGTATGTCGTCGAAAAGCTTGAGGCACACTGGAATCCTCGAGAGATCGGAGGACGCAGCGAGCATGAGACGGGGTTGTACGTGTCAAAGACGGCCATATATGACTGGCTCCGGTCAAACAGAGGACAGTCATACTGCACACATCTGTATTCCAGACGATACCGGGTGAAGAAACGTATGCCCGCAGTGCCACGCGTGATGATCCCCAACCGCGTTGGTATTGCAGAGCGTCCTGCTAGTGCCATGAATCGAAACAGATACGGCCACTTCGAGGCGGATACGGTGGTGTCGGGGAAGCGAGGCTCCGGTGCGGTCTCGGTGCTCGTGGAACGCAAGAGTCGGTATATATCACTCGGCAAGCTCGCCTCACTCAAACCGGACGAGCATGTCAGCGTGCTCGGTGGCATGCTGCAGGACAAGAAAGCACTCTCAGTGACGTTCGACAACGGAGTCGAGAACCGATACCATGAGCGTCTCGGCGTCCCCACGTTCTTCTGCGATCCGTACAGTTCCTGGCAGAAGGGCACGGTGGAGAACGTGAACAAGATGATACGACGATACCTGCCCAAAGGAACCAATCTCTCTCACGTCTCGCAGGAGACGCTCAATGCCATTGCTAGCATCATCAACAACAAACCCCGAGCTGTTCTCGGGTTCAAAAGTGCGTATGAAGTTGCTAAACTAAACGGAGTTTTTAAAAGCAAGTGTCCTTTTTAGCGGGTGAATTTAGGCCTGGAATTCTTCCTATATGATAACATAAATTATGTACTTTTGTCAATATCCTTCCTGAACTTGGTGAAAAAGGGCGCTAGTACGAGAAATTTCAGGACCTCCAGGATCGAGATGAAGCAGCAGTGAGCGGTAACGTTTGCAATGCCCCGAGTCCGCTCTTCACCAAGCATTTCTTCCCTTTGGTTTTTCAAAGATACTGAATCTAGACACACAGCACACCTCCTCTTCCCGATTGTTTTTAGATACCCATTCCTGATGCTATTATACAAAGACCATGCGCCAACGTCATCTCTTCACCAAAACACGCAAAGAGGCACCCACTGACGAGGTGGCCAAGAACGCACAACTCTTGATTCGTGGCGGTTTCGTGCACAAAGAAATGGCTGGCGTCTATGACTATCTCCCGCTTGGTCTTCGCGTCTTGAATAAGATAACGGGGATTATTCGCGAGGAGATGGACAAGATCGGTGGACAGGAACTCCTCCTCTCGGCGCTCCAGAGCAAAGAGGTATGGGAGAAGAGCGGACGGTGGAGCGACGGCGTCATTGACGTCTGGTTCAAGAGCACCTTGACACACGGTGCGGAGGTAGGCTTAGGGAATACTCACGAAGAGCCCCTCACCGCACTAGTCGGAGAGCACGTGAGTTCATATAAGGACCTGCCTCGGTACATCTACCAAATACAGACCAAGTTCAGGAATGAGCTGCGGGCAAAGAGCGGGATTTTGCGCGCCCGCGAGTTTCTCATGAAAGACCTTTACTCGTTCAGCCGAACGGAGGAGGAGTTTCGGCTGTTCTATGAGGAATGTGCCGCGGCATATCTGCGTATTTTTGAACGTGTCGGCCTAGGAGAGCTGACCTACCGCACCTTTGCCTCGGGCGGCCCATTTAGTGATTACAGCGACGAATTTCAGACGCTCTGTGATGTTGGTGAGGATACGATTTATGTGGACGAGGAGAGGCGCGTAGCGGTCAACAAAGAGGTGTACACGGACAAAACACTTGACGACCTGCACCTTGATAAGACACGTCTTGTTGAAAAGAGAGGTATTGAGGTTGGCAACATATTTCCTTTGGGCACGCGCTTTTCGGAAGCGCTCGGTTTGCGGTACCGTGATGCAGACGGCAATGACACACCGGTGGTGATGGGAAGCTACGGTATCGGACCCGGGCGGGTTATGGGGACCATTGTTGAACTCTACTCTGATAACCGAGGTATTATCTGGCCGGAATCAGTGGCACCGTTTCGCGTACATCTTGTTGCGCTCGCCGGGGAAGAGGGGAAGGGGGTGCGCACCGAGGCAGAGAAGCTCTATACCTTGCTTGTTGATGCGGGCATTGAGACGCTCTATGACGACCGCGAGGCGAGTCCGGGCGAGAAGCTCGCTGATGCTGATCTCATCGGTATTCCGTGGCGCGTTGTGGTAAGTGAAAAAACACAGGCGCAGCATGCACTCGAAATAAAAAATAGAAAGACAGGAGCAACTGAGATGCTTGGGGAAAAGGAGTTGTTCGATGAACTCAAAACAGAAAACTAAAAATTTATCCGTACACTAATTCTGGTATGGCACTCTTGTGCGTGACCGAAGGTCAATACTAGATTTAGTGTGTGGACAGGCCAAAAACGAATCGACCGCCGCAACTGTAGTGCACGTGGTGCACATACAGTTGCGGCGGGGCTTTGGGGTCGCGGCTTATTTCTGGCCGCGGCGACCGACGAACAGCGTGGTCGCGGAGCTGCGGGCGGGGTTGGAGGTACTCGCTGGCGGAGGGTTCTCCTCGATCGTTGCCGTTTGCTGCCGACCCCTCTCCCAGTCCTTGGCGTCCGTGCTGCCTGAAGGGAAGGGGTTTTCCCCGGGACCTGCCCCGTCCATGCCCGCAAGCATTCCCCGGGCGTGGGGGGTCCACTTCCGATCTCGAGCCATGTTCCACTCCTTTCTGGTCGTTCGAATTCCATGTAGAATATTACCAAATATATTTCAAAAAGTCAAATTTTCCGGTCAAGTCCTGATTTACGTTCATCTTTTTTTGCGCTACAATTGAATAACTCTTTTGTGGGGAGTTGTATATGCCTTTTTTTACACGTCTCAAAGACCGATTTTCAAAATTGCTTTCCAATGAAATTGGTATTGACTTGGGTACGGCAAATACCCTGGTGTACGTTCGTGGAAAGGGAATCATCATCAATGAGCCGACGGTCGTCGCGGTGAACCAAAAGACGGATCAAGTGGTTGCGGTAGGAAGTGAAGCCAAACGTATGCTTGGTCGTTCGCCCGAACATATTAAGGTAGTGCGCCCACTGATTGACGGTGTCATTTCTGACTTTGAGGTGACCGAAGAAATGCTTGCGTATTTTATAAATAAAGCGCAAGGAGCTGCACGGAAGTTGCTCGGCCCACGCGTGGTTATTGGTGTACCTTCAGGAATCACTAATGTTGAGCGTCGCGCGGTGCGTGATGCGGCACGTGGGGCAGGGGCGAGAGAAATACATATTGTTGAAGAACCGGTAGCGGCAGCGCTCGGTATTCGTCTTCCCGTGAGTGACCCGGTCGGCAACATGGTGATTGATATGGGTGGCGGCACGACCGATATTGCCATTATTTCCTTAAATGGCATCGTCAATGCCCGGAACGTAAATATTGCTGGCGATCGCCTCAACCGAGACATCATTTCGCATATTCGTGACTCATACCAAATTTTGATTGGAGAGAAAACCGCCGAAGAGCTCAAAATGAGCACCGGTTCGGTCATGCCTCAGAAACCGGCACTCGAGGCGGTAGTGCGCGGGCGGGACCTTGTAACGGGTCTTCCACGTGAAATTATCATCACTGACGAGGACATTCGCGACGCCATCGGTCACTCCATAGACAGTCTGATAGAAGCAATTAAAGAGGTGATTGAGACAACACCGCCAGAAGTAATCGCCGATGTGATGCAGCGCGGATTGTATCTCGTCGGCGGCGGCGCACTTCTTCGCGGATTTGATGTCTTTTTGAGCGAGTGGCTCAAAGTGCCGGTGTATCTGGTTGATGATCCGCTGACGCCAGTTGCCCGGGGGACAGGTATTATTCTTGAGGACTTGGAGCGGTATCAGGCACTTGTTGTAGAAGACGAGTACGATTTGCCGCTTCGGTAGTACGACTTGATGAACATTCTCAACCGCAAAAGGAAAGTGGTCTGGAACACACGACTTGTCGTCGGGTTATTTGTTGGAGCACTTATGCTTGTTCTGTTCTTTCGTGTTGTCCCGCCGCACACACTCCGGGGGTTTGCACTGACTCTCGCACGACCAGTGTGGCAGGCGCGTCTTTCTGCATCAGTTGCCGCAGGCGGTGTGTTCGGAGTATTTGCTTCCAAGGTGGCGCTTGAGCGTGAGAACGCACTATTGTACGAGGAGCTCCAGAAGACACAACTTATACTTATGCGTGCGCGGGTTGCTCTGCGCGAGAACCGCAATCTGAAATCACTTCTTGGACGTGCTGGAGAGTATGAGTATACGCTCGCGTGGGTACTCGCTCGCCCTGCGGACACCCCATACGACACGCTTATTATTGACGCGGGGAGCGTCGAGGGAGTGCAAACAGGCGATAGAGTCTTTAGCGAGGCGCTGGTGGCACTTGGCACCGTCGCGGAAGTTTTTGGACGCACATCGCGCATCGCCCTTTTTTCATCGCCAGGAACGGAAACCGGGGTGGTGTTTCCAGAGAGCGGGTTGGTAGCAACGGCGCGCGGGGAGGGTGGGGGAAACTTTGTCGTTCGTGTTCTGGAAGATGAAATGATTGTGGAAGGGACGCCCGTTGTTCTCCCAGGTGTGTCGCCAACCACTATTGGTGTGGTGCACAGTGTAGAGCGTGTGCGGGGGGACGTCTTTATGACGGTGCGCTTTCGAACACCCGTCAACCTTTCCACGGTATTACGAGTACTTGTTGAGAAAGACACGGTATCCTAAACACTGTCATGTGGTTTCGCATTGCGTTAGATGTTCTCTTGGTGATTACAGCGGCAGTAACACCGTGGTGGATGACAGTGGTTGTTGTGACTGTGTTGATGTTTTATTTCACAAAGTACTATGAGGCAATTGTTGTAGGTATGTTCGTGGACATGCTGTATGGTTCACCAATGGGGCCGTTTGATTTTCAATTCGTGTTTACGTTCTTGTTTGTTGTGGTATTTATTATTGTGGAGCACAGTAAGACAAAACTTCGCCCGTATGGGGCACACTGACCATGTGGTTTCGGCATCGAGGCAACCAAAGACGCTATACTGACATCGCACCGGAAGAAATTTTTCTGGACGCGGAAAACCGCCCCGGTTTTGACACATCGCAGTTCGAAGGGCGGCTTGAACAACCCATCTCATGGCGTATTGTGCTTGGTGTCTTCGGTGTGTTTGTACTCGTCGCGTTTGTTTTTGTTGGACGGTTGTGGCATCTGCAAGTGGTGGAGGGCAAAACGTATTTTGCCCAGGGTGAGAAGAATCGTTTGAGTCAGATACTTTTGTTTGCAAAACGAGGAGTTATTGTAGATCGTGTTGGACGAGAGCTTGCCACAAATATTGTTGCGTCTGACCCGACCGACTTTCCAATACGGCAATATGCAACGACAACCGGACTTGCGCATGTTTTGGGATATGTAAGTTATCCTCAAAAGGACGCTGCAGGATTTTACTTCCGCACAGAGGTGGAGGGACGGGAAGGACTTGAGGCGTACTACGACGAACTCCTTGGTGGTGAAAACGGCAGTAAAATCAGTGAGACGGACGCAATAGGGAATGTACTCTCAGAATCTGTCATCAAACCGCCTCTTGACGGAGATACACTTCACCTTTCTATCGACGCACAGGTACAAGGCAGACTTCATGAGCTGATGGCGGCACTTGCTACTGATGTTGGTTTCCAGGGTGGTGCAAGTATCATCATGGATGTGACGAACGGTGAGGTACTCGCACTCACGAATTACCCGGAATATGACCCAGAAGTGCTCTCTCTGGGGGAGGACCGAGAAGCGATTGCGGCACTTTCCGCGGACACTCGCAAACCCTTTTTGAACCGTGCAATAGGCGGACTGTACACTCCCGGGTCCATCATTAAGCCGTTCATTGCTGTCGGTGCTCTGGACAGGGAAATTATTTCGCCCGAGAAGGAGATTTTAAGCACCGGGGCGCTTACCGTGCCGAACCCATTTGACCCGGCGCGCCCGAGCGTTTTTAAGGACTGGAAGGCCCACGGCTGGGTTGATATGCGCCATGCCATCGCGGTATCCTCAAATGTGTACTTCTTTCACATCGGCGGCGGTTTTGAGAGTCAGCCGGGCATCGGCATATCGGGCATTGAAAAATACGTGCGCATATTCGGTATCGGGAGCCCCACAGATATTGATCTCGGCGGTGAAACGGACGGTACCATCCCGAGTCCCACGTGGAAGGCGAAGGTGTTCCCAGACGACCCGTGGCGCATCGGCGACACCTACAATACGGCAATCGGGCAGTACGGTTTTCAGGTAACCCCCGTTCAGGTGGCGCGCGCTGTGGCAGCAATTGCCAACGGCGGCTTCATTGTGGAGCCACACATGCGACAAAACACTGAGGCCGCCCCGGTGGGTAAGATTCCGATTCCTGACGAAACACTCCGCATCGTTCGCGAGGGGATGCGTCTTGGTGTGCTTGAGGGAACAGCGAAAGGACTCAATATGCCCTCGGTAGCGATTGCCGCCAAGACAGGAACGGCGGAACTTGGCGTTGCCAAAGAGGATGTCAACTCATGGGTCATCGGCTTTTTCCCCTATGAGCGTCCGCGCTATGCATTTGCAACGGTAATGGAGAGCGGTCCGGCGACGAATGTCATTGGCGCGCTCTTTGTAATGCGCCAGCTCTTTGATTGGATGAGTGTCAACACCCCCGAGTATTTGGAGTAAGAGATTCTATTTCTGGGGGATTTCTTTGTCGCCGCTTGCGGTGCTCGCTCACTGTATTGCCATACACCTCGCTTCGCTCCTCGGCGCTATGCGAACTCCCCACAAAAATAGGAATCTCTGAATAGTTTATGTCAATCGCAGTTGTCCAATTGACACCTCTGGAATCGACATATACAATTCGCCCGTGTCGTGCCCGGCCCCGCTAGAAAGTTTTTCGGACACGGAGCAATAGGGGAGGGGTGCCAAGCGACGTGAATGCGAAAGAAACTATTAACCGGATGTAAACTTTTCTAATCGGGATGGCTGATCAAAAGACATATCTTTCCAAGGAGAAACACAGCGAGCTCACCAAAGAGCTTGCCTTTTTAAAAGGCACGCGGCGAGGTGAGATTGCCAAACAACTTGAAGAAGCAAAGGCGTTCGGCGACTTGTCGGAGAACGCAGAGTACCATCAGGCGCGCGAGGCACAGGCACTTGTGGAAAGTCGTATTCGCGAGCTTGAGGAGCTCTTGAAATCAGTGGAAATTGTATCGCACCACACGAGTACGACCGTGGTTGTCGGAGCGACGGTTACGGTGGAGAAAGAGGGGGAGGGTGATAAGAAAACGTATGAGGTCGTGGGTTCCGAGGAAGCCGACACCAAGGCGGGTCGCATCTCGCTTAACTCGCCGTTGGGGATTGCCATGCTCGGCAAGAGCAAGGGCGACACCTTTACCTTCACCGCTCCATCAGGAAAAAAGGTGAACTACAAAATTCTCAAGATAGAGTAAGATAGAGGCATGTCTTCACTGGAAGAGCTTCGCGAAGAACGGCTCAAAAAACTAAACCTTCTCAAAGAGAAGGGGATTGACCCGTATCCGGCACGGAGCGGGAGAGACACCGCTATTGTTAACCTGCTGGCGAATTTTGATGAGGGGAAAGAAGTTACCATTGCAGGGCGGGTTATGGCACTCCGGCGTCACGGTGGCTCAACCTTTATTGATCTCTACGACGGCACAGGGAAGATTCAAGGCTACCTCAAGGAGGACGCGCTTGGGGCGGAGACTTTCTCGCTCTTTGACACCACAGTTGACGTGGGCGACTTCATTGACCTCACCGGGACGCCAGGTGAGACCAAGCGTGGCGAGAAAAGTATCATCGCGACCGGCTGGCGAATACTTGCCAAGTCGCTCCGCCCACTTCCGGAGAAATGGCACGGTTTGCAGGATACCGAGGAACGTCTGCGCAAGCGCTACCTAGATATCCTCTTTAATAGTGACGTACATGAGATGGTGGAGAAGCGCGCGGTCTTTTGGCAGGCGGTGCGCGAGTTCATGCTCGGGAAAGGATTTCTGGAAGTGGAAACGCCGACCCTAGAGCTTACAACGGGAGGGGCGGAGGCAACACCGTTCAAGACCCACCACAACGACTTTGACCTGGATGTCTATCTTCGGATTTCTATCGGGGAACTGTGGCAAAAACGTCTCATGGTGGCCGGATTCCCGCGAACCTTTGAGATCGGGCGCGTGTATCGGAATGAAGGCTCAAGCCCAGAACATCTGCAGGAGTTTACTAATATGGAATTTTATGCCGCGTACATGGATCTTGATGAAGGTAAGCGGCTCACGCAGGAGTTATACCGCGAGATTGCAAGTAAGGTCTTCGGCAAAACAAAATTTACAACACGGGGGCACACATTTGACCTCGCGGACAAATGGGAGGATCTCGACTATGTGGCAACGGTTGAGAAAATTGCTGGTGTGAACGTGCTCGATGCGAGTGAGGCGGAACTCATGGGGGGATTGCGGGAGCTTGGGGTTGAGTACGAAGGGGAGAGCAGAGAGCGCCTCACTGATGCACTGTGGAAACATTGTCGCAGGCAAATCTCCGGCCCTGCGTTTTTGGTAAATCACCCCAAACTTGTTGCGCCGCTTTCCAAAGGAAATCCGCAGGATGAGCGTCTGACGGTGATGTTCCAGGTCATTCTCGCAGGGAGCGAGCTGAGCCGCGCGCACGCCGAGCTCAATGACCCGCTTGACCAGCGTAAGCGTTTTGAGGAACAACAAAAACTTATCGAGGGCGGCGACACGGAAGCGATGATGCCCGACTGGGACTATGTCGAGGCGATGGAATACGGTATGCCGCCGAGCTTCGGTTTAGGAGTGGGAGACCGACTGTTCGCCTTTCTTGCCGACAAACCCATCCGCGAAACCCAGATTTTTCCATTGCTCAAGCCAAAAAATGATTAGCGCAATGAGGCTCGGCGAAGCTTTATGCGAAGACGGCACGCCATTAAAATAAAACCGAAGCAATGAAATTGTTTATAGGTTTATGTGCTTGAAGTAGTGAGCGGCAAGGACTTCTGGAGTCTTCTTGATAAATCTAATGAAGCCGGTATGATTTGAATTAGCCAAGTTTTAATTCAAGTACATTGGAATTAAATATTTGCTAATTCAAGTGCTAAAATATGGCTAAAAATAGGCCCAAAACACCATTTGATCTGTCAAATCTTCCTCCAAAAGTAGATTACTCTGCACTCGTAGAGTATATATCAAAGGCGCACACGAGCCTGACCCGCCTGGATGAGACATTAAAACACATGCCAAATCCTGCCCTTCTTGAACGAACCTTTCGGTCTAATGGACAAAACGGGTTGCTAATCGACGCCTTTCAATAGTTCAGAAATAACCTTGTAGCGTCTCTCCCTTGTCAGTCCCTGGTGACACCTGAGC
>JAKEFG010000011.1 GCA_022616195.1 Candidatus Wolfebacteria bacterium | reverse complement strand
GAACACAAGTATCGCCGGAAGAAGAACTATTCCAAAACTCAAGGAAACAAAGGCAAGATCGCCGATATGCTCTCTCTTGCAGAACGACCCCAAGAAGCCGCAGACAGAAGTGTCCCCGGCCACTGCTAGACTACGACAAACCGATTGAAGTTATTAACAAGCTCGTTGCGCTAAAAGTTTGAAACCGCCTAAAAGGAAAACAAAACTTTTCTTTGGTGGAGCGAGCGTTAGCGAGCGGCGGCGGGGCGGAGCGAGTTAGTTCCGTTCAAAATAGGTTCGGATTCCATCATATGATTGTACCTTTGGAGTGTTAGAATTTTGCGTGTATGTCATACGACTTTGGAATACTTGAAATATGGCTCCAATACTACCCCAAAGTGACCAAGTTTGTGAGACATGACGCGCTCTTGACACCCAAAAAGGTCTTGGTATCCTTGTTTCCAGCATTACTAGTATATTGATTCTTAATTATATGAATTTGAAACGAAGTCGGGTACAGTACAGGCCGAAAGCGGGAGGTTCTCCCGAGGGGGTCCCTGAAATGGTCCCCTTTCTTGAAGACGAGCAGGGAAAGCAAACGGAGATTACTCCCGAGAAGGCACAGGAAATTAAGGCTCAGGAGGCGGCTGAAGCCAGGGGGGGAAATAAATAACCGAAAAAAGTTACCGGGCGTAGCAAGAGCCCAGAAAAGAGTGAGCTACCAATAACGGGGCTCACTCTTTTCACGTAGCGGGGGGCGGTCAGTATGGGGTCTTTTTCATAATAATTTTCAAGTGAGTAGTTGTGGGGAAGAAAAGATATGAGCGAGAGTGGGAGAAATCAAACATCAGTGCGGATATGGGTGATTCCATAGTCGCCTTACTGATGGGGGAAGTGGTTGGAGGAAATGCAAAGGGAAGCAGAACCTTGTGTCGGGAAGGGCTCCGGTTGTGGGGTTTAGTGCGCGGCGGCGATGGTTATGACACTTCGCGCGCCGGCGTCCGTAAGGACCCAGCGCGCCTCATTCATGGTTGCGCCGGTGGTGGTGACATCGTCAAGTACGATAATGTCCTTTCCGCGAACACGCTTTGGGTCAGGGACAGCAAAGCAACCTTGTACGTTTGCAATTCGCTCTTCTCGCCGCTTGAGCGCGGTCTGGTGCGCCGTGTCCCGAGTGCGAATGAGAATGTCAGGGACAAGCGTGAGCGACAGCTCGGGGTGGAGCGCCGAGAGTGCCTCGGCAAGGAGTGTTGCTTGATTGAATCCGCGCTCGCGGAGACGCACGGGCGAGAGTGGTACGGGCGCGAGGAGGTAGCGAGTGCCTGACTCAAACAAGGCGCGGTCGCCCAAATGTTCCATAAGTTCTCGCGCGAGCGCTTCGGCAAGGAGCGTCGACGCACGTCTACTTCTCTGGTACTTAAGTGCCCAGACAGCGGCGCGAACAAGCGGGTCGCGGTAGCGAAGGGCGGCGAGCTCATTCTCCCCGAGGTACGTTTCGGACACAGCGGCATTCGCCAGAAACGTTTCCGTGGAAATGGTTTCAATAACTTTCCGTGCGCCGCGGTGAGGCAAGAGGAAATCAAGGAGAAGCGAGAGCACTGACACCACTTTGTTCATAGTGATAACGGTACTATAATTCTATAGAATGAACGATTGTCACCTATGGCGCATTTTCTAGAGACACTCAAAGAAACAGTAAGCGGGTCATTTGCCCATAAGGGCGATAGCGTGTTGGGTATTGATGTTTCTTCAAGCACTATCAAGGTGGTCCAGCTTCGCAAGAAAGGCGGCAGGGCGCTTTTGGAAACCTATGGCGAACTCGCACTAGGACCTTATGCAGGCATTGAACCTGGTAAAGCAACTCAGCTTCCTCCAGAAAAAATGGCTCAGGCCTTGCGTGATCTCATGCACGAGGCGAAGGTGACAACCAATCGTTGTGGTGTTGCCATTCCGCTCTCGGCGAGTTTAATCAATATCATTCAGATGCCAGATGTTGGTGAGAAGCGTCTTGCAGATATGGTATCCATAGAAATGCGCAAGTACATCCCCGTCTCTATTTCCGAAGTCATGCTTGACTGGCGCGTCATTCCGCGTGGGGAGGGGGAAGAGAGTGAGGAGACGAAGGAAAGCAGTGCCCCAGTCGAGCGAGTGGGAATGACAGACGTGCTTGTTGTTGCCATCCACAAAGATACACTTGCACGATACCAACAGATTATAGAGGATGCAGGACTCCAGACGAGCTTTTTTGAGATTGAAGTATTCAGTACTGTCCGCGCGGTGCTTGATGGTGCCGCCACCCCCACCATGCTTGTTGATATAGGTGCTGGCACTACGAAGATATTTATTGTTGATCATCGCGTACTCCGTGAGTCACATATTATCAACCGCGGCTCGCAGGATATCACGCTTGCTCTCTCCAAATCTCTCGGTGTATCTATGGAGAAAGCGCTTGAACTCAAACATGCATACGGACTCTCTCCTGATACACGCGACAAGAATGTGCAGGAGACCATCAGGCTCGTGTTGGACAGTATTCTTATAGAGGCAGTGCGAGTGATGCGCGCATATCAGGAACACTACCGGAAAAATGTCGGACAGGTGATAATGACAGGGGGTGGATCGGGTCTCAAAGGTCTTGCACCGGCGGCAGAAGTAGTCCTTGAGACCCCCGCAACGGTTGCCGATCCGTTCGCAAAAGTAACGGCACCTGCGTTTCTCCAGGACGTGCTCACGCAGGTGGGTCCTGAATTTGCCGTTTCTATCGGCGTCGCCCTACGGAGGCTTGATGAGGAGAGTTGAGTATCTCTATTAAAGTGTGAGTTGTTGTACACAATGACCTGTAGCGTGCATCAGGGTAGTATACTAAGGAGTACACCATGGCCGGAGAGACACCAACATCGTTTATTCCCAAAAAAACAACAGGGCGGCAGCCGCGGAGTTCGCCCCTGAGTTTCTTGTCACTGACAGCATCCATTGTATTTGTTGTGGCGCTTTTGGGTGCGGGTGGTGTATTTCTCTACGGACGCTTTTTGGAGGGGAGTATTATCCGCAAGCAAGATAGTTTAGAACAGGCACGCGAAGCCTTTGAACCGGCACTCATTGAGGAGCTGGCGCGCCTAGACACCCGAATGGCATCGGCAGAGCTTCTCTTGGGGAGCCATCGGGCGTTATCAAATTTCTTCACGGTGCTTGAGGGGCTGACGTTGCAAAATGTGCGGTTCTCAAACTTCGGCTACAGTGAGGGGACGACAGGTGATTTTATAACCATGGAGGGAGAGGCGCGAAGCTTTAATGCTGTCGCACTTCAAGCAGATGTTTTGAGCAAAAGCCCTTATTTCCATGACGTCATTTTTGGCGACCTCGCGGTCAATGAGCGCGGTGGTGTTAATTTCGGCGTCTCGGCAACGCTTGACCCAAGTCTCTTAGTGTACGCACCGCGTGCAAGTGCACCACCCGAGCTTCCTGAGGAAAACGTTTCTGAGGCAGCGGATACCGCCGAAGCGCTTTCGGAAACACCCACACCATAAACCATGCGTCTGATTACTCCCATCATTCTTATACTTGCGGCAACTGCTTTGTACATCTGGTACATTAATCCAACGTATGCTGACGTCCGCACCCTACGTACAGAGGAGGCACAGTATGACGCGGCATTGACTCGCTCGCAGGAACTTATTGCAGTCCGCGATGCACTCCTTACCACATACAATGCGTTTCCGACTCGGGAACTTGAGCGGTTGCAGCGCATGCTACCTGATCATGTTGACAACGTCCGTCTCATACTTGATATAGACAACATTGCGGCGCAGTATGGTATGGCGCTCCAAAACATTAGCATTGGGGAAGCGGCGAGCAGAGGAGGCGACATTGGTGCTGATACGAGCCCAACAGGCGCTATAACGCTTTCATTCACCGTTCGTGCGCCCTATGATTCTTTTCAGAATTTCTTAATGGATCTTGAGGACAGTTTGCGTATTGTGGATGTTACCGAACTTTCGTTTGCCACAGCCGATGAAACAGGGCTCACTGGTTACACAGTAACGTTACGCACGTACTGGCTTAAATAGCGTATGAATTTTCTCAAAGCGCATCCCGATACCAAAACTCGCTTTGCTCGTTTGGTACGGGACAGGCAAAACAGCGCATAACACTAGGAACTATGAATTTTTTGAAACAACACAAGACGGCAATCACTATATTGGTTTTGGTCATTCTTATATTTGTTGCCTATGGGGTATTCTCTGGAAGCGGAGACGAGGATGTGCTTGTAAGTGAAGACGCTGCGGCCCCCACCGTTGGTGGTGACCTCATCGTTCTGTTGGGACGTCTACAGTCACTCTCGCTTGATTCCACGGTCTTTTCAAACCCTATTTTTCGGAACCTGGTTGACTTTGGAGTGGAACTTGTTCCTGAACCGGTTGGGCGTTCTAATCCCTTCGCCCCAATTGGGGCGTAGGTACTGACGGCACTGATGGAAGACAGCTTTCACTGCATGGGCAGCCGGTGGTTCCACTGCTGTGTTGTTCATCACCAATGACGCTATGAGTTTTCTTGATGTACTGACTACCAAAAAAATGTTGCCTGGGAGTAGTGCGGCCGAAATAGAACAGGAGGCAGGACGGCGCAACGTTTCTGTTGAAAGTGTACTTGCAGAACACGGTGTTACTGCTGAGCAGGTTCTGGGGGCTAAGGGGGAGTACTTTAAGATTCCAACACGCTCGCTCGCGTCGCACGAAGTGGCGTCGGACATTCTCCGCTATATTCCTGAGGAGTCGGTACGTCACTATGAATTTGCGCCCTTGGGCATCACCGAGGGCGTGTTGGAGGTCGGCATCGTTGACCCTGACAACATTGGTGCTCGTGATGCGCTTCAGTTTATTTCAACCAAAATCAACACACCATACAAACTCTTTCTCATTTCACGACAGGATTTCGAAAAGGTGCTGGAGAACTATAAGTCACTCTCTGGCGAGGTGACGAAAGCACTATCCGAGCTTGAGACCGAGCTTACCCCAAGAGAGGTCGGTGAGGAAGAGACCGTTGAGGCAAAGTTACAGGATGGAACCGAGGCGAAAATTATTGAAGACGCACCGGTGACGAAAATCGTTGCAACGATTCTCAAGTATGCCATAGAGGCGAATGCGTCTGATATTCACATTGAACCGACCGACGAAGAGGTGCGGGTGCGCTTTCGGGTTGACGGCGCATTGCAGACGAACCTACTCCTGCCGAAAAAAGTACATCAGGCGGTGGTTGCACGTATCAAGATTCTCTCCAATATGAAACTGGATGAGCGACGCAAGCCACAGGACAACCGGTTCCGTACTCGCGCTGAGGGGCGGCCCATTGACCTGCGTGTTTCAACCTTCCCCACGAATTATGGTGAGAAGGTAGTTATGCGTATCCTTGATACCGAACATGGGGTGTTCACACTTGACTCACTCGGTCTGTCTAAACGGAACCTCCGGTTGATACGTGAAGCCATCAAGCAACCCTATGGGCTCATTATCATCTCGGGGCCGACTGGCTCGGGCAAGACAACGACACTCTATGCTATGGTGAACGAACTCGATAAAGAGACGAAGAATGTCCTGTCGCTTGAGGACCCTGTTGAATATAGTATTCCCGGCATGAACCAATCGCAGGTTCGTCCTGAGATCGGCTATACCTTTGCCTCCGGTCTGCGTACGACCCTGCGGCAGGACCCCGACATCATTATGGTCGGTGAGATTCGGGACAAGGAGACTGCGGGGCTTGCAGTACAAGCCGCGCTTACCGGGCACCTTGTGCTCTCCACGCTTCACACCAACAATGCCGTTGGGGTTATTCCACGACTTCTCGATATGGAGGTTGACCCATACCTTCTTCCGCCAACGCTGATTCTTGCTATGGCACAGCGGCTTGTCCGCACGCTCTGCCCGGGGAGCGGTAAACCGATACGTGTGGAGGGAAGCATGAAGACAATGATTGAACATCAGTTTTCCGATCTTCCACCGGAGCATCGGAGGGATATCACGCTCGGCGATACGGTGTACGAAATAGCACCAACAAAAGATTGTCCAAAAGGAACTAAAGGGAGAATGGCGGTGTTTGAGGCGCTTGAAATGGATCGGGCGATTGAGCAGATCATTCTTAAGAGCGGGAGTGAAACAGAACTCTTGGGAGCTGCGCGCAAGCAGGGTATGCTCACTATGAAGGAGGATGCGATTCTCAAGGCGTTTGACCGACTCATACCCTTTGAGGAGGTGAATACACTCGGGACGGTACTCGACGCCGACTTTGAGGCGGAAGCAGAAGTCGAAAGTAAATCGCTTGCTGAACCAAAAATCGAATCGGGAAGCGAGTAACCGCTGGTTGGTAGAGACAATCGGTCTGCTATACTACATAGTATGGAACATATGCAACAACTCGAGCACCTTATTGAGACAGTCGTCAAAGAAGGGGCATCCGATTTACACCTCGTGCACGGATATCGTCCAACTGTTCGTGTATCAGGTCTTCTTGTGCCGCTTGTAAAAGAGGAGGTTTTGTCAGAGGAGGACAGCGTCGGGTTCATGGAGGCACTGCTGTCGTCCGAAAACCGGGAGTTTTTTTTGCGAGACAAAGAAATCGATTTTTCGTATGCGTACCGGAATGAAGCTCGTTTTCGCGGCAACTGCTACTACACGCGCGGTGGTATTGGCATTGCACTCCGTCTTATTCCCCGTCATATCAAAACACTAGAGGAACTCAATCTACCTGATGCGCTCCGCCGGTTTACCGAACTACCGCAAGGGTTTTTCCTTGTTGTGGGTCCGGTGGGGCAAGGAAAATCGACAACGCTCGCCGCAATGATTGAAATTGTCAATACTTCGCGCGCCGAGCACATTGTGACGATTGAGGACCCGATTGAATATCTCTTTGAACCTCAAAAATCAATGATTGACCAGCGCGAGGTGCGAGTTGATACAGCTGATTTCCACATAGCACTGCGGCAGGCATTCCGCCAGGACATTGACGTGCTGTTGATTGGTGAAATGCGGAGTCCGGAAACTATCTCTGCGGCGGTAACTGCGGCGGAAACCGGGCATTTGGTTTTCTCCACACTTCACACCAACAACGCGGCACAAACTATTGATCGTATCATTGACTCCTTCCCGGCGAGTCAGCAGGATCAGATACGTGTCCAGCTTGCCGGTTCCCTCGCAGGCATTTTTTCCCAGCGCCTCATTCCACGTATTTCTGGTGGTTTGGTGCCAGCGTACGAGCTTTTGGTAAACAATAACGCGGTGTCAAATCTCATTCGCGAGCGGCGTACACACGAGATCAACACGGTTATTGAGACCGGACTGGAGAGTGGTATGGTTGATATGAATCGTTCGCTTGCCGAGCTGGTGCGTGCCGGTGATGTTACTGTGGAGGAAGCACGTCGGCACTCGTTGAACCCGAAGGTGTTGGAAAAGATGTTATAGAATTGTTATGAGTGTAGCGAATGTACAATTCTTAACCCAGCCCTTATCTTTCAAGTTGTTTTGTTCAATTCAGAAAATAAGGGCTGGGTGGCGATTGTTACTAAGCTCGCTCTCGCTCGCTAAGTAAAATCAGTCATGGCACTCTTTACCTACAAAGCAATTGATGAGACTGGTCGTGAGGTTGAAGGTACCATTGAGGCGGTTAGTGAAGATGTCGCTATCAGTGGCGTGCAGCGACGTGGGCTTGTCATCGTCTCTCTGGAACCCGCAGATAAGGTACCCTTTTTTGAGCGTAATCTTGCCAGCCTGCGTGGCGTTTCCAACCGCGACATTGTCATTCTCTCTCGCCAAATATCCACTCTGTTTCAAGCACAGGTGTCTGCACTCAAGGTGTTCAACATGCTTGCGGAGGAAACGGAAAATGAAAAGCTTCGGAAAGCGCTCGGTGAAGTCGCAACTGCTCTCCAAGGCGGAAGTTCCATTTCCAAAGCATTGGAGGGGCACCCGAAGGTGTTCTCTCCCTTTTATGTCAGTATGGTGCGTGTCGGTGAGGAGACCGGACAACTTGAGGAAATTTTCGGCCACCTCGCGGATTACCTTGATCGCACCTACGAAGTGACCTCCAAGGCTCGGAATGCCCTCATTTACCCCACGTTTGTTGTTGTGACGTTTATTGCGGTTATGGTACTGATGCTTACAACAGTCATTCCTAAGTTGAGTGTCATTATAGCCGACTCGGGACAAGACATACCGATTTATACCAAAGCAGTCATAGGACTCTCTGATTTCTTCGTACACTATGGGGTGCTTCTGTTGGTGCTCGTCATCATCGGTGCGTTTTTCTTGTGGCGACACAGCAGGACTGAGCGTGGCAAGATCAACCTTGCGCGTCTCAGGATTGAACTCCCGTACCTTGGGAGTCTCTATCGTAAGCTCTATCTCTCGCGCATTGCCGACAACATGCACACTATGCTCACCGCCGGTATCCCTATGGTGCGTGCACTTGAGGATACATCACTTGTGGTCGGCAATATTCTCTATGAGAAGATTCTTAAAGATGCGACAGTAGCTATCCGCGGCGGGTCAACAGTGGCGGACGCCATGTCTGGCTATGACGAGATACCCGGCATCATGGTGCAAATGGTGCGTATCGGCGAGGAGACGGGGGAACTCGGCAATATCCTCAATACGCTTGCGACGTTCTACCGTCGCGAGGTGTCAAACGCCGTGGACACACTTGTAGACCTCATTGAGCCCGTAATGATTGTGCTTCTTGGACTCGGTGTGGGGACGCTACTTGCTTCGGTGCTCATTCCGATTTACAACATCTCAAGCAGTTTCTAGCCCCCTTACCACTCTTGCTAGCGCAAGAGTGGTAAGGGGTTATCCACATTGTTGAGAAGGTGTTGGAAATATAAGGTATAATGAAACCACGGTTAAAAAACAAGCCGTTTTTACTAGGTCGAGTTTTATATTGAACCACAATAATAAACTTACTATGTTTAGCAGAAACAGAGGATTCACACTCATTGAGCTTCTGGTGGTTATCGCTATCATCGGCATTCTCTCGTCGGTCGTGCTCGCGAGCCTGAACACCGCCCGAGACAAGGGCCGTGATGCTGCAATTAAATCAGACCTCAACAACATCCGCGCGCAGGCGGAACTCGTCTACGACAATGACGGCGACTATGCGCTGGTGTGTTCAGACACCAATGTTGATAGAGCAATTATTGCGGCAGGTGGTCCAGCAACCGCTGACTGTGCCGACGACGCCGCCGGATGGGGCGCGGAAGCAGCACTCCAGAGCGTCACAGGTTACTACTGTGTGGACTACACCGGTAACGCGACAACTGTCCCGGCCGCGACGATTACCGAAGGTTCTGACTTTACCTGCGACTAATTTCTGAACTTCTCTGGTCTCTCAAACCGCCCTCCCAAAAGCGAGGGCGGTTTGTTTTTCCTGATATACTTCTTTATATGTACTGGTCTGTCGGCATCCTATTTTTTGTTTTCGGCGCGATCGTCGGCAGTTTTCTTAATGTGGTCATTCTTCGCTACAACACCGGGCGACGGGTGACAGGACGTTCTTGTTGTCACTCATGTGGACGGACACTTGCGTGGCATGAGCTTGTACCGATTGCAAGTTTCCTCGCTCAGCGTGGAAGGTGCACCGCCTGTGGCTCGCGTATCTCATGGCAGTATCCGCTTGTTGAGTTTACGGCTGGCATGCTCTTTCTTGGTGTCTTCCTCAAAGTGTTTTCGGTCGCAGCCATATCGCCATACACGATACTCTATACCCTATATCTCATACTTACTGTCAGCGTGCTCTTGATTATCGCCGTCTATGACCTTCGGCACAAGATCATCCCCGATCCGTTCGTCTTCGCGTTTATCGTTCTCTCGTTTCTTTGGGGCACATATCTGTTCTTTGCGGGAGCACTTGAGGTAGCGCAGTGGTGGCTTCTCGCCGGTCCGATTTGTGCTGCGCCATTTGCTCTGTTATGGGTGCTCTCGCGCGGACGCTGGATGGGACTCGGCGACGCAAAACTCGCGTGGGGCGCCGGGTGGTTTCTCGGCCCCGTGCCGAGTTTGAGTGCACTCCTTCTTGCTTTTTGGGTTGGTGCTGTGGCGAGTGTCGCGGTGCTTATAGTGCAGAATGTGTCGGGACAACGCGGGTTGTTCCGAGAGCATAAACCGCTTAAAATGAAGAGTGAAATACCATTTGCACCCTTCATTATTCTTGGCGTGCTCGTTGTATTGTTTTTCGGTTTTGATATTCGCATTCTTCTCGGCTTGTGATACACCATCTCTATCCTAAACCCCACATCCCACACCCTAGAGCGGGATTCACGCTCGTTGAACTTCTCGTGGTAATCAGTATTTTTACCATCATCTCGCTCGTGGTGTTGTTTAAGAATACCCAGTTCAACAGCCAAATCATTCTCTCCAATCTGGCGTATGACGTTGCGCTTTCCATACGGGAGGCGCAAGTGTACGGTCTTTCCGTGCGCGAGGCGACGCCGGGCTCCGGCTCTTTTGAATATGCGTACGGGGTGCATTTTTCATCCGACAATTCCAGTGTGTATCAGCTTTTTATTGACCAGGATGAAAACGACAGGTTCACCGGTTCTGGGGAAACACTTAATACCTACACATTGCGGAGCGGGTTTTTCATTCCCCGGTTCTGCGGTGCGAACGGTGCGGTGGAAAATTGCAGCGATGACACAGTGACGCCTATTACTGGTCTAAGCGTTATATTCCGGCGGCCTGATCCGGAATCGCTTATTACCGACAATACTGGAGCGCAGTACGGCACAGCGAGCATATTTGTCGAGTCGCCGGGTGGCACACAACGCATGGTGCTGGTACAGTCAAGCGGTCAAATTGCCGTAGAGGTAGTGGACGTGGAAGCATAGTATGCATCGGTGGAATACAAAAAAACGGCAACGTGAGGGCGGGTTTACCCTACTTGAGATGGTGGTGTCGCTTGGCATTCTGACCGTCGTAGTGCTTATCGGTGTCGGGTCGCTCCTCACGATCGTGGACTCCAATCGCAAGGCGCAGGCGGAGAAGTCGGTGATGAACAACTTGCAGTTTGCCGTGGATAGCATGACGCGCACGATGCGTGTCGGTACGACGTACCACTGCGGGGCGAGCGGTGACCTAGGAAACGTTGCTGACTGTGCGGTAAGCGGCGCAAGCACAATGGCGTTTGAGCCGTCGGGTGGGGACCCGGGCACCACGGAAGACCAGGTGGTATATCGCCTTGTGGGGACAACACTTGAGCGTTCCACTGACGGGGGGACAAATTACATCGCCGTCACTGCCCCGGAGGTTATTATTGACACACTGACGTTTTACGTTGACGGCGCCGAAGTGGCAAACAGCCAACCGCGGGTGCTCATTGTCATACAGGGTCATGTCGGAGAAGCCGATAAAGAGCGTACGGATTTCAGTATTGAGACGCTTGTGTCGCAACGGGCGTTAGAATGATATCTATGACCGATAGACAACACACACAATCTGAACGAGGGTTCACTATTATTGAGGCGCTTGTCGCTGTGCTGTTGTTAGTGGTGGCGCTTGCCGGACCGCTCTCTATTGCCGGACAAGGGCTGGCACTGGCCAACTTTGCGCGTCAGCAGGTGACAGCGAACTTTCTTGCACAGGAGACGGTTGAGTATATCCGAAACGTGCGTGACAATAATATATTGAACGAAGCCGATTGGCTTATGGGGCTTGAGGACTGTGATTCAACTGTCGTGGAGCGTCTCTGCACCGTTGACATTCCGTTGGAGAACGTTGTCGAGTGCCCGGGTCAGGCATGCCCGGTGATTCGCTACCATACCCTAAGCGGTCAGTATGGTTACAGCAATACCAGTGGCTGGGAGGACACCATCTTCACTCGGGAGATTTATCTTGAGGAGGTTATTCCGAATGCAGAGGTTCGTGTCAATGTAACAATGTTCTGGCAGACGGGGCTTACCTCGAAATCATTTACAGTCTCTGAACATTTGTTTAACTGGGGCTCATAAGTATACGTCATGCACCAAATGCGGAACAGTATAAGAGAAGACGGTTTTGCACTGTTGTTCGCGGTACTAACCGCGTCCTTGGTGCTGTCAATCGGACTCACTATTTTTAACATCACGCTCAAAGAGTTTATACTCTCCTCGCAGATACGTGATTCACAATTTGCTTTTTACTCTGCTGACACAGGTCTTGAATGCACACTCTACTGGGATTTGGAACATCCGAACTATGCGGGGAGTATTTTCGGCTATTACGGTAACACATTAAGCAACGGACTTGTTGCGTATTGGAAGTTTGATGATAACGAGGTGATTACAACAGCCGCTGACACGACCGGGAACGGTCATACAGGTAGTGTCTTTAACATAAGTGCATCAGAATGGAGCGACGGAAGCGGATTCATCGGTGCGGCTATTGCGTTTGATGACGATACGAGTGAGCGGGTTGAGATTCCAGACACCTCTTCTCTATTTATGGGTAACACTATTACTCTTGCCGCGTGGGTACAGCGAGCGGGCACCAGCACCACGGACGCTATTTATGCCGACCTGCGGAGCGGCGATGTGCCGACGGTTGAGTATGACTTTGAGTTCCAATCAAACGAGACCCAAATGGTGCTGTACAGCAACGATGGCGCAGGCGGGCAGGTCTCGGTTGCCGGTACGATTGGGTCATATAATCTTAACGACTGGATTCACGTGGCAGTGACATGGGACGGCAGCGATGCCCGTTTTTATCTAGACGGTGACCTGAAAGATACCAGACCATTTGCATATAGTCCGGCAGAAGTGAGTGGTCGCAATTTTGGCATAGGGAGGCGTATTGGCGGAGGGGCACCTTTTAACGGTCTCATTGACGAAGTGCGAGTATACGAGCGTGTACTTTCTGATTCAGAGATTGAGGATTTGTACAACGCTACCCCTGGGGGTGATTTTACCGGCCCCATTGATGAGGAAAGTGGGGTTAGTTGCGTCAGTACTGACATCAGTGCCGCAGTAAATGACTGGACAACTGTCGTTGACGAGGCGAACGGGCTTGCAACGACGACGTTTACGCTCCCGCTCAGCGGCTCGTTTAATCGCTGCGCGCGAGTAACAGTTGCCAAGATGGATGGCGGCACGCGCATTGAGTCGCGCGGCTATAATTCCTGCGACACGAACAACCCGCGCCGCATTGAGCGCGCGCTTCGGGCGACCTACTAGCCGCAAACTGCTATACTAAGGGGATATGAGCATCCCTGAAAGCGTCAAAAAGCGCTATACAAAGCTCCAGAAAGCGATTGTGCATCACAGCCGCCTCTATCACACGCTTGACGCGCCGGAGATATCCGACGAGGCGTACGATTCGCTCGTACGCGAGCTCATAGAAGTGGAGCAGAAGTATCCCGAACTCAAGAAGAAAAAGAGTGCACACGAACGGGTTGGCGCCAGGCCGCTTGAAGGTTTTCAAAAAGTGCGGCACGCGGTACCCCAATATTCATTTGACAACGTCTTTTCGTTTACAGAGTTGAGGGGGTGGGAAGAGAAGGTGTTACGCGCACTTATTAAGGCAGGTAATGCCGAGAAGCCTGAGTATTGTGTTGAACTCAAAATCGACGGGCTTAAAATTATTCTCACGTATGAGAAAGGGGAACTGAAGCTTGGTGCAACACGCGGTGACGGTGAGGTCGGTGAGGATATTACACAAAACGTAAAAACGATTGAGAGTGTGCCGCTTATGTTGAAAAAGAATGTGAGCATCATCGTATCCGGTGAGGCGTGGCTCTCCGAAGTGGAACTTACTCGTATTAATAGAGAACGCACGGAAGTCGGCGGGCCGATATTTGCAAATACACGGAATGCCGCAGCAGGTTCGCTCCGCCAGCTTGACTCACGTATTGCCGCGGGTCGCAAACTTGAAAGTTTCATTTATGACGTAGAAGAGTCCAGTCAAAAGACACAGGTTGCTGAACTAGAGTATCTCAGAAAAGTTGGTTTTAAGGTTAATCCGCATTACATTCTCTGTCGGACTATTGAAGATGTTGAGCGATACTACACATCGTGGGTTTCTAAGCGGCGGAAGGAAAGTTATCATATTGATGGCGTTGTCGTTAAAGTAAACAGTACAGAGATGCAACGGGTTCTCGGACACACCGCTAAGGCACCACGCTATGCCATTGCCTACAAATTTCCCGCGGAGCAGGTGACAACTGTTGTGGAGAATATCGTGCTCCAGGTGGGACGTACCGGTGTACTCACGCCGGTGGCGCATCTCAGACCCGTCCGCGTTGCGGGCGCAACGGTGTCTCGGGCAACCCTTCATAATGAGGATTTCATCACAGAAAAAGACATCCGCCTCGGCGACACGGTGATTCTCCAGCGTGCCGGAGACGTTATACCCGAGGTTGTGGAGGTTATGAAGGATGTGCGGACGGGGAAAGAGAAAAAGTGGCGGTTTCCCAAGCGGGTGCCTTTGTGTGGCGGGGACGGTTCACTTGTCCGTGTTCCGGGGCAAGCAGCCTATCGTTGTAAGTATCCCGGAGGTTTGGTGCAGCAACGGCGGAAACTGGAACATTTTGTGTCAAAAAGAGCCTTTGACATAGACGGTCTCGGCAAAGAACAAGTCGCACTTTTTCTTGAGAAAGGACTGATTCAGGATGTTGCTGACATCTTTACGCTTAGGGAGGGCGACCTATTGCCCCTGGAACGTTTCGCGGAAAAATCAGTTGCTAACTTACTTTCCGCGATAGATGTAGCACGGAGAGTGTCACTCCACCGCCTGCTTGTTGGACTTTCTGTCTCTCAAGTAGGGGAAGAGGTGGCGCGCGACATTGCCGAGCACTTTGGCACACTTGAGAGCCTGCAGGGAGCTAACCTGGAAGAACTTGAAGCAGTAGACGGTGTGGGTGAAATTGTTGCGAAGTCGGTCCATAAGTGGTTCCGCGACACGGAGAACAAGAAGCTACTCAAGAAACTGCTTAAAGAAATCAGTGTAGTTAAAAGCCAAAAGTTGAAAGCCAAAAGTCAGAAACTGAAGGGGAAGATATTTGTACTGACAGGGACGCTCGCTGGAATGACGCGCAACAATGCTAAGGAAAAAATCCGCGCACTCGGTGGAAAAGTTTCAAGCTCGGTGTCCAGCAAGACCGATTATGTGGTTGCAGGTTCTGAACCAGGCTCAAAATACAACGATGCCCAAAAACTTGATCTAAAAATTCTAGGTGAGCAAGAGTTCAAGAAAATGTTAAAATAGGACTATGGATTCCGATAATGACTACCACAGCAGTCACTTGGGGCGAAATATGTAGTTCGAGGTCGTTGGTTTAGGAGATTGGTCAACGTTAATAACGGTCGTGCGAGCACGACCTATCACTATCGGGATGGACAAGAAAGACATTGAAAACCTTGCACAACTGGCGCGAATCGGTCTTTCAGAGGAAGAGAAAGAAAACCTCCTCAAAGACACGGAAGATATTCTTGTGTTTGTAGGTAAGGTACAAAAAGTCGAGGTAGATATGCGAGCAGAAGAGCGTATCGGCATACCCCACAATGTGATACGAGAAGACGTCACTCCTCATGAAGCGGGGATATATACGGAAGCATTGCTCGCGGCCGCTCCGGCGCGGGAGGGTAACTATGTGAAGGTGAAGAACATTTTGTAAGCACGTCATAAGTCAGCAGTCCTGAGACATGAGTGAAAAAATAAACATAAAAGAATTGACTATAACGACAGCACGAAAACATTTGGACGAAGGTGATTTTTCAGCGGTGGAGCTTGCAGAGGCACATCTTAGTGCGATTAGAGAAAAGGACAGCGACATCCAGGCGTACTTGGAAGTATTCGATGACATTCTCAATCAAGCCCGTAAAGCTGACGAAAAACTTAGGACTAAGGACTCAAAACAGAGGACTTCTTTTCTTGGTATTCCGCTCGCGGTGAAAGACAATATTTTGATTGAAGGGCATATCACAAGTGCTGCGTCAACAATGTTAAAAAATTATACCGCCGCGTACGATGCAACCGTCACAAAAAAGTTAAAAGATGTCGGGGCGATTTTTTTGGGACGTACCAACATGGACGATGCCGCGATGGGAACGTCTACGGAAAGCTCTCCATTTCAGGTGACCAAAAATCCTCACGACACTACTCGTGTGCCGGGGGGCTCTTCCGGGGGGTCAGCCGCAGCGGTTGCTGCTGACATGGCACTTGCGGCGCTTGGCTCTGACACCGCAGGATCCATTCGTCAGCCATCGGCACTCTGCGGGGTCATTGGTTTGAAACCCACCTACGGTGCCGTCTCACGCTACGGACTCATTGCCTTGGGTAGTTCGCTTGATTGCATTGGACCTATCACACGCACCATCGCAGACGCAGAACTTGTGTTTAATGTAATAAAGGGCAAAGACCCAATGGATAGTACGACCGTCGACCGCGACGACTATCCGCTTATCAAGAAACAGGCGCGTTCCATCGGTGTGCCGTGGAAATTTCTTGAACACGAGACCATCGATAAGCGAGTGTTAACAATCTTTAAGGAAGCACTCTCCAAACTCAAAACACTCGGCTATGAAATACGCGATATCAATCTTCCACACGCTGATTATGCCGTACCTGCCTACTATGTCTATCTTCCTGCTGAAGCCTCGACCAATCTTGCTCGCTATGACGGAGTTAAGTATGGTTTGCATGTGGATGGTGAGGATTTGCTGGGAGATTATCTTGCAACGAGACAGAAAGGATTTGGTCCTGAACCACGCCGACGTATTATTCTCGGTACCTATGTGCTTTCAGCAGGCTACCATGATGCATACTACAACCGTGCAATGGGCATACGGCGCCTGATTAAAAAAGATTTCGATGCTGCTTTTGCTGCGGTTGATCTTGTCGCGACCCCAACCTCGCTCGGGCCTGCATTTAAAATAGGGCAGAAGATAGGGGACCCCGTGCAGCTCTATCTTGAAGACCTTTTTACGGTATTAGCCAATCACACAGGCATGCCTGCTATCTCTATTCCAGCCGGGAACCTTGAAGAAGAGGAAAAACAGCTTCCACTTGGCATTCAGTTTATAGCGCCGCACCTCCATGAAGAGTTGCTGTTTAGCGTTGGTAAGAGGTTTCTCGGCGAGGAATAGCTGTATTGTCCGTATCTCCAACTCTAGTATCCTAAAGGATCATCCCTTTTTAAAATGGCAGACAAAGACAAAAAACCAGTGGGCGACACAAGCGGCGGCACGTTTTTTGACTTATTCGGTGACGATATTCTGACCTGGTTTATAGGGCTTATTATACTTGCCACGCTCTTAAGCGCGGTTCTTGTGCCGCTCCGAACTCGCTTCGGCACACTCTCCCCATCACGGATTCTTGCACACTACATATTTTCTGATGAGACACCACTTGGCTCAATGGTGCGAACAAAGAACGAAACATTTGTCTGGAGCGAGGCGGGCGGCATAAATCTCCTTGGCACGCAAAAGGTAGGTGCTCTTGGTACACTCACCGACGGCCCGGTGACCATTTTGGACGAACGGTGGTGGAGCGTTGACTTCAGAGAAAGTCCAGATGGGTGGGTACGGGAGAGAGACATACAAATTGTCACAGCGCTCTCTACATTCTGGTGGCGGCTGACATGGATATCTACAATCCTTTCCCTACTCTTACTCACCGGCATCATTTACTCTATCTGGCGCACTAATCAAATCCGCAAAACAGAGCGCCTTGCACTCAATGTGCCAGATGAGACAGTATTTAGATCAACTTCTGTTGAAAAGAACGAGCGGTGGGAACGTGTGAAATCACTTGTTGAATCTGATAATCCGAATGATTGGCGCGCGGCGATCATCGAGGCGGACATTATGCTCGATGAGCTTGTAACGCGGATGGGATACGGTGGTGCCGACTTGGGCGACAAACTCAAGGGCATTGAGGGGAGCGACTTCACTTCGCTCGACGAGGCGTGGGAGGCGCACAAGGTACGTAACCGCATTGCACACGAAGGCGGCGATTTCATTCTGACCCAGCGTGAGGCGCATCGGGTTGTCGCACTTTTTGAGAAAGCTTTTGAAGAGTTTGACCTTATCTGACATATCGGACTTTCCACAGCTTGTTCAGGTTATAGTTGGAGATACCATGGTTGAGCCACAAAAGCGCTATTTGACAACTTTTTTGTAGCGTCTATAATGGAGTCGTTCGCGTTCGCGCGGCGTCCCATAAAGCATATGAGTGATTTCTAGGAACAACCGAAGTGACATCATCTGCCTGTGACGCTCACGAACCCGCCTCTGGCGGATTTTTCAGTCCTTTGACAACCGAATATCATGCAAATGTAAATTAAGTACGTCTATTCGGAACAGAAAGTAAGACCCCGACGCTTTGGTCGGGGCTCCGACCCTGCCGCAGGCAGGCGTCGGGGTTGTATTCTTTCTTTTGTTCCGTTCACAAAATATTCAGAGTTTGATCCTAGCTCAGGATGAACGCTGGCGGCGTGGATAAGGCATGCAAGTCGAGGGGCCGCAAGGCACCGGCAAACGGGGTAGTAACAGGTAGGAACGTACCCGGAAGTCAGGAATAGTCACGGGAAACCGTGGGTAATACCTGATGGTCTCGTAAGAGTAAAGATTTATCGCTTCCGGAACGGCCTGCTTCGTATCAGCTTGTTGGTGAGGTAATGGCTCACCAAGGCTATGACGCGTAGGGGAGGTGAGAGCCTGACCCCCACCATTGGAACTGCGACACTGTCCAAACACCTACGGGTGGCTGCAGTCGAGAATCTTCCGCAATGGGCGAAAGCCTGACGGAGCGACGCCGCGTGGTTGATGAAGCTCTTCGGAGTGTAAAAACCTTTTATCGGGGAGGAAGTTTATTGACGTTACCCGATGAATAAGGGGTTGCTAAACTCGTGCCAGCAGCAGCGGTAATACGAGTGCCCCAAGCGTTATCCGGAATCACTGGGCGTAAAGGGTGTGTAGGCGGTTGTATTAGTCTCTCGTTAAAGCCCGGGGCTTAACCTCGGAATCGCGAGAGAAACGGTACGACTGGAGGGCGCAAGAGGTCTACGGAACTCACGGTGTAGGGGTGAAATCCGTTGATATCGTGGGGAACACCAAAGGCGAAGGCAATAGACTGGTGCGTTCCTGACGCTGAAACACGAAAGCCAGGGTAGCGAATGGGATTAGATACCCCAGTAGTCCTGGCCCTAAACGTTGTCCGCTAGCTTTGGGGAGTATCGACCCTCTCCGAGGCGAAGCTAACGCGTTAAGCGGACCGCCTGGGTAGTACGGCCGCAAGGCTAAAACTCAAAGGAATAGACGGGAGCTCGCACAAGCGGTGGAGCGTGTGGTTTAATTCGTCGGCAAGCGAAGCACCTCACCAGGGCTTGAAATCCTGACGAAAGTTTTGGGAAACCAAAACCCTCTTCGGACGGCAGGACAGGTGATGCATGGCCGTCGTCAGTTCGTGGCGTGAGCTGTTCCCTTCAGTGGGGTAACGAACGCAACCCTCGTTGGCTGTTATACGTATCAGCCGAGACTGCTCCCTCACGGGAGAGGAAGGTGGGGATGACGCCAGGTCAGCATGTCCCTCTGATGCCCTGGGCTACACACGCGCTACAATGGCCGGTACAACGGGTTGCGACGGGGTAACCCTAAGCCAATCCTTAGAAAACCGGCCCCAGTTCGGATTGAGGTCTGCAACTCGACCTCATGAAGTTGGAATCGCTAGTAATCGCGGGTCAGCACACCGCGGTGAATACGTTCTCGAGCTTTGTACTCACAAATAAATGCGCCCGGCAGCGCATGGTTCTAAGTGGTTTAAATCCACTCCTCCTATAACGTCTATAGGAGCGTAGCTGAAAGATAGTCAGAGATCGTAAGGTCTCTGGCGGAGGATCTGGAAGCAAAAAACAGCCCGGACAATCTATACAACCGATCGACCTATTATTGGGTGGTGAGGATGGGGAAGATCACAAAATCATGGTTGTGTCTGGGATGTTTGGAACAGAATTATGCGTGACCCGGGGAGATCCGATGTTTTCCACAGTGAGGAATTGAATTGTCGTGTCAGCAATTCAAGGCATGGTAGAATGTTACTATCGCTAAATACCAAAAAGACATCGGAAGTCAGCTGCGTCGTAGTATTGCGCGTTTTCACAAAAAACACGCAAGAAGGACAAAACCTGGTGTGTTATCTGCCGACTATATTGTCGGTTTGACCGATGGAGAAGGGAGTTTTACGGTGTATCTACTTCCCCCGAATGCAAAACACGGCTCTGTACATTACAGAGTGCAGTGTCGGTACTACATCAAGATGCGAGAGGACGACCTCCCGCTTCTTGAAAAAGTACAGGCGTTCTGGGGGTGTGGAAAGATCTACTTCCAAAAGGAGTATCGGAAGAATCAACGAAATAATTATCGGTTTGAAATCTTTCACTATCAACTGTTAAAAGAGTTGGTGGTGCCGTTCTTCGAGCGACACCCGCTTGAAAGTAAACGGTCCAAAGATTTTGAATTATTTTGTGAAATTCTTGATCTTGCCATTACAAAAGCTCATCACACTCCGGAAGGTCTAGAGACAATCAAACAACTGAAATCGCAGATGCACGCATAAGGGCTCGCGTAGTGCGGGAAATCCGCTCGCTACGTGGGAACGTGAAGCCTGTAACTATCACATTCGCCCGTCAAGTCAAGGAAGCTGGGAGTGCCCGAAGTACCTGCTCGTCAGGTACCACGGTAAACTCAGTGACAGGGACTAAGTCGTAACAAGGCACGGCTAGCGGAAGCTGGTCGTGGAATGATTCCATTGTGAAACCGTCCGAACCCTTTGGGGTGTAGGACTTACGGTGTCGATTTTCTGAATCTCGATCGAGTTCAGAAAGCCCGTCCGCCTCGGGCTAACAGGCGAGGGCAATGGTTGTACGCCCTAATGGCAACCCAGACCGCCGGGAAAGTCCGGCTGTGAACGGAACAGAAGAAAGGATGACAATCAACAAAATCGCCCTATTGTTAGGGCGATTTTGTTACGTAGGTATATCTCTTGACTTTTTTATTTTTTGCTTTACTCTACTATCCTAGAGAAAGGAGGTTCCGGGATGGTACGCCCAGACAACGCCTACCAGGAAGAATCTTGGTGGCAGACGATCCTTGCCTTCGCGGGATTCCTGGTGATCATGTGGGTTCTCTTGGTGGCGCTGCCAGTTCTGCTGGAACCTGCGCCACCGCTCGCGCCCGCCGACCTCCCTGAGGTCGGTGCCTCTTTTTTATTGAGAAAACATAGCATTTTTGATATAGTTTTTGTGCGCTGTAGTTGACGCGCTTGTAAGCAGAGCTTCCACGCGCGTCACTTGGGGAACATAACCGCTCGCGCTCCCTGTTTCCTCGTGGACAAGGAAAATAAGAACAAGCTCTTATTTTTTCTTGTCTCGGAAACACGCGCTTCGCGATTGCGTACAACCCTCATTCGCGCGTGTAGCTCAGCTGGTTAGAGCACTTCACTGATAATGAAGAGGTCGTAGGTTCGAGTCCTACCACGCGCACCAAAACTAACTTTTTCGGAAATGACTGCTCCGCGCGGCGAGTACGCCGCGCTCCCTGCCTCGCCGGCAGGCGGGCGCAGGGCAAAATCCGCTTTTGTTTTCGCCGCAAAATCCCAGAGTTCGCCCCAATTGATTGAAAGCGTTTTGTCCTTGATTTCGGGGTTAGAGCCGAGAGAACGGAAAAAGTTGCGCCATTCGGCGTAATTTTTTGTTTGCGCCGCTTTTTCCGCTTCTTTTAAGGACACAACGAAACTCCGCAAGGGTTCGAGCCGATTCTTTCCCTGTTGCCCAAAATCTCCCAAACTTTCCGTGAGCTTCGCTTTTTGGCGCAGGAGCGCGTCTTTCTTCGTGAGATAGAGGTCGTGTTCAATGTCGCCGTCCAAATAGAGCGACACAAGCCGGTCCAGCTTCTCCTGCGCCTCGGAAAGTTTGGATTTCAGATTTTGAGCAACTTCTCCTCTGGCGGTTTCAAACTTTTAGCGCAACGAACTTGTTAATAACTTCAATCGGTTTGTCGTAGTCTAGCAGTGGCCGGGGACACTTCTGTCCGCGGCTTCTTGGGGTCGTTCTGCAAGAGAGAGCATATCGGCGATCTTGCCTTTGTTTCCTTGAGTTTTGGAATAGTT